>DATLMC010000092.1:0-5951 GCA_035537435.1 Pyrinomonadaceae bacterium | reverse complement strand
AGTCATGAGTGATGGGTGATGAGTAACAGGCAAAGCTCTCGTCTCATCACCCATCACTCATGACTCATCACTTCTTTCGCCGGCGTGCCGAGCGGTACGTTGCCGACCACTTCCAGCTCGAAGCCTTCGAGCGCGGCGACGCGCGGCGGGTGGTTCGAGAGGAGCAGGATGCGGCGCAGGCCGAGGTCGTGGAGGATCTGCGCGCCGACGCCGTAGTCGCGGTTCGCGCCGTACCCGGTCTCCACGCTCGCCTCCTGAAAGTTGATCTTGTGCTCCTGCATCACCGCGTACGTCCGGAGCTGGTGCATCAGGTCGAGCCCGTGCTCGCGCTGCTTCAGGTACAGGACGACGCCGCGCCCCTCCGCCGCGATCTTCTCCAGCGCGGTGTGCAACTGGAAACCGGAATCGTCCAGGAGCGAGCCGAACACGTCGCCCGTCACGCTCTCGGTGTGGACGCGCACCAGCACCGGCTCTTCGGTCGCCACCTCGCCCATCACCATCGCGAGGTGAATCTCGCCGTTGACGACGTTCTCGTAGGCGACGGCGCGGAAGCGGCCGAAGACGGTCGGCACGTCCGTCTCGACCGCGCGGCGCACCAGCGTCTCGCGCTGCACGCGGTAGCGCACGAGGTCGGCGACCGAGATGATCTTCAGATCGTGTTCCTCCGCGAACCCGGTGAGCTGCGGCAGGCGCGCCATCGTGCCGTCGGCGTTCATGATCTCGCAGATGACGCCGGCGGGCTGCAAGCCGGCGATGCGCGCGAGATCGACTATCGCCTCGGTCTGCCCGGGGCGCACGAGCACGCCGCCCTTTCGGGCGCGCAGCGGGAAGACGTGGCCGGGGCGCGCGAGGTCTTGCGGGCGCGTGCGCGCGTCGACCGCCGTCAGGATGGTCGTCGCGCGGTCGGAGGCGGAGATGCCGGTCGTCACGCCCCGCCTGGCCTCGACGGAGACGGTGAAGGCCGTGCCGAAGAAAGAGGTGTTGTCGTTGACCTGCATCGTCAGGTGCAGCTCGTCGCAGCGCTCCTCCGTGAGCGGCATGCAGATGAGGCCGCGCGCGTGGGTCGCCATGAAGTTGATGATCTCCGGCGTGACGCACTCGGCCGCGCAGGCGAGGTCGCCCTCGTTCTCGCGCGACTCGTCGTCCACGATGATCACCATCCGGCCGGCGCGAATGTCGGCGGCGGCCTCTTCAATCGAAGCGAAAGGCATTTCGGTTCACTCTGATTCGGGGGAGTTGGTCGTACCTGCGATATGTTACCCGAAAGCGCGCCGTTTTGCGACTCGACAATTTTCTCCGCGTCGCGCCACGAAGCAAGCCTGATGCCCGCTCCGGGAGCGAGCAGAAATCGACTATTTTGCCCGGGAAACGGCAGCAGACGTGAGACTGTTGGCGGGAAAATCTGGCGGGCGGCGCGGAGGCGTCTCAGTTGACTGAGCTTGCGCGTGGCAGCGAGACCTTCGCCGCGGGGGCGCGGAGGGACACAGAGTTAGCGCGGAGGCTCGAACACCTCGCGACCCTCCGCGCCACCTCTCTGCGCCTCTGCCGTGAATCACGGCCCGGCCGGCGCTCAACTAGAGACGAATATCAGAACATTACCGTCAGGCGATCAGTAGCCGAGATCGGCGAGCCTCTCAAGCGTCAAGCCCGGCGACTGTGGCTCACCGCCGCCCGACCCGCCGACCGCGAGGATGCGCTCGACGTACTTCGCGATGATGTCGGCTTCGAGGTTCACGTCGTCGCCCGGTCTGAGGTGCGAGAGGTTCGTCACCTCCCACGTCTTCGAGATGACGGCGATCTCGAAATGCTCGGCGGCGAGCGCGGCGACGGTGAGGCTGATGCCCTCGACCGCGACCGAGCCCTTGAAGACGAGGTAGCGCGCGATCTCTGGCGGGTAGCCGACGCGAACCGTCCACGAGCCGCCGTGATCTTCCGCGCCGAGGAAGCGACCGCGCGCGTCGACGTGCCCCTGCACGATGTGGCCGCCGAGCCTTGTCGCGGGCGTGACGGCGCGCTCAAGGTTGACGAACGATCCGGCGCGTAGGTATCCGAGCGTCGAGCGCTGCAAGGTCTCGCGCGAGCCGTCCGCCGCGAACGAGCCCGGCTGCACGTCGAGCGCGGTCAGGCACACGCCGTTGACCGCGACGGAATCGCCCTCCTTCGTTCCGTCGCTCACGACGCGCGCCTCGACGCGAATCCGCACGCCCTCGCCCCGCCGCTCAAGGCTGCGCACGCGGCCGAGTTCTTCGATGATGCCCGTGAACATGGAAAGTCTTCAGTCCTGCGTTAAAGCGGCCGCTTGACGCTCGCGCACGACCGCCAGCATCCGCGCGTAGACATCTTCGACGGGGAGTTCGGTCGTGTCGATGACGACGGCGTCGTCTGCGATCTTCAAGGGCGAGTCGGCGCGGTTCGAGTCCCGCAGGTCGCGCGTGTTGAGGTCGGCGAGCGTGTCGGCGAGCGTGAGGTCGGGCGCCCTCGCGTGATCCTGCTCGTAGCGGCGGCGCGCTCGCTCTTCGGGGACGGCGGTGACGAAGAACTTCACGTCCGCACGGGGGAAGACGACCGTGCCGATGTCGCGCCCGTCGAGCACTATTCCGGCCCCGCTCTCGCCCATCTCGCGCTGCCGCCTGACGAGTTCGCGGCGCACGGCCGGGATCGTCGAGATGACGGAGGCGAGGCGGCTCGCCTGTTCCGTGCGAATCTCGTCGGTCACGTCGCGGCCGTCGAGGGCGACGCGGAGGTGATCGGGATCGCCCGTCAGTTCCACACGCGCCCGCCGCGCGACCTCGGCCACGCGGTCTTCGTCGCCCGCGCTCACGTTCGCTTCGACGACAGCGATGGCGACCGCGCGGTACATCGCCCCCGTGTCCGCGTAGAGCAGGCCCAGCTCGCGCGCGAGCATCCTGCCGAGCGTGGACTTGCCCGCGCCCGAAGGCCCGTCGATGGCGATGATGAGGGGTCGTGTCATCTACAAATGTAGGTACAAATGTAGGGGCAGGGCTTGTCCCTGCCCGCATCGTCCGTGATGACGATAATCAAGAGGCGCGTTTTCTCAACGTCGCGTTTCACAGACCTCGCGTCCGCGCGATGGCGCGGCGGGCAGGGACGAGCCCTGCCCCTACAAGTTAACTCCGACGTTGTGCGATCACGACGCGCAGCGCGGCGAGGGCCGCCTCGATGCCTTCGCGCGAAACGTCGTAGTGCGTGACCATGCGGATGGACGCGCCGAAGCCGGAGGCGAGGACGTTGCGCTCCTGCAAGCGCGCGCAGATCGCGTCGGCGGCGAGCCCCGTATCGGCCACGTCGAAGATGACGATGTTGGTGACGACCCTTTCGGGGTCGATCTTGACGCCGGGCAGCTCTGCGAGACCTTCCGCGAGTCGGCGCGCGTTGGCGTGATCCTGGTGCAGCCCCTTCGGCGACTCTTCGAGGGCGACGAGGCCGGCGGCGGCGATCACGCCGACCTGCCGCATCCCGCCGCCGAGGAGTTTGCGCCACGCGCGCGCCTCTTCGATGAACTCCTTCTTCCCCAGCAGCATCGATCCGACGGGCGCGCCGAGCCCCTTCGAGAGGCAGAACATCACCGAATCGGCCGGGCGCGCGAGCGCGGCGACCGTCTCGCCCTGCGCCGCGGCCGCGTTGAAGATGCGCGCGCCGTCGAGGTGGACGGGCAGCCCCGTCGCGTGCGCGCGCTCGCAGACCTCCTCGGTGCGTTCGCGCGTGTAGACCGTGCCGCCGGCGAGGTTGTGCGAGTTCTCGATGGCGACGAGCCCGGTGGGCGCGACGTAGTAATGGCTGTTGACGTGCAAGCCCGACTCGATCTCGTCCCAGCGGAGTATGCCGCTGCCGTCCGCGCTCCGGACGGGGCGCGCGATTGTGCCGGCGACGGCCGACATCGCCGCCATCTCGTAGTTGAAGATGTGCCCGCGCTCCTCGATGACCACCTCGTTGCCGGGGCGCGTGTGGAGCTTCACCGCGATCTGGTTGCCCATCGAGCCGGTGGGGACGAACAGGGCGGCTTCCTTGTCGAAGAGTTCGGCGGCGCGCTCTTGCAGGCGGTTGACGGTCGGGTCTTCGCCGTACACGTCGTCGCCCACCTCGGCCTCCGCCATCGCCCGGCGCATCGCGGGCGTCGGCTTCGTCACGGTGTCGCTGCGTAGATCGATCATGGGTTTAAGCGATTAGCTAATAGCTGTTGGCTGTTGGCTTTCTGAATCGGGTCAGAGTGGATCAGCGATAGTCGTCCCGATACCTGTTAAAGTTTTAGCTAACAGCTAATCGCTCACAGCTCCTTCTCACACAAACGCCGCGAAGACTTCGTTAGAGAGCAGCGCGCCCGCGCTGGTGAGGCGCAGCGTGTCGTCATCCACTTCGATCAGGCCGGCGTCGCAAAAGCGCGCGAGGTCTTCGGCGTGGCTTGAGCGAACGTCCGCGCCGAAGCGTGCGCGGTGCTTCCGCAGATCGACGCCGCGCATGAGGCGCAAGCCGAGGAAGAGTGATTCGGCCTCGCGTTCGCGCGCGGTCAAGGTGTTCGTCTCGATTATCGCGCCGCCCGCCCGCTCGATCATTTCGACGTAGCGCAGGGTGTCGCGCTCGTTCGACCAGCGCACACCGCCCCCGTCGTAGGAGTGCGCGGAGTTGCCGAAGCCGTAGTAGGGCGCGCCCACCCAGTATTTAAGATTATGCCGCGACTCGTAGCCGGGCAGACAGAAGTTGGAAATCTCGTAGTGCCCGTAGCCCGCGCGGGAGGTGCGTTCGACGAGCAGTTCGTACATCTCCGCGGCTGTGTCGGGGTCGGGCTGCGGGTGCGCGCCGCGGCGGATCTGATCGGCGAGCGGCGTCCCCTCGTGGACTTCGAGGAGGTAGAGCGAGAGGTGTTCGGGGCGGAGCCGGAGCGCCTCGTCCATGTTGCGCGACCACTGCGCGACGGTCTGTCCGGGGAGGCCCGCGATGAGATCGAAGCTGACGTTCGTGAAGCCGGCGGCGCGGAGAGTCGAGAGCGTGCGGCGCGCGTCTTCGGCGGTGTGCGTGCGGCCGAGACGGCGCAGTTGCGCGTCGTCGAAGGTCTGCAGGCCGAAGCTCGCGCGGTTAACGCCCGCGGCGCGGAAGCCTTCGGCCGCCTCTCTCGTCACCGTGCCGGGGTTCATCTCCATCGTCACTTCGGCGTCGGCCGAGACGTCGAAGTTCGCGCGGACGGTTTCCATCAGGTGAGCGACCTGCGCGGGCGCGAGCAGGCTGGGCGTGCCGCCGCCGAAATAGATGGTGTCGACGCCGGGAGTTTCCGCGTCGGGCGCGGGGGCGGAGCGCGAGTCATTCTCATGATCGCGCGAGTCGGCAGCGCGGTCGTGCCGCTCGACCGCGCGCGTTCGCTCCGCGGCGAAGATCGAAACCTCCCGCGCGAGCGCGCGCACGTAGCGCTCGCTCAGTCCGCTTTCGTACTGTCCGGTGGCGAAGTCGCAGTAGGAGCAGCGCGTGCGGCAGAAGGGGATGTGGATGTAGATTCCGGCGCGGCTCATGGAAGAAGAAATTATAGCACGCGCCTCTCTCCGTATCGGCGCGCGCGTCGCGATGAGCATCGCGCGAGTCGTGCGATGAAGCGATCGGTCGCGAGATGAAGCGGTGTGTCTTGAAGTGAACGACCGAGAGCGGCGTGTACGTTTTTTTGACCGGACGTGTACGACTTTATGTTGACGCGACTCGCGGCGACGAGCGTTAAAGACGAAATGAGCTACAAATCTTGACAATTGCTCCACAAGTTTTTCCTAGTCTACGAGGCACGCAGATTGTTAATTAGATGAAGTTCTTGTGCGGGCACGCGCGCCTCTCGTTGCGGAGACGCGGCGAGGGAGTTAAGCAGCCCGTCGATGCGACGCAACCCTCAACAACCTACTAGGAGGATATTGCGATGTTTTTTGAAGAAGGTTCTGGTGGCGGTTCGACCGGCGGTA
>DATLMC010000091.1:0-6581 GCA_035537435.1 Pyrinomonadaceae bacterium | reverse complement strand
CGGATCGCGCGCCCCTCCTGCTTTCCGTCGGACGGACTCCGGTGTTACTTCGCCGCGACTTCGACGAGCTTCGTCGCGTGCAAGGTCGTCCCCTCGACCGTGCCCTCGACCTCGACCATCACGCCCCTTCCGAGCTTCGTCGTCTTGAACACTTTGGACGCGAGCTTGTTGCCCGCCTCGTCGAGCTTGTAGAGCTTGCGCCCCGCGGCGACGGCGAAGCCGCTCTTGACGCAGTGGGGCATCATGGCGCAGGAGACGCTGTGCTCCTTCGCGTCCTCGGCGAAGTCCTTGTCCTCGTCGGGGGAACCGGCGCACATGTTGTCGGTCAGGTAGCCCTTCACCTTGACGGTCTTCGCCTCACCTTGCGCGTAGGCGAAGATTCCGGTGAGCATCAGCAAGAGGGAAACTGCGAAAATCTTTCGGGTCATCATTCTTTCTCCTTCGTGCCTCGTGAGGCGTAATATTTCGGGGTTTACGAGTTCAGTGGAAGATCACACCTGCGGGTTTGGTTGCTCGCCGTCGGCGGGCGGTTGCTCGGCTTCTTCCTGTCTCGCCGCCTGGGGGCGCATGTGCGGGAAGAGGATCACGTCGCGTATCGACTTCTTGTTCGTCAGGAGCATCGTCAGGCGGTCGATGCCGATGCCGATGCCGGCGGCGGGCGGCATCCCGTAGGAGAGCGCGCGGACGTAGTCCATGTCGGTCTGCATCGCCTCCTCGTCGCCCCGCTCGCGCTGCCGCGCCTGATCCTCGAAACGCTCGTACTGTTCCACGGGATCGTTCAGCTCCGAGAACCCGTTCGCGATCTCCATCCCGGCGACGTACAACTCGAACCGCTCTGCGACTGACGGATCGGCGGGCGAGGCTTTCGAGAGGGGAGAGATCGGCTTCGGAAAGTTGGTGATAAATGTCGGCTGAATAAGCTCGTGTTCAGCCACCTCTGCAAAGAGACGCTCAATGCCTTGGGCAATGTCGATTGTGTCTGGCTCTTCTTGGTTTGCGTCCTCCTCCTTAGCTTGTTGCCATAAACTAGGGATTGTCTCTCGCATCCTATGAGCCTTTTCCTCTTCGAGCCAGTCACTAGACCCGATAGCTGCATTAAATCTTTCATTAAAAACAGAAAGCTGACGAACCCGCCTAGGCTCATCAAGCCAAGCTTCTTCAAACTTCTCTCCAGCTAAGTCCTTCCACAACAGATGTGGATACGCACCAATGGCTTTTTTCATACTGAGTCGCGGAATTGGCTCTCCAAAGTCAACTTCATGCTTACCGAAGCGAAGAATGGTCGTGTCTGCCACATCCTTAATTGTCGTCCGCAGCATCTCCTCGCAGAAGTCCATCATGCCGTTCACGTCCATGTAGGCGCAGTAGAATTCGAGCATGGTGAACTCGGGGTTCCAGCGGTAGCCGATCCCCTCGTTGCGGAAATTGCGGTTCAGCTCGTACACGCGCTCGAAGCCGCCGACCAGCAGCCGCTTCAGGTACAGCTCCGGCGCGATGCGCGCGTAGAGGTCTATGCCGAGCGCGTTGTGGTGCGTCTTGAAGGGCCGCGCCGCCGCGCCCGACGCGATGGGCGAGAGCATCGGCGTCTCGACCTCGACGTAGCCGTGCGCGTCCAAATACGAACGCATCTGCGTGATCAGCTTCGAGCGGCGCTCGAAGACCTCGCGCGTCGTCAGTTCATTCTCTTCGCGCTCGATCTTCAGACTCGACGCGATGAGATCGACGTAGCGCTGCCGACGCCCGATCTCCGGGTCAGATATGCCGTGCATCTTATCCGGCATCGGCACCAGAGCCTTGGCGAGGAACTGCACCTCGCGCACGTGGACGGACAGCTCGCCCGTCTTCGTCACGAAGAGGAAGCCGGAGACGCCGACGAAGTCGCCGTGGTCGAGCGACTGCAAGAGCCGCCAGCCGCTCTCCGCTTCGTCGAGCACCCGGCCCGTGTCGTTGCTCACCGCCCGCGCGTCGTCCTTGCGGACGTAAATCTGCAAGCGCGACTTCCCATCCGAAAGGTGCACGAACGCCGCCTTGCCCATCACGCGCGGCGGCGTCGCGACCCGACCGCTCACGCGCACCTCGACGCCGTTCAGCCCCGCGTTCGCCGCTTCGAGCTGCTCCGGCGTCGGCCGCGCGCCCGCCTCGACCTGCGGCTCCTGTGATTTGAACTGCTCGACGACTGAGCTGATCGTGTCCTCGCCCTCGGGCGGCGCGGTGACGTTCGTGCGCCGGAACTTGTTCGGGTAGGCGTTGCCGACGAGCGCGCGGATCGCTTCGAGGTGATCACGGCGGGCGCGAGTCTGATCGTTGTCGTCGATGAAGGGCGTCTGGGCGTCTGTCATAAAGCAGGGGCCGCGGGCGAAAGGCGGATTATACGAGGAGCAATCGGCGATCAGCAAATTCGTCAGTTGTCAGTTGTCAGTTGTCCGTTGCACGTGGTTCGCGCACGGCATGGTTTTAACGCGCGGCAATGGTCGAGGAAGAGCGACTGACCACGGACAACTGACCACGGACGGCTTTCGTGCTAGCATTTCCTCAACACGGTGATGGAAGAGAAGATTCTTTCGCGGGATCGGGCGGCGGAGGTGCGCGCGCGCCTGCGCGCTGAGGGGCGGCGGCTCGTGTTCACGAACGGCTGCTTCGACCTGCTGCACGTCGGGCACGTGCGCTATTTGCGGCAGGCGCGCTCGCTCGGAGACGCGTTGCTCGTCGCGATCAACTCCGACCGCGCCGTGCGCGAGCTGAAAGGCGCGGGGCGACCCGTGATGCCTGCGGGCGAGCGCGCCGAAGTCCTCGCCGCGCTCGAAGCCGTCTCCTACGTCACCGTCTTCGACGAGCTCTCGCCGCGGCAGCTCATCGCGAAACTTTTGCCAGACGTGCTCGTCAAGGGCGGCGACTACGCGCTCTCCGAGATACACGGGCGCGAGGAGGTCGAGGCGGCGGGCGGGCGCGTCGTCGCGCTCCCCTTCGTCGAGGGCGCTTCGACGACCGACATCATCGAGAGAATAAGAGACGTGACAGGTGACAGGGAAAGCCGTAAACCGTGACAGGTGACAGGTGACAAGTAAATCCTTCTTCCCTGTCACCTGTCACTTGTCACCTGTCACGCGCTTCGGGTTATGAGTAGTACGGTACAAGTCGGGTCGGTCGTGCGGGACGCGTTGAGGCGCGTGCTCGAAGGCGAGGAGCTGCGCCGGCTCGCGGACGAGGTGCGGGCCGGGCGGCGCGTCGTGTCGGTGGCGGGGCTCACGTCGGAGTCCGCTCGCGCTCTCGCCGTCGCCGCGCTCTGCCGCGAGACGGGGCGGCGCTTCGCCGTCGTCGCGCAGTCGAGCCGCGACCTTGAGGCGTGGGAGCGCGACCTCTGTTTCTGGAACGACGCGCTGCGCGCGGCGAACGGCGAGGGCGGCGCGGGCGACGCCGTCTTAGTGCTGCCCGCGTCCGAGAGCGATCCTTACGCGGGCTCTTCGCCGCACGCCGAGACGCTGGAGCGCCGCGCGCTCTCGCTGTGGCGGCTGGCGCGCGGCGAGGGCGCGTTCGTGCTGCTGACCTCGCGCGCGCTCGCGCGCCGCACCGTCAAGCCCGACGAAATCCTCTCGATGGGCGCGATGCTCAAGCGCGACGAGGATCACGCCCCGGAAGATTTGCGCGAGGTGCTGCTCGCCTCCGGCTACAAGCGCGAAGACCCGGTGGCGGCGGTCGGCGAGTTCTCCTTGCGCGGCGGCATCCTCGACGTGTGGTCGCCGGGCCACGGCGCGCCGGTGCGCGTCGAGTTCTTCGGCGACACGGTCGATTCCATCCGCGAGTTCGACCCCGAAACCCAGCTCTCGGTCAGGCAGTTGCAGGAGATCGAGATCGTGCCGATGAGAGAGTATGCCGTCGGCGCGGACGATTTCCGGCTCTGGGCCATCGCGGCGGGCGAGCGGTTTACGCAGGAGCGTTACGCGCGCGCGCTCGGAGACCGCACGGTCTTCGCGCGGGATGGCGAGACGTTCGCGGGCTGGGAATGGTTGATCTCGCTCGTGCTGCCGACGAAGGCCACCGCGTTCGACTACCTGCGCGACGCGGTGTTCGTCGTGGACGAGCCCGCGCAGATCGAGAGCTACCTCGGCACGGTTTACGAGACCCTCGCCGCGCACCACGCCGACGCCGACGCCGCGGACGAGATCAGCCTGCGCCCGGAGGAGCTTTACCTGACGGCGGAAGAGCTGCGCGCGCGCGTCGAGGGGATGGGGCGCGTCGAGCTGCGCGCGCTGGGGCGCGCGGCGGCGGCGGTCGACGAGAGGTTCTCAGGCGAGACGGAGTCGCCGGAATTGCAGATCGGTCGCGCGCGCGAAAAGGGCGCGCCGATGTTCCTGTTCCCGGCGGTCGGCGAGGCGGCGGAGGTCGAGTGGAGGTCGCGCGCGGCGCGCCGCTACCACGGCCGCGTGCCGGAGTTGGCGGCGGAGTTGAAGCGCGCGGCGAAGGAGCTGCGGCAGTCGACGCTCTTCGTGATGCCGAGCGCGGGAATAGCCGGGCGCGTCGCGGAGATGCTGGCTGATTACAACGTCGCGGCGCGGCTCGCGCTCGCGGGCGAGGCGGGCGGCGCGGGCGGCGAGTCGCAGGCGGTGGTCACGACGGGCCGGCTCACGGGCGGCTTCGAGATGCCCGCCGCGCGGCTCGTCGTCCACGTCGAGACCGACCTCTTCGACGAGGCGAGCGGCGAGACGGTCGAGCACCGCGCGCCGGGGACGACGCCCGCCACCACGCAGTCGAAGCGCGGCGCGAAGAAGAAGTCGAAGACGGCCGCCTTCCTCTCGGACTTCCGCGATCTCAAAGTCGGCGACTTCGTCGTCCACGTCGATCACGGCGTGGGCCGCTTCGGCGGCTTGCAGACCTTAGACCTGCAAGGGCGCACGGGCGAGTTCATGCTGCTCTTCTACGCCGACGAGGCGAAGCTCTTCGCGCCGGTCGAGCGGCTCGATCTCGTGCAGCGTTATTCGAGCGCGGAGGGGCACGAGCCCGTGCTCGACCGCCTCGGCGGCCTGGGCTGGCAGAAGACGAAGGCCCGCGCCAAGCGCGCGATGCGCGACATGGCGGACGAGCTGCTGCGCCTCTACGCCGAGAGGAAACTGGTCGGCGGCTACGCCTACTCGGCCGACACGCCCTGGCAGCGCGAGTTCGACGACGGCTTCGAGTACGTCCTGACGGTCGATCAGGAGACCTCCATCGAGGACGTGAAGACCGACATGGAGACGGCGACGCCGATGGACAGGCTGCTGTGCGGCGACGTGGGTTACGGCAAGACCGAGGTCGCGATGCGCGCGGCGTTCAAGGCGGTGATGGACGGCAAGCAGGTGGCCGTCCTGACGCCGACGACCGTGCTCGCCTACCAGCACTTCGAGACCTTCTCGGCGCGCTTCGCGCCGTTCCCCGTCCGCATCGATCTGCTCTCGCGCTTCCGCTCGCAGCGCGAGCAGAAGGAGGTCGTCAAGCGCGTCGAGGCGGGCGAGGTGGACATCATCATCGGCACGCACCGGATTCTGTCGAAAGATTTGAGCTTCCGCGATCTCGGCCTCGTCGTCGTGGACGAGGAGCAGCGCTTCGGCGTCGCGCACAAGGAGCGGCTCAAGCAGTTGAAGAAGAAGGTCGACGTGCTGACGCTCTCGGCGACGCCGATCCCGCGCACGCTGAACATGTCCCTGATGGGCCTGCGCGACATGTCGATCATCGAGACGCCGCCGCGCGACCGGCTCGCCATCCAGACGCAGGTCGTGCAGTTCTCGGAGGCGGTCATCACCTCGGCCATCGATCTCGAACTCGGCCGCGGCGGGCAGGTCTTCTTCATCCACAACCGCGTCGAGACCATCGAGACCATCGCGGCGCTCGTCCGGCGGCTCGTCCCCGCGGCGCGCATCGCCGTCGCGCACGGGCAGATGAACGAGAAGGAGATGGAGCAGGTGATGCTCGACTTCATCGCCTTCAAGTTCGACGTGCTCGTCGCCACCACCATTATCGAGAACGGGATAGACATCCCGCGCGCCAACACCATCATCATAAACCGTGCCGACCAGTACGGCCTGGCGCAGCTCTACCAGCTCCGCGGGCGCGTGGGACGCTCTAACCGCAGGGCTTACGCGTACCTCCTGATCCCGTCGGAGGCCGAGCTGACGCCCATCGCCCGCCGCCGCCTGGCGGCGATCCGCGAGTTCTCAGACCTCGGCGCGGGCTTCCGCATCGCGGCGCTCGATCTGGAGCTGCGCGGGGCGGGGAACCTTTTGGGCGGCGAGCAGTCGGGGCACATGGACGCGCTCGGCTTCGATCTTTACACGCAGATGCTGGAGCGCACCGTCGCGGAGCTGCGCGGCGAGGAGATCGACGACGAGACCTCCGTCACGCTGAACCTCGGCGCCGACGTGGCGATCTCCGAGGACTACATCTCCGACATGGGGCAGCGGCTCAGAACCTACAAGCGCATCGCCTCGGCGCGCGACGACGAGGCGCTCGCGCAGATTCGCGCGGAGACCGAGGATCGCTACGGCCGCGTGCCCGAATCGGTCGAGAACCTCTTCGCCTACTCGCGCCTGCGCCGCCTCGCGGAACAGATG
>DATLMC010000090.1:0-12596 GCA_035537435.1 Pyrinomonadaceae bacterium | reverse complement strand
CAGCCCCGCCGCTTCCGCGCGCGACAAACTCTCGCCGCGCATCAGCCGCCGCAACAGCGCGCGCAAGCCGCCACCTTCGGCCGGCTCGTCCGTGCGCGGCGGCGTGTGTAGCACGGGCGGAGTCGCCTTGTCGGCATCGTCGGGCACGTCATTTAACTCGTCGGGCACGTCAGGCTCTTACCTCCCCGCGCCGCGCAGGAAATTTTCGCGCAGGTGCTTGCCGCTCTCGGTCAGCACCGACTCCGGGTGGAACTGCACGCCCTCGATTGCGAGTTCCCTGTGGCGCAGACCCATGATGATGCCGTCGCTCGTCTCGGCGGAGACTTCGAGACAGGCGGGCAGCGACTCGCGCTCGACGATGAGCGAGTGGTAGCGGCCGACGTTGAACCGTTGGGGCAGCCCCGTGAAGACGGTGCGGCCGTCGTGCCCCACCTCCGCCGGCTTGCCGTGGACGGGCGCGGGCGCGCGCACGACGCGACCGCCGAACGCCTCGCCTATCGCCTGGTGACCGAGGCAGACGCCCAGGACGGGGACGCGCCCGGCGAAACGTCGGACGACTTCGAGCGTGACGCCCGCGTCCCTAGGCGTCCCCGGCCCCGGCGAGATGAGAATCTTCGCGGGCCGCAACTCACGCTCGATCTCTTCGACCGTCACCTCGTCGTTGCGGCGCACGACGGGCTCCGCGCCCAACTCGCCGAGGTACTGCACGAGGTTGTAGGTGAACGAGTCGTAGTTGTCGAGGACGAAGATCATTTTTTAGCAGTCAGCCGTCAGCCGTCAGCCAAACAATAGACTATAGAGCCGATTAAATTTCAGTGCCGATTAAATTCTTAGAGCATCAGAGTGTCATTTCATTAGCGCTATCAACGGTCAGCGTGTCCGGGAATGGTTTGGCTGACTGCTGACGGCTGACGGCTGACCACCCCCCGCCCTCCTGATCAGTTCCGCCGCCTCCGCGTGCGAGAATTTTTCCGCCCACTCCTCGGCGTTCAACCCCGTGTCGTCTTTCATCCCCGTTTTCGCGCCCGCGTCGAGCAGCGCGCGGACGGCTTCCACGCGGCCGGCGGAGGCGGCGACCATCAAGGGCGTCCCGCCGGACTTGTTGGCGGCGTCCGCGTCAGCCCCGCGCGCGAGCAGCCCGCGTAGCAGCGGGAGGTTGCCGTAGTATGCCGCCCACTGGAGCGCGGTCGCGCCCGCGTTGTCGCGCGCGTTCACGTCGGCGCCGCGCGAGAGCAGCAGGCTCACGATCTCTTCGTCGGGCTGGCGCGCGGCGAACATGAGCGGCGTCCAGCCGTCGCGGTCTGCCAGGTTCAGGTCGGCTCCGCGCGCGACGAGGAGTTTCACCAGCTCGCCCCGGCCGCGCTCGACGGCGCGGGTGAGCGGGGTCATGCCGCCGCGATCCAGCACGTTCACGTTCTGGTTCTGTTCGAGCAGCGCGAGCGCGACCTTGTCCTGCTCCGCCATCATCGCCGCGACGAGCGGCGTCACACCTCTCTCGTCGCGCACTTCGGGGCTCATCCCCGACGCGAGGAAGAGTCGCACCGCCCACACGTCGCCGTCCGCGGCGTAGAGGACGAACTGTTTGGCGTCGAACGCGATGCCGCGCAGCGCCAGCTCGCGCCGCGCCGTCTCCGGGCTCACGCGCCGCGGCGCGCGATCACAGCCGGCCGACGCGAGCGTGAGCAGCGCGTGGATGAAAACGGCCGCGACCGCCCCCCTCAAGTTTGCCCCACCACTAATCTTCACGACTTCACGCAGAGACGCGCGCGCGCCCGCGCCCGATTTAACTTCACAGCCCGCGCTCCGCCAATTCGACGGCGCGCAGCAGGGCGCGCGCCTTGTTGACGCACTCCTCGTGCTCGCGCGCCGGGACGGAGTCGGCGACGATTCCCGCGCCCGCCTGCGCCTCGGCGCGCGTGCCGCGCAGGGCGAGCGTGCGGATGGCGATGCACGAGTCGAGGTTTTCGGCGTAGTCCGCGTAGAGCACGGAGCCAGCGTAGAGGCCGCGCGGCGCGGGCTCAAGCGCGCGGATGATCCGCATGGCGCTCACCTTCGGCGCGCCCGTCACCGTCCCCGCCGGGAAGCAGGCGGCGAGCGCGTCGAACCGATCCGCGCCCTCGCTGAGGCGCGCCGTCAGGCTCGTGACGAGGTGCTGCACGTGCGAGTAGCGCTCGACCGACATCAACTGGCCGACCCGCACCGTGCCGTACTCGGCGACGCGACCGAGATCGTTGCGGCCGAGATCGACGAGCATCAGGTGCTCGGCCACCTCCTTCTCGTCCGCGCGCATCTCGGCGGCGAGCAGCGCGTCGTCGGCTTCCGTCGCCCCGCGCGGGCGCGTCCCCGCGATGGGCCGGTACTCCAGCTCGCGCCCGCGGCAGCGCACGAGCATCTCCGGCGACGCGCCGACGACCGACAGCTCGCCGAGGCGCAGGAAGAACATGTACGGCGACGGGTTCAGCGCGCGCAGGGCGCGGTAGATTTCGAGCGGCGACGCCGTGACCTCCGCCGTGAAGCGCTGCGAGAGGACGGCCTGGTAACAGTCGCCGGCGAGGATGCGCTCCTTGATCTCTTCGACCGCGCGCTCGAACGCGGCCTGCGTCCAGTTCGACTCGAAGCGCGGGGCGTCGCCGTCGCCGCGCGCCGCGCCCCCGCCGGCACCCTTCTTCGGAGCGCGCGCGCCGGGCGGCTCGCCCGTCAGCAGCTCTTCGATGCGCGCGGTCTCGGCGAGGGCCGCGTCGTAGAGCGCGCGGAGTCGCGCGCGGTCGCCGCCGGCCTCGTCGGTCATCACGACGGAGGAGATTTCGATCTGCTGCCGGACGCGGTCGAAGGCGAGGATGCTGCGGAAGATCATGAAGACCGCGTCGTCCGCTTCGGACTCCGAGCCGTCTTCGAGCGCGGGGTCGAACCAGCGCGCCGCCTCGTAACCGAGGAAGCCGACCGCGCCGCCCGTGAACGGCGACAGCCCTTCGCGCGCGGCGAGCCGCGCCCCCCGGAAGTGCTCGCGCAGGAAATCCGTCGCGCGCGCGTCCGCCAAAACTTCGGTCTCGCCGCCGCGCTCGACGACGGTCTGCGTGCCGCGACCGCGCACGATCATCTCTGGCTTCGCGCCGAGGAACGAGTAGCGCGCGACGCGCTCGCCGCCTTCGACCGATTCGAGCAGGAAGGCGTAAGGCTCAGCACCCGCCACGCGCAGGAACGCGCCGAGCGGCGTCTGCAAGTCTGCGAGCACGGCGCGCACCACCGGGACGACGTTGCCGCGCGCCGCCTCGCGCGCGAACTCTGCAAAGGTTGCGGGCTGGAGGGAGAGCATGAAAACTGTCCGTGGTCAGTTGTCCGTTGTCCGTCGTTAACATGGCCTCGCGGTTGTCTTGCGTCATCCAAGACCGACGGACAACGGACAACTGACCACGGACAACGGACGGCTTTTCTAACCTTCGGGGTTGAGCAGCCGATTCGCGTTGAGCCAGTGGCCGCCGTCGACGACGATGACGGCCCCGTTGACGAAGCTGGCGGCGTCGGAGCAGAGGAAGACGGCGAGGTGCGCCACGTCCGCGACGCGGCCGAAGCGGCCGACGGGGATGCGCTGGCGCAGCCTCTCTTTCAGAGGCTCCGGCAGCAGGCGCTTGATGCCTTCCGTGTCCTCGATGGGTCCCGGCGCGACGGCGTTGGTGCGGATGCCGTGCCGGCCCCACTCGACCGCGAGGTTGCGCGTCAGGGCGTCGACGCCCGCCTTCGCCGCCGAGGCGTGAAGTTGCAGGGGCGTGCCGAGCAGTTGCAGGGTCGCGCTGATGTTCAGGATCGAGCCGCCGCCCTTCTTCAGCTCCCCGAACGCGGCGCGGCAGACGTTGAACGTGCCCTTGAGGTCGATGTCGACGACCGTGCCGAAGCCGTTCGCGGACAGCTCTTCGGCGGGGCAGAGGAAGTTGCCCGCCGCGCCGTTGACGACGATGTCGAGCTTGCCGTAGTGCGCGACGGTCGCCGCGACCGCGCGCTCCACGTCCTCGAAGGAGCGCACGTCCGCCGCGAACGGCAGCGCGTCGCCCCCGCCGCGCCGGATCACTTCGGCCGCGGGTTCGAGGTGCTCCATCTTGCGGCTCACGAGGACGACGCGCGCGCCCGCGCCGGCGAGAGCGCGCGCGACGCCGCCCGTGATGCCCGTGCCCCCGCCCGTGACGAGCGCGACGCGACCGGCGAGCAGGTTATCGACGAAGATTTTTTCTGTCATCTGGTGTTGCGGCCGTGAGCGCGGCGCGAGACCGGGGTTTAAGTCAACAGGATTCGGATCGTGCGGCGCGGCGCGGCCCGCGGCGAATCTACGTCACTGGTTGCTGTTCGACGCGCCGGGCTTGGCGGTGACGGTCGCGGGCTTGCCGTCGTCGGCGCGCGGCTCGCCGCCCGTCTCCTGATTGATCTGCGTGATGCGTAGCTGCGCCTCCTCGTTCGTCGGGTCGTAGCTGAGCGCGCTCTGGTAATCCTTGAGCGCGGCGTCGAGCTGGCGCGCGGCGTAGTTCGCGGAGCCGCGGCGCACGTAGGCCGCCGCCAGCGAGTCGCGCAGAGATTGGTCGTCGGGGCTCCGCGCCGCCTGCGCTTCGAGCGCCCTGATGTCCGCGTCGAGCTTGGCGATGTCCTGTTGGCCGGCGGCCCCGGCGTTCGCCGCCGCCTGGTTGCCCTGGGCAGACTGGTTCGCGGCAGACTGGTTCGCGCCGCGCTGCGCGCAGCCGTAAGCGCACGCGAGAGCGGCGGCGCAGGCGGCGAGCAAAAGTTTTCGTCGGACAAGGTTCATCAAAACTAACTCCCCGCGATGTATGGGCGCGACTGCACGATGTAGAGCTGGTTGCCGCGGTAGACCCACTCGATGTCCTGCTCGCGCCCGCCGAAGATCTGCTTGATCCGCGTCGCCGCGCGCGCGAGGCGGCGGATCGTGTCGTCGGTCAGCACGAGGCGGTCGCCCGTGATCGGGACCTCTTTGACGCCGCCGCGCTCGTCGAACGTCAAGAGGCTGTCCTCCTCGGAGCGCGTCAAAATTCTCACGGCTTGCGAGCGCGGGCTGTAGATGATCTGCTCGGCGATGCGCTTGCCCTCGACCACCTTGATCCCTAAGCCCCGCTTCGCGCTGATGTAGACGCCCTCGGCGTTCGCCCGGTCGTAAGGGTCGGTCGTGATGAGCACGCCGGCGCTGTCGGCGTTGACGCCCTCCTGAATCAGTACCGCCGGGTAGACTTTAGCGTGGTCGATCCCGGCCCGCTCGCGCGCCTCGTACGCCTCGAAGTTCCAGATCGAAGACCAGACGTTCTTGATCGCCTCGACGAGTTTTTCGTCGTCGGTCACGTTCGGCACGGTGTTGTAGAGCCCCGCGCCGTTGAAGTTCGGCAGATCCTCCGTGTTCGTCGAGCTGCGGACGAAGACGCCCTTGCCCGCGAACCCGGCGTGGTAGCGGCGCAGCACTTCGCGGCGCAGGCTCGCGTCGAACTTCCCCGCCTGAACCGTCTCGCGCATCTGCTTCAGACGCTCGCGCCGGTACGCCGGGTCGTGGACGAACTTCTGATCGTCGAGCATCCCGTAGATCGCGTCTTCGAGCTTGTTCTGCTTGACGAACTGATCGTAGTAATAGAAAGGGATCGTGAACCCGTCTGGGACGACCACGCCGGGGATGCGCGCGCTCAGGACTTCGCCCAGGTTCGCAGACTTCGCGCCGTAGGCGACGACGGAGCGCGCCCGCTGCTCGGAGAGGCGCGCGAGCCGGCGGACGGAGAGATCGTATCGCGGCGACATGAGATCGCGCCGCTCGCGGACGCGCTTCTGGTATTCGCCGAGCGCGTCGTTGTCGGCGAACTTCACGGCGTAGCCGCCCGGCTTCGTCTCGAAGACGATCCAGCGCGTGTCGTAAGCCTTGAACAGCTCGAAGGCGTTCTTCACGTAGGCGTTCGGCACGCCCCACGACTTGGCGAGCAGGTTGATGTGCGCGAGCGGCGTCGAGGGCCGGCTCGTGATGATGCCGGCGACCGGCGGCAGGTGGAGCGGCGCGTCTTCGAGGACGAGGATTTCGTTGTAGCCGATCTCGACGTGCTCGTCCAGGTTCTTGATCACGTGGACGCGGCCGATCCCGCGCGCGAGGTTTAAGGGCACGTACTCCTGCTCTCTGGTGATCTCGCTCTGCGAGACGCGCGGCAGATCGCCTAGCTGCGAGGCGAGTTCTTCCTGGCGCAGGGAGTTTGTCTTGAACGCGACGGGCGCGAAGAAGGTCTGCTTGACGACTTCGGCGACGAGCTTCACCTGCTCGGCGGGGATCGTGTCGCCCTCCCAGAACTCGAACGTCCAGCGCTTCAAAGGCGTCTGGAAGGCGAGCGTGCCGAGGATGAAGCGGCGGTCGGCTCTCAGGTAGTTCTTGTCGAAGAAGTCCTGCCCGCGGTCGAGCGAGAGGTACGTGCCGTTGACGAAGTCGCGGTGGAAGCGGTAGCGGCGCGAGTTGACGTAGTAGATTTTATTGCCGTCCTGTCGGTCGATGACGAAGATGACGTGCGGCAGCGGGTAGCCCGTGTCGGTGTTGACGCGCGCGACGCGGTCGAACTCCGCCTGCGTTTTGATCGCCGGGAGCGACTTCACGTCGTCGCCCGCCTGCGCGGCGGCGAGCGCGCAACAGAGAGTGAGCAGCAGACCGGCCGGAAAAACCTTCGCGAGTCTCATCACGCTTCCCTCGCTTTCAACAACTCACGGCTTTCGCGTGCGAGCAATTCTACCAGATCATCGACGTGCCTGCGCTCGGTCAGGTAGCTGTTGACGTTCGCGCGCAGCGCCCGCCTGCCCTTGAGCACGGTCGTCGAAATCCAAGCCTCGCCGCTCCGCTCGACGCGCTGTTGCAGGGCGATCTGCACGGCGTCGGACTCTTTCCCGCCCGCCCCGCGCAGCTCCGCGGGCGCGAAGCGGAAGCAGCAGACGGCGGTCTCGACCTCGCCCACCGTCTCGAAATTCTCCGCGTCGCCGAGGCGTGCGGCGAGGTGTCGCGTCAGCTCGATCTGGCGGTCGATGATCTCGGCGTAGCCGCGCGTGCCGAGAGTTTTCAGAGCCATCCAGACCTTGAGCGCGTTGAAGCGTTTCGTGCCGAGCTGCCCGTAGCGGAAGCAGTCGAAGGGCACGTCCTCGCCGCCGCGCTGCTCGCTCAGATACTCCGGCGTGATGTCGAACGAGTCGCGTAGGATGCGCCCGCCGTCTCTGACAAGCGTCGCGCCCGCGGCGAAGGGCACGAACATCCACTTGTGCGGATCGACGGTGACGGAGTCGGCGCGCTCGATGCCCTTCAACAGATGCCGGTGCTTCTCGGAGAGCGCGAGCGCGCCGCCGTACGCCGCGTCCACGTGGAACCAGAGGCCGTACTCGGCGGCGATGTCGGCCAGCTCGTCGAGCGGATCGACGACGCCCGTCGAGGTCGCGCCCGCCGCGCCCGCGACGCACGCCGGCGTGTTACCCGCGGCGAGGTCGCGCTCGATCTCGGCGCGCAGCAGGTCGACGCGGACGTGGAATCGCTCGTCCGTCCCGATCTTGCGCAAGTTGCGCCTGCCGAGACCGAGGATGTCCACGCTCTTCTCGAACGAATAGTGCGACTGCTCCGACGCATAGACGACGAGCGAGCCGCCCGCGCGCGACGCATGAGAGTTTGAATCAGCACCACCCTCAGACTCCGCCGCCGCGCGGGGCAGCCCGTGGTCGCGCGCGCGGGCGTCGGCGCGGTCGCGCGCGCACTTGAGCGCGACGAGGTTCGCCTCCGAGCCGCCGCTCGTCATCGTGCCGTAGCTCCCGGAGGGGTAGCCGATCATCTCGCAGAGCCAGCGCACGACGCGCGCCTCGACGACGCTCGCCGCCGGCGAGTTGCGCCACACCGCCTGAGTCTGGTTGACGGCGGCGGCGAGCGCATCAGCCCAGACGCCGACGGCGAGCGGCGTCGGGTTGAAGAGCCCGAAGTAGCGCGGGCTCGGAATCTTCATCGAGTGCGGCACGATGTCGCGTGTGAAGCGCGCGAACAACGAGGCGGCGTCCGCGCCCTCGCGCGGCAAGGGCTCGTCGAAGAGTCTTTCCAGCTCGGCGGGCGTGGCGCGCGAGCAGACGGGCGCGTCTTCGAGCGCGCGGGCGAATCCGGCGACGATCTCGGCGGCGGCGCGGCCCAGCCGCTCGTGCTCGGCGGCGAGCGAGGCGGCGCGCGACTGCCCGTGTTCCTGTGCGTGTTCCCCCATCTTCCGCTAAGCTAACTCAGGCGCGGAGGGTTTTCCAAATTTGGGGAGAGGGATGACGAATCAGCGGCAGGACTTTCGCGACGCGCTCGCGGCGCACGAACAGGCGTTCGGCGTGCGGCTCTCGGAGGCTCAGGAGCGCAGGCTCTCAGACTATTTCGAGCTGCTGGGGCGCTGGAACGAACGCCTCCACCTCGTCGCGCCGTGCGCCCCGGCGGAGTTCGCCGTGCGCCACGTCCTCGAATCGCTCTTCGCGCTCGAACACGTCCCCCGCGGGGCGCACGTCGCAGACATAGGGTCGGGCGGGGGGCTCCCCGTCATCCCCTGCCTCCTCGCGCGCGCAGACCTGCGCGCCACGCTCTACGAAGCCTCGACGAAAAAGAGCGTCTTCCTGCGCGAAGCGGTCACAGCGCTCGGGCTGAAAGACGCCGCGAGGATCGTCAACGCGCGTTTCGAGGAAGCGGCCGCGCCCCACGCCAGCGTGGTGACGTGCCGCGCGCTCGAACACTTCGCGGAGATGCTGCCCCGGCTCGTCGAGTGGTCGCCGAACGGCGCGCGCCTGTTGCTCTTCGGCGGCGCGGCGTTGCGCGAGGCAATCGAGCGCGAGGGGCTACCTTACACGCCCATCCACATCCCCGAATCGGAGCGGCGTTTCCTCTTCGTCGCTCAACGCGGTGAAGCATAGTAGGGGCAGGGCTCGTCCCGGCCCCGTCGTGCTACGCCCACACTCCGCGCTTCAACTGCACGGCGTAAGCGCCCAACTCGTCGCCCGCCCGGCGCGTCTCGGTGAAGGCGCGTATGAGGGCGGCTAAGCCAGCCCGCGCAGAAGTTTGCCGATGTCTACATGATTCGCCGACAAGATTTGGATGCTGTCGAATTGAAATCACCCGGCAGACCGCCAAAGGATGAAGCTGAGACAGGTTCTAAGGCGGGTAAGAAGAAACGCGTAAAGAAGTAAGAAACTGTTGTAAAAGTCCCGTAGGGACTTAATGTTTATAGCCCGGCGACCACCACGCCCTTTCGGAGCCCCGTCAGGGGCGACATGTGATGTGCCGCTCCGACGGAGCTTGCGTGATGGTTGATTCGCCGCGGCTATAAACATCCCGCTCCTACGGAGCTAGGAATTTTCAAGCAGCTTCTTAGAGCGTCCGGCGTGGTTTGTTTGTAGGGGCAGGTCTCGCCCCTGCCCGTCTTACTCTTCGCGAACACGCGGGCAGGGACGAGCCCTGCCCCTACATGAGGGTGCGGCGGTGTCGCAAGAAATGGCGTCGTGAAAAAATTGAGGGGCGTGAGATCAGTCTCACGCCCCTCGTCGAGTTGAACGTGTTTGCGCCGTCAGCGCACGACGTTGATGCCGATCAACTGCTGCCCCTCGATGACGAACTCGGCGGGCGACAGCTCCTTCTCGCTGAGCGGCGAGAGCGCGGTCGGCGTGAAGCCGCCGGAGCTGCGCTCGCTGTTCAGGGTGGCGACGACCGAGGGCGGCAGGCTGGGCAGCTCGTCCGTGCCGACGACCGCGCCCGGCGTGATGCGGAAGAGTTTCACGTAGAGCCGGTCGTTCTTCTTGATCTTGTTGATCGCCCCGATGAGCTGGCCCAGATCCTTGGGGACGATGCCCTGCGAGGCCGACGCCTGCTGGAGCGCGCCGCCGTCGCCGACGAAGAGGACGAGCTGGCCGAGCGGCACGTCCGTGGGGATTTCGACGGGGATGCGCTGCACGTACTGTTTGCCGGAGTCGGTGCGCACGAACGCCTGCACCTCGACCGTCTCGCCGCGTGCGACCTCCGTGCGGTCGAGCGCGATGCGCTCCAGGGTCCCCGCGCGCCGCTCGTCCGAAGAGGTGATGTTAACGTGGATGCCGCCGATCTCGACGTTGTCGAACCCGCTGGAGAGCAGCGCGGCGACCGGCATCGCGACCGACCCGGCGGCCTGCGCGCCCGCCTGGTTCGACGAGAAGCGACGCTCTAAAGAGATCGGCTGCTGGCCCTTCACGTCGATCGTGCCGCTCACGCTGATGGTCGAATCGCCGAGGCTGCGCTCGGTCGCGCCGAGCGTGCTGTAGAGCGTGATGTTCAGCAGCAGCGGCGTCAGGAACTGATCGTTGACGATCTCGTAGGTGTACTTCTCCGCGCGGTCGCGGCTCGTCTGCACGTTCACCGTGACGGGGATCATCTTCGGGGCGCGCCCCAACTGCCCGTAGATGCCGGTCGAGCGATCCTGCGAGATCGTGCCGACCATCTGGCCGGAGGTCGAGAGCTTGAAAGAGTTGTTCAGGTTCGAGACGACCGTCACGACCGACGACTCGCTCATCGGCATGTCGGCGACGCCGAGGCTTAAGAACGGGTGGCCGAAGGCGTATACGCGGTCGCCGTCCCTCCACGTCACCGTCCCGCCGGCGGCGAGCGAGAAGTCGCCGCGCACGAGCTGCACCGTGACGCTGGAGCCGGGCAGCAGGGTCTTCTCGGTCACCTTGCCGAGCGGCGTGATGGCGGCGCTGCCGCCCGCGCCCGCGACGGGCAGGAGTCCGCCCGCCTGCAACTGCGGCGCGAACCGCGCGAGTGCTTCGGCCGTCACGCCGTTGAAGACGATGGGCGTCGCGATGGGCGTCATCTGCTGGCCGATGAAAGGCAGCAGCGGCGAGCCCGCGGAGACGGGCGCGAGCACGGACGTGGCGGCGACCGACGACTTCGGCAGCTCCGCCGTCCAGTCGGTCGAGGCGAGCTTGGCGAACGAGTAGGTGCGCAGGCTGACGGCGCGCGGGGCGGGGGCGTCGCGCGAGAAGATGTCGATCATCTGCCTGATCGGCGTGATCCCGGCGATGGGCTCCTGCGCGAACGGGAAGGCGAAGGCGACCGCGCCGACCAGCCTGCCGTCGATGTAGACGGGCGAGCCGGACATCCCGGCGAAGACGCGCGTCTTCTCGACGTTCGCGCCCGTCAGCCTCGCGATGATGGCCGACTGCCGCGGCGCTGGGTAGCCTTCGAGCACGCCGAGAATCTCGACGCCGAACTCCTCGGTCTGCGTCCCCGAAAAGACCGAGCGCCCGACCCCCTTCATCCCCGCGCGCACGTCTTCGAGCGGGAAGAGGCGCGCGTCGCGCACCGCGGCTGGCTTCGCGGGCGTCTGCGCCCCGACCGCGAAGGAAGAGGCGAAGACGGCGAAGGCGACGAGGGCGACGGCGACGAAATTTTTCTTCATGGGATTAAGACCGCGCGAGACACGTAAGGGGAAGGGTCAATGCGTTAAACTCACTTGCCGGACGGCGGCCGACTCCACCGACTTTCGGAACCCGCCGCCGCTGGCTCGACTATAACCGTCGCTTTCTTCGATGGTCAAGGCGTTGAAATGGTTGGATTAGCCGCGCGCCGCAAACCCCGCCGCCCCCCGCCGCGCCGGGCGTCTATATTCTTGCCGCCTCTTTTCGCGCGTGTTAACTTCGCTGGCGCGATGCGGCTGGCACACGCCTACGACCTCAAGCCTTTAACGCGCCTCTCCATTGTTGCCGGCGGCGCGTACGCGCGGGCGCGCGGGGCGACGGCGCGGCCGCACCGCGCGCGCGCATGATGGAGGTCGAGGGCTTCATCCTCGCGGGCGGCGCGTCGAGCCGCATGGGCGCGGACAAGGCCGGGCTCGCGCTCGGCGGCGAGACCTTAGTCGCGCGCGCGAGCCGCGCCCTCGCCGTCGTGACGCCGCGCATGAGCGTCGTCAGCAGCCGCGAAGGGCACGACGTTTTCGACCTCCCGGTCGTCCGGGACGTACGCGCGGGCGCGGGCGCGTTCGGGGGTTTGCACGCCGCGCTCGCCGCGTGCCGCGCGCCGTGGGCTCTCGTCGTCTCGTGCGACCTGCCCTTCGTCACGCCGGGGCTATTGGCGCGGCTCGCCTCGTTCGCGGACGACGACGGGGACGCGGTCGCGCCCGTGCAGCGCGACGGGAGGCCGCAGCCGCTCTGCGCGCTCTACGCGGCGCGCGCCTGCCTCTCCGTCGCCGAGCGGCTGCTCGACGGGGGCGAGCGGCGACCGCGCGTACTTCTCAGGCAGGTGCGCACGCGCTGGGTCGCGCCCGAAGAGCTGTCAGACCTCACGCGCGCCGAACATTTTTTCACGAACTTGAATACGCCCGAAGAGTACGAGCGCGCGAAGGATAGGGATGGACGTGATAGAGACTGACCCATTGAGTCGATGAGTCAGGAGAGTCAGTCTCACGACTTCGTCGTTCCGCGTTCTTCGTTCCGACTTGAACCTGATGCCTCCACGCCGCAGACACGGTAGAAGTTTGTTGAAGGCGCTGCTGCCCGTCGCCGCGCTCGTCGCGCTCGGCGCCGCGGCGTTCGCCTTCTGGGTCGTCCACACGGTCGCGCACCCGCCGACGCAC
>DATLMC010000089.1:0-4167 GCA_035537435.1 Pyrinomonadaceae bacterium | reverse complement strand
GAGCCGGAAGAACCCGCACGTCGAGGGCGCGTGGCAGACCGCCGCGGGGCGCGGCCGCCCGTCGTGGCTCTCGCCGGCGGAGGGGCAGGAGATGGGCGCGCGCGTGGCGACTCTGCCGACGCGCGAGGACATCGACCGCTCGATCAACGAGCAACTGATCGTCGAGCTTTACAGCAAGTAATCCGGGCGTCGTCCGGGCTCGCGCCCGCCGCGTGAAGGTTTCAACGCGGCGGCGCGCGGCGCGGGCGCGGGACTGTTTTTTGTCAGAGGCGGGTGGATAAAAATATGTCAATCGAGCAGAACACACTCTGGACGGGATTTCAGATGCCGCGCCGTCTCGCGGTGGACAACGAGACTTTGACCGACCGCTACGGCCGGTTCTCGGCGCAGCCCTTCGAGCGCGGCTTCGGCACGACCATCGGCAACAGCCTTCGCCGCGCGCTGCTCTCCTCGATCGAGGGCGCGGCCATCACGGCGGTCAAGATCGAGGGCGTCGAGCACGAGTTCTCCTCGATCCGCGGCGTGGTCGAGGACGCGACCGACGTGATCCTCAACCTCAAGCAGATTCCGATCAAGCTCCACGGCAACTCCGCCAAGACGCTGACCATCACGAAGGGCGGCGCGGGCGAGGTCACGTCCGCCGACATCGTGGCGGACGGCGACGTGGAGATTCTCGATCAGAACGTCTACATCGCGACCGTCAGCGAGGGCGGCTCGCTCAACGTCGAGATGCGTCTCCGGCGCGGGCGCGGCTACGTGCCCGCGGATCGCAACTTCGACGAAGACCTCTCGCTCGGCTACATCCCCATCGACTCCGTCCACACGCCCGTCAAGAAGGTGAACTACACGGTCGAGGCGGCGCGCCTGGGTCAGAACACGGAGTTCGACAAGCTCACCATCGAGGTCTGGACGGACGGCTCGATCAAGCCGGACGACGCCATCGGCCTCGCCGCGAAGCTGATCAAGGATCACATGTCGATCTTCATCAACTTCGAGGAAGACCTCGACGAGGTCAACTACCCGTCGATGGAGCGCCCGCCCCTGCCGCGCAACGACGTGCTGGACAGGTCGGTCGACGAGCTTGAGTTGTCCGTGCGTTCCTACAACTGCCTGAAGAACGCCAACATCCGCACCATCCGCGATCTCGTCCAGCGGAGCGAGCGCGAGATGCTGGCGACGAAGAACTTCGGCAAGAAGTCTTTGAACGAGATCAAGGACATCCTGCACGGGATGGGCCTCGACTTCGGCATGGCGTTCGACGAGCAGGGCAACCCGATCCCCGGCTCCGGCGGCAGCGACGCCGCCGACGCCGACTTCGACTACGCCGCCGACGAGGACGACGAGGACGACGAGTAAAAAGCCGTGACGGGTAGACCGTGACACGAGGCAAGAAAGAACTTCTCGCCTGTCACCTGTCACCTGTCACCTGTCACGAAAGTTAAGTCATGCGACACCAGAAGGCACACCGTAAACTGGGGCGGACGACCGAGCACCGCCTCTCCATGCTGCGCAACCTCGCGACCTCGCTCATCAACGCCCGCGACGAGCGGCTGGTGACGACGCTGCCGAAGGCGAAGGAGTTGCGCCCGTTCGTCGAGCGCGTCATCACGCTCTCGCGCCGCGCTGTGGCGCTGACCGGCGACGAGGCGGCGGTGCAGGGCGTCCACCTGCGCCGTCAGGCCGCCGTCTTCTTCCACGCGGGCAACCGCCAGCAGTCTCCTTCGACGGGCCGCCGCAAAGCGCCCCGCGCCGAGCGCACGGCCGGCGTCGCGGCGGTCAAGCGGCTGTTCGACGAGCTGGGCGAGCGCTACAAGGATCGGCCGGGCGGCTACACGCGCATCATCAAGCTCGGCCGCCGCGTCGGCGATAACGCCGAGCTGGCGATCATCGAGTTGGTCGATAACGCCAACGAGCGCAGCGCGGCGGCACAGTCCGAGAAGCGCGGGAAGACGAAGGCGGCGGGGAAGAAGTCCGCGCGCGCGTCGAAGTCGGGCGAGGCCGAGGGCGGGCGTCGCGGCGGGCGCAAAGCCGACAAGACTTTCGAGAAGGAAGAGACCACGCGCGCGCGCGGCAAGGGCAGCGTCCCGGAGCCGAAGGACGCGGACAAGGCGGGCAAGGGCGGTCGCCGCTCGAAGAAGACCGAGTCGACCGCCGCCGAGAAGGACACAGATTAGTTCGGTTCAGTGCAAGTTTGCGCGCTCGTTCCGGTGGCGGGCGCGCGTCTTGTTTGAGCGGCGCGAGCCCCAATCCCCTCGTCCGGCGCGAAGTGACGGCGGATTGGGGCTTTGACTATGCGCCGTCTTTGGCATACAAGACGAGTTCGCGTTCTGACGTAAACCTTCCAAGCGGAGGCTCGAAGACGATGAGCGAGCAGGATAAATCGGAGCCGACCGGCGTCGCCCCGGCGCGCGAGCCGCGGCGCGAGGGCGCGGGTGAGCAGTCCGAGGCGCAACGCGGGCAGAGCCCGGTGCAGGGTCGCGGCGATCAGGGTCGCGGCGACCAGAGCCGCGGCGAGCGGCGCGGACCCCGACGCCACAACCGGGGGCGCGAGGGGCAGCCGCAATCTTCCTACGGGCGGCCCGAAGAGTCGCTCAACATGGACGAGCTGCGCGAGCTGTTCGGGCTCTTCACGTCGCAGGGCTTCACCGAGTTCGAGCTGGAGAAGGAGGGCTTCCGCGTGCGCCTGCGCCGCGACTTAGCCCCGCCGCCGCCGCACGCGCAGGGCTCGCAGCCCCCCGTACACACGCCGCCGTTCGCCCCGCAGCAGCCGCCGCCGCCCGCGCCGGCAGAATCCAGAGCGGCTACGAATCAGGGAGCGCCTGTGAAGTCGGCGGCGGCCGCGAAGGAGGAGGCTGATGCGGCCTCCGACGCCGAGCTGTTCACGCTCACGTCTCCCATCGTCGGCACGTTCTACCGCGCGTCGTCGCCGAACGCCGAGCCGTTCGTGAAGGTCGGGAGCCCGGTGGGGGCGGAGACGGTCGTCTGCATCATCGAGGCGATGAAGTTGATGAACGAGATTCTGGCGGAGACCACCGGGGTCGTAGAAAAAATCTACGTCGAGAACGGCCAGCCGGTCGAGTTCGGTCAGCCGCTGTTCGGGATCAGAAGATAATCGTCAGTGGTCAGTGGTCAGTGGCTCAGCCCTGCTGTCCTGACTGACCACTGACCACTGACCACTGACTCATGCAGATTTTCGGCCCGCGCAAATTCCGCAAGGTGCTCGTCGCCAACCGCGGCGAGATCGCCTGCCGCATCATCTGGGCGTGCAAGGAGATGGGCATCAAGACCGTCTCCGTGTTCAGCCAGGCTGATCGCGACTCGCTGCACGTGCGCTTCGCCGACGAGTCGATCTGCATCGGGCCGGCCCCCTCCGCGCAGAGCTACCTGAACATCCCCTCGATCATCTCGGCGGCGGAGATTTACAACGTCGACGCCATCCACCCCGGCTACGGCTTCCTCGCCGAGTCGCCGTCCTTCGCCGAAATCTGCGAGGCGTGCAACATCAAGTTCATCGGGCCTCGCGCCTCGGTCATCAAGTTAATGGGCGACAAGGTCGAGGCGCGGCGCGCGATGAAAGAGGCGGGCGTGCCCGTGCTGCCCGGCAGCCCCGGACCCGTCACCTCGTTCGAGGAGGCCGAAGCGGTCGCGCGCGAGATCGGCTACCCCGTGATCATCAAAGCCTCGGCCGGGGGCGGCGGGCGCGGGATGAGGATCGTGCGCTCCGAATCGGAACTCGCGCACGCGCTCGAAACCGCGTCGAACGAGGCGAGCGCGGCGTTCCGCAACGGCGACGTGTACGTCGAGCGCTACGTCGAGCGGCCCCGCCACGTCGAGATTCAGGTGATGGCGGACGAGCACGGCCACTGCGTCCACCTCGGCGAGCGCGACTGCTCGATCCAGCGGCGACACCAGAAGCTCTTGGAAGAAGCGCCGTCGCCCGCCCTCACCCCGGAGCTTCGCGCGGAGATGGGCTCGGTCGCCGTCGAGGCGTGCAAGCGCGTCGGCTACTCGAACGCGGGGACGATGGAGTTCCTCCTGGACGAGGACGGGCGCTTCTACTTCATGGAGATGAACACGCGCGTCCAGGTCGAGCACCCCGTCACCGAGATGGTCACGCTCGCCGACATCGTGCGCAACCAGATTCGCGTCGCCGAGGGCGAGGAGCTG
>DATLMC010000088.1:0-10565 GCA_035537435.1 Pyrinomonadaceae bacterium | reverse complement strand
CCTTCCAGGCCTGGAAGCCGGCGGCGTCGGGCTCGCGGCCGAAGAAGTCGAGGTACTGCTGGCGCACGAAGAAGTCCGAGCGCAGGGCGGGGTTGGCGGAGGCGGGCGTCGCCGCCGTGTCGTTGTCCTGAATGAGGATGGTCGCGTTCGCGGGCGAGCCGATAATCGCCCCCTGCCCGTTGAAGAGTGACAACTGCAACGTCTCGTTGCCCTCGACGTGCGCGTCGTCGATGACGGGCACGCTGACCGTCAACTGCGTGACGCCGGGCGCGAAGGTGAGCGTCGAGACGGTCGTCGCGTAGTCGCAGCGGGCGTAGGCGGCGCCGTGATTGTTGACCACGTCGTCGCAACGCACCGCCGCCGAGTCGTCCGCGGTTCGGAAACGCGCGGTGGCGGGGTTGGAGGTGTCGCCCCCGCGCGTCACCGTGATCGTCGCAAGACGGTCGCCCTCGTTAACCCGATAGCCCGCCGCGCTGAATCTGAGGCCGTCGGCCGCCGCCGTGAAGTTGATCACCGTATCCGCGTTCGGATGATTGACCGTCCGGGCGGGGAAGTTGAACTCGGAGAACTCCACCGTGATGGTGTAGTCGTCGTCGCGCGAGAGGTTGCGGAACGCATAGTTGCCGCCCGCATCAGTCCTCGTCACGATCGCGCCGATCTTCTGGCTGGTCAGCTTGATGTAGAAGCCGGACATCCCGACGCCGCTCTCGTTCGCCACCTGACCCGTGATGCTCACGCCGGCGTCGGCGTGACACCCGTTAAGCATGACCACGACCGAGTCAGCGCCGGAGGCCACCGTCGCCAGATTGGCCGTCGCCAGATCGGGGCGGCCGTCGCCGTTGAAGTCGCCGATCACCGGGTTGAACCCCTGAGAGGGGGCCGCGAACTCGATGGCGGCTCCGAAGTGGCCCGTGCCGTCGCCGGGCATGACCGAGACGCCGCTCGCCCTCGCCACGGCGAGGTCCGGCTTAGCGTCGTTGTTGAAGTCCGTTACCGCGACGTGATTCGACAGGGAGTTGGCGGGGGCGGGCGTGGGGATGACGGCGCCGAAACCACCCGCGCCGTCGCCGAGTTGAACGCCGGTGGCGGCGATGAGATCGACTCTGCCGTCGCCGTTCACGTCCTTCGCGACCAGATTGATCTGGGCGATGGTCGAGGGGGTGTTGATCGCCGCCCCGAAGTTACCCGTGCCGTCGCCGAGCCCGACGGAGACGTTATTAAACCCGTTGACGAGTGTCAGATCGAGCTTGCCGTCGCCGTTGAAGTCGGCGACCGCGGCGACGAAGCCCGTGAAGACGTTCTGCGCCGGGCCGAAGTGGCCCGCCCCGTCGCCCAGCACGACCGAGACCACGTCGCTCGTGCTGCTGTCGTTCTGATACGACACGGCGAGGTCGAGCTTGCCGTCGCCGTTGAAGTCGGCGACGGCCGTCGAGTAATGGAAGCGGCTGCTGATGGAGACGTTGGCCGGCGCGCCGAAGCCGCCCGCGCCGCCGCCGAAGAGGAGCTGTACGGTGAAGAGGTCGGTCGCGATTAAATCCACGTTGCCGTCGCCGTTGAGGTCGCCGGACGTGAGCGCGCGATTGCCGATGCCCGCGTTGAAGTAGGCGGGAGCCCCGAAGCCGCCCACGCCGTTGCCGAGCAGGACGGCGATCCTATTCTGACCCTGCAACTGTTGGAGGGCTGCGAGGTCGAGCTTGCCGTCGTGGTTGAAGTCGGCGGTGACGAGCCCGACGGGGGAGATTGATAGGAGGTAGGCGCGCGCCTGCGTGAACGAGGGCGCGGCGCAGGAATCGAACTCCTGCCACACGCCCAAAGTCTGGCCCGCGACCGTGATGTGGCCGCCGCGCGGCGCGCCCGTCGGCGCGACCGAGAAAGTGACCGTGCCGTTGCCGTTGCCGCTCGCGCCGGACGTGATCGTGATCCAGTCGCTGCCGCTCTGCGCCGTCCAGGGGCAGTCGCCGTTGGCGGTCACAGCGATGCTGCCGACGCCGCCCGCGGCGGCGATGGTTTGCGTCGCGGGGGAGATGGCGTACGAGCACGGCGCGGCGCTGAAATCGGCGGTCGCGTCCTGTCGCAGATCGCTGAAGCTGCGCGAGAGCGGCGTGAACGTGAAGCCCGCCTTCGAGGGCGTGACGGTGTAGTTGCCGCCCTCGGCCAGTTCGGTGAATTGGTAAAAGCCCCTGGCGTCGGTCGTCGTCGAGGCGGACTGCGCGCCGCCGAGCGATACCGTCACGCCGCTGAAGGCGGAGCCGCCCGCGTCCGTAATCTTCCCCATGATCGACGGGTGTGATGAAACGTTGACGGTGCGCGTCGCCGTGTTGTTCGCCGCGTCGGGATCGAATTCGGCGCCGGCGACGGACACCGTGTTGCCCAACGAGCCCGCCGAAGTAGGTCTGACGGTGAGCGTGATCGTGGCGCTAGACTGCGCCGCCATCTCGCCGAGCGGGCAGGTGAGGGTAGTCGTCCCCGCGCAGCCGGCCCTGCGTGGCCGACGCAGAGACGAGGGTGACCCCGGCGGGCAGCGCGTCGGTCAGGGTGGCGACCGTGGTCGAGGGGCCGGAGTTGGTGACTGTGATCGTGTACACCAGGTCGTTGCCGACCATGACCGTCTCGCGCGAGGCGGCGATGGCGACACCCAGATCGGCCGCGGAGCCGACGCGCACGGCGAAGGCGTCAGAGAAGCCGCCGAGCGCGGGCTGCCGCGCGGAGGGCGTCGTCGGGAAGTTCGGCGAGCCGGTGAGGCCGACGACGTAAGCCGCGCCGCCCGCGTTGGCGATAGCCAGCCCTTGATCCTGGTCGTCGCCGCCGACGCAGGTGGAATAGACGACCGCGCTCGCCGGGTTCAGCTTCGTGACGAAGGCGTCGTCCGGGAAAGGGGGGCAGGCCTGCGTGACGCCCGCCGAGGGGAAGTCTGCGGAGCTGGTCGCGCCGGTCACGTAGGCGTTGCCGTCGGCGTCGGCGGCGATGCCGAAACCGAGGTCGGCACCGCCGCCGCCGAGGTAGGTGGAATAGACGAGGGCCGTGCCCGCGGGGTTGAGCTTCGAGACGAAGGCGTCGGTCCCGGCGGCGCGCGCGCCTTGGGCGGGGCTCGCGACGGGGAAGTTTGCCGAGCCGGTCTGCCCCGTGATGTAGGCGTTGCCGTTCGCGTCGACGGCGACGGCGTTCGCCTGCTCGTCGCCCGAGCCGCCGAGGAAAGTCGCGTAGCTCAGGACGGGATCGATGACGAGCGGCCGGCCGCGGTCGTAGTCGCCGAGGGCGAAGCCGATTTCGCGCCGGGCGTCGATGGTGTAGCGGGCGGAGACCTCGCGCCGCCCGCCGCCGATGCTCTGATAGACGAGCGGCTTGCGCTGGACGACCTCGCCGCCGTCGGCGCGCACGAGCAACTGCCCTTCCGCATCGAGCGAGACCGAGCGCGCGCCCTCGAACCTGATCCTGATGCTGCGGGGGTCGGCGTGCGGGGCGACTACAAAGTCGTATTCGAGCTGCCGCTGGTTGCCGTAGTAGATGAGATCGACGCCGGGGTAGACTTTCTCGTAGCGGACGGCGGCGAACGTGCGGACGCCCGTGCGCCACTTCGCTGGGTCGTCCCCGATCAAATAGTTAACCCGCCCCGGCAACTGACCCTCGCCGCTCGCGCGCGCCCCGCGCCTCGCGCCCGACAGCTTCATCCGCAACACCGCGCGACTCCGGGGCGCGGCCGAAGCGTCGTCGGACTCCGGCGCGTGTGCGCCGCGTCGTTCCTCTTCGCGCGCCGCGTGTCCGCCGAGCGAGAGCACGGCTTCGGCGCGGGTCAGGTAGAGTTCGTAGCCGCCGCCGCGCGAGGAGAATTTCACCTCGCGGTCGAACTGCCCTTCGTTAGCGACGAAGCTCAGCGGGAGCTGCCCGTAAGCCGCCGCGACTCTGGCTCGCAGCGCGGGATCGGCGGCCGAGGGGCGTCCGCCTCCCAAGTCGCCGCCGTGCGTTAAGGCCCGCGCGCGAGTTGCTTCGGGCGAGTGCGTCGCGCTCGGGGCGAGAGGCGATGCGGGAGAGTGCGCGCGGCGTAAGGCGACGAACAGCAGCGCAGCCACGGCTACCGCCGCGAAGACGAACGTGATAACGCGGCGCAGACGCGCGGGGGCGAGGGGGGCGGCGAGTGGCCGTCGCGCATAGTCCGTCATTAATGATTCTTTCTTTTGCGGTGCCAGGGTGGACGGGCGCGAAAACTCTGTCTTCCGAGCACGCGCGGGCATGATGACGCGCACGGCTGGGCAAGCTGTAACGCGAAAAACCTTAAGACGGCGTTCTAAAGGTTACTCAGTCCGGGGGCGTTCCGGGCGCGACGGGCCGGGGTGGAAATCCTGCTCGGATAGGATGCGTCCCGTGCGGCTATTACTGCCCGCATCGCACCCCGCACCGCCGCGATCTTTGGAGCGTTGGAGCGCCGGGGGAAGGGGGGCGGCGTGATACGCGTACGGTAGGGGGTGTTTCGCGGTTGATGAAGGAGCGGCCGCCGCGCTCGGCTGCGGCGCGGCTACATTAGTACGGCGCGAGTGAGGCTGTCAAAAGGGGCGGGCGGGGCTGTCGGGGGGGTGGGGTTTTGCGTTTTCGGCGTGCAGCGGGCATAATATCCGGCGTTTGCTAACGAGAGATTGGAGTATTAGAAGAGTAATGGCATCAGTCACAGTCAACCAGAACGAGTCCATCGAGAGCGCGCTGCGCCGCTTCAAGCGCAAGGTGATGACCGAAGAGATCATCAAGGACGCGAAGAAGCACGCATTTTTCATGTCGAAGGGGCAGAAGGCGAAACTCAAATCCGCCCTCGCCCGCAAGCGCAACAAGAAGAAGCGCCGCCCGCCGCAGGCTCAGCACCAGCGCGGCTAAGGCTCCAGCGCACGACCGACATCAACGAAGAGAGGCTGACGACGCACGCCGCGTCGTCAACCTCTCTTTTTGTGCGTCTACGGCGTCATCCGGATTTGTAGGGGCAGGGCTCGCCCCTGCCCGCGTGAGCGCGTGAGCGCGTGAGCGCGAAAGAAGTGGTCGCGATGAATCAGCGATGAATAATCGTGGATCGGTCGAGCGACCTCGCGGACGCCCGGCGGGCCGGGACGAGCCCTGCCCCTACAATTTTGCGGTTCGATCTCAGCCCTTCTTCGACCTCGCGCCGTGGCGTCTTCGTCGGCCGAACAGTCTCGCGCCCTCTTCGACGACGGCGCGGGCGCGCCGCGAGCCGTGGCGGCCGAGCGGCGCGAAGGTCTTGCCCTTAATCTCGTTGTAGGAGACGAAGAAGTGCTCGATCTCTTCGACGAGGTGTTCGCTCAACTGCCCGAGCTGGCGCACGCCCTGGTGGTTGCGCGCCTTGGCGGCGACGGCGACGAGGCGGTCGTTGCGCGTGCGCTCGCCGTCGCGCTCGGTCTGCTCGGCTTCGACGACGCCGACGAGGCGCGCCTCGACCAGGCAGCCCGGAAACGCGGGCTCGTCCATCAGCAGGAGCACGTCGAGCGGGTCGCCGTCGCCGCCCACGGTCGACGGCACAAAGCCGAAGTCGAAGGGGAAGACCGCGCCCGCCGGGAGCACCCCTCCGAGCCGGAAGACGCCGAGCTCTTCGTCGTAGTTGTACTTGTTGCGGCTGCCCTGCGGCGTCTCGACGATGACGTTCACGTGCGACGGTTCGTCGGCGGCGAACGGCGCGAGCAGCAGCAGACTTTTCGGCGCGACCCTGCTTGGCATTCGGAAGAGTTACCGGGCGCGCGAAAACCCCCGCGCGTCAAATGTTTTTCGTAGAGCTTGGTTGCTGTAATGTCTACACTAACGCGCGCGCCGTTTTCAACCCGCGCGCGCGACGCGGGCGCGCCGCAACAACGGGCGCGCCGCAACAAAAGGGGGGCGCGCGGCGTAAAAGCCTCAACCCCCCTTACAGACGTGTTCGCCGTTGAAGGTTCGCCGGGGCCGAAAGCATGAAGCAGAGATCAATCATACGCCGGGCGCTCGCGCTCGTCGCGGCTTCCGGGGTGTTCGCCTCGGCCGCGCTCGGCCAGGGCGGTGCGCCGCCGCGCGAGACGGCGCGCCCGGCCGCGCCCCGCTCCGAAGTCATCGACGCAGCGCGGCTGCTGCGCGACGTTGAGGCGCTCTCCTCGGACGACATGCGGGGGCGCAAGACCGGCACGGAGGGCGGGGCGAAGGCGCGCGCCTACGTCGTCGCGGCTTACAAAAAGTATAAGCTCAAGCCGTTCGGCGCGTCCTACCTCCAGCCGTTCACGTTCGAGCGCGGGGGGAAGAGTTACGCGGGCAGCAACGTCGTCGGCTACGTCGAAGGGAAGTCGAAGGCGGCGCGCCGCCTCGTCGTCAGCGCGCACTACGACCACGTCGGCGTCGTCCGCGGCGACATCTACAACGGCGCGGACGACAACGCGTCGGGCGTGGCGGCGCTGCTCGCGATGGCCGAATACTTCGGGCGTCACAGGCCCGCGCACTCCATCGTCTTCGTCGCGTTCGACGCCGAGGAGCTGGGCTTGCAGGGGAGCCAGTGGTTCGTCAAGTCGCCGCCCGTCGATCTCAAGACGGTGGTCGCCGAGGTGAATATGGACATGGTGAGCCACAACGACCGCAACGAGCTCTACGCCGCGGGCGCGTCCCGCTACCCCTTCCTCAAGCCCTACCTCGACCGCGTCGCGGCCGCCGCGCCCGTCCGCTTGCTCGCAGGGCACGACGATCCGAAGCTCGGCAAAGACGACTGGACGCCCCTCTCGGATCAGGCGGCCTTCCACCGCGCGGGCGTCCCCTTCGTCTACTTCGGCGTCGAGGATCACAAGGACTACCACCAGCCGACCGACGACTTCGCGAACATCAACCGCGACTTCTTCGTCCGCGCGACCGAGACGATCCTCTCGGCCGTCCGCCTGCTCGACGAAAACCTCGACGCGATCTCGGCGAGCGCCGCCGCGCCGAAGAAGTAGGGGGCGCGCGCGTTGCCGGGGGGTAAGCCGCTGACACTCGCCTCGTCGTTGGCCCTCGCGTGCGCGCTCGCGGCGTGCCTCGACAGTAAGACCGGGACGCGGACGGGCGGCGCGCAGCCGCGGCAGGCGAGCGCGGCGAAGGTCGAAGACCGCGGCGACTTCAAAGTCTCCTACGGCGAGGCGAAGGAGAAGGGGCTGGCGGAGCTGCGGCAGGACTTGTTGGAGAACCGCGTGCTCGAAGAGACGGCCGACGGGCTCAACCAGACGCTCGCGCTGCCCTCGGACGTGACGCTCTCGTTCGCGGAGTGCGGAGAGCCGAGCGCCTCCTACGATCCGGGCGGGCGGCGGGTGACGGTCTGCTACGAGCTGGTCGACGACCTCTACGAAGCCTTCCGCGGCGAGGCCAAGAACGACGATGAGTTGGGCGAAAGGGTCGTCGGCGCGACCGTCTTCGTCCTCTACCACGAACTCGGGCACGCGCTCGTCAACGTCTACCGCCTCCCCGTCACGGCCGGGGAAGAGGACGCCGCCGATCAGCTCTCGACCTACCTTCTGACCGACGGCGCGGACGAGGGCGGGGCGGCGGCGCTCGACGCGGCGCAGTCCCTCTACGGCGTCGAGAACTCCGGGGGCGGCGAGGGCGAGCCGCGCTACCGGGACGAGCACTCGCTCGACCGGCAGCGCTTCTACAACATCGTCTGCTGGGTCTACGGTCAGGACGAGGAGAGGTACAGATCAATCGTCGAGGACGGCGTGCTCCCGCGGGAGCGCGCCGAGCGTTGTCCGGACGAGTACGAACAGATCGAGCGTAGTTGGACGGCCCTGCTCGGGCCGTACCTGAAAGCCGAATAGTCGCGCCGGCCGTTGAATACCTCGAATACCTCCCGCGCGAAAATTTTCCCGCCCGCCTTTGTTAACGGTTAAACCTCCCCGGACGTTTTAGCGTATAGGAGGCGTGCCGCCCCAGACTACCCCTGCGCGGTAGCCCAGAGCCCGTATGAGAACCGTCTACACCTTTTACCTGGACGCCGCGCGGATCGCCGTGCAGTCGATCTTCGCGCACAAGCTGCGCGCGTTCCTGACCCTGATCGGCATCATCATCGGCGTCTCGTCGGTGGTCGTCGTCGGCGCGGCGATCTCTGGGCTGAACACCTACGTCGTCGAGAAGGTGACGAAGATGCTCGGCGCGAACCACTTCATGATCGCGCGCATCGCGAGCCAGGGCGAGCTGACCGAGGAAGACCTGGAGCGCATGAACCGGCGCAACAAGCGGCTGCGCCGGGAGGACATGGAGTGGCTACAGCAATACTGCGAGACCTGCTCGGCGGTCGGGGCGCAGCAGGGCAGGGGGACGAAGTTCGAGCAGGACGGCAAGACCTTTTACGGCGGCATCATCTTCGGCGTGACGCCGAACATGGCGGAGATCGAGGACAAGACGATCGAGGACGGTCGCTTCATCCAGCCCGAAGACAACGAGCACGCGCAACTCGTGACGGTGATCGGCGCGGACATCAAGGACAAGTTCTTCCCCGACGTTGATCCCATCGGCAGGGAGTTCAAGATCGAGGGGCTGCCGATGCGCGTCATCGGCGTCGAGGAGCGGAGAGGCCCCATCTTCGGCCAGCTGGTCGACAAGCACGTCTACATCCCCCTCGCGACCTTCCAGCGCCTCTTCGGCAAGGGCGACGGCCTACAGATTCACGGCAAGGGGGCGGCGGGACGCGAGGCCTTCAAGCTGAGCGTCGAGGACGCGCGCAAGGCGCTGCGCGACTACCACAAGCTGATCGGGAGCGAAGAGGACAACTTCGGCATCGTCAACACCGACACGGAGCTCGCCCAGGTCGACGAGTTCACGGGCACCATCGCCATGGTCGTCACGCCGATCACGCTGATCGCGCTCGTCGTCGGCGGCATCGTCGTGATGAACATCATGCTCGTCTCCGTCACCGAGCGCACCTTCGAGATCGGGCTGCGCAAGGCCCTGGGCGCGCGGCGCAGGCAGGTGCTCACGCAGTTCCTGATCGAGTCGTCGCTGCTCTGCGCGCTGGGCGGCGTGCTGGGGCTCGTCGCGGCCGCGGGGATTTCGTGGGCGGTGACGGTCTTCACGCCCATCGCGATGACGATCACCGTCGGCTACATCGTGCTCGCGCTCGGCGTCTCGACCGTCATCGGCATGGTCGCCGGCATCTACCCGGCCTTCAAAGCCTCGCGGCTCGACCCCATCGTCGCGCTCACGCGCAACTGAGAAGTTTTATGAAGCTCAGACTCCCGAAGTTCATCCCGCGCGAGATGCTTTTGATGGCGCTCGACAGCGTGCGCGCGCACAAGTTCCGCAGCTCGCTGACCGTGCTCGGCATCGTCATCGGCGTGATGGTCGCCATCGTCATCGCGTCGATCCTGACGGGGATGCGCGGCAACATCGTCAAGATGGTCGAGGAGTACGGCTCGAACAACATCTACGCCTTCCACCTGACGACGGGGCCGAGGGTCGGCGAGCGCGATCAGGCCGAGCGCATGCGCAAGCCTTTGACTGTCGACGACGCCGACGCCATCGCCGCGCAGGCCCCGGCGGTCGATGAGGTGGCGATGGAGGCGCCGAACATCGGCGGGGGCACCGGCTTCGACGACACAATCAGCGTCGACGGCAAGACTTACCGCCGCGGCAACACGCGCGCCGTCACCTCCAACATGGCCGACGTCGCCAACGCCACCTTGAGCGAGGGTCGCTTCCTCAGCGAGCAGGACGACTTGAACCGCCGCAGCGTGATGGTCATCGGCGTCAACGCCGCCACCGCGCTCTTCCCGGACAAGCAGGGCGGCATCGTGGGGACGCGCGTGAAGATGGGCGGCTACACGTGGGAGATCATCGGCGTGCTGGCGAAGCGCAAGAGCACCTTCTTCGGCGAGAACGAAGAGGACAACGCCGTCTTCGTCCCGTTCCGCACCGGCATGCAGGTCGCCCCCGGCCGCAAGTTCATCATCTTCGTCATGCAGGCGCGCTCCGGGCAGTTGCCGGCGGCGCTCGAACAGATCGAGGAGATCCTGCGCGCGCGCCGCGGCGTGAAGTTCGATCAGCCGAACGACTTCGACGTGAAGACGGCCGACGCCTTCATCACGCAGTTCGACAGCATCTTCGGCATGATCGGCATCATCGCCATCGCGATCTCCTCGGTCGGCCTGATGGTCGGCGGCATCGGCGTGATGAACATCATGCTCGTCTCGGTGACGGAGCGGACGCAGGAGATCGGCGTGCGCAAGGCCATCGGCGCGCGGCGGCGCGACATCGTCCACCAGTTCCTGTTCGAGGCGATGACGCTGACGATGCTGGGCGGCGTGATCGGCGTCGTGCTCGCGGTCGCCATCAGCCAGATCGTGATGTTCTTCATCCCGTCGCTCCCGGCGGCGATCCCGGCGTGGGCGGTGATCTCCGGGCTCACCGTCTCCATCGGCGTCGGCCTCATCTTCGGCGTGTGGCCCGCGATGAAGGCTTCGCGGCTCGACCCCATCGCCTGCCTGCGCTACGAGTAAGGCCGAAGAGTAAATAAATAAGGGGAGCGTTCGCGCGAAGGCCGCGCGTGCGGGCCGAAGAATTTAGCCCACGGGGCGCGCCCCGTGGGCTAAATTCTTCAG
>DATLMC010000087.1:0-2382 GCA_035537435.1 Pyrinomonadaceae bacterium | reverse complement strand
CACGAACATCGCACACTACCGCATCATGGAGGCCCTCGGCGCGGGCGGCATGGGCGCGGTCTACAAGGCTTACGACGAGAAGCTGCAACGCGTCGTCGCCATCAAGCTCCTGCCGCCCGAGTTCACCGCGCATGACGAGCGCCGCCGCCGCTTCCTGCAAGAGGCCCGCGCCGCCTCCATCCTCAACCACCCGCACATCCTGACCGTCTACGAGTTCGGCGAGGACGGCGGGCGCCCCTACATGGCGATGGAGTACGTCGAGGGCGAGACGCTGCGCCAGAAGATAAAGGCGCGCCCGCTCCCGACGGCCGAGGCCCTGGGGCTCGCCATCCAGATCGCCGAGGGGCTCGCCAAGGCGCACGAGGCCGGCGTCGTCCACCGCGATTTGAAGCCCGAGAACCTGATGGTCAGCCGCGACGGCTACGTCAAGATTCTCGACTTCGGCATCGCCAAGCTCGTCGCGCCCAAGCGGCGCGCGACCGCGGCCGACAGCGCGCAGAAGACGCTCGTGCAGGTCGAGACGCAGTCGGGGACGGTCCTGGGGACGGTCAACTACATGTCGCCCGAGCAGCTCCTCGGCCAGCGCGTAGACCTGCGCTGCGACATCTTCTCGTTCGCCGTCGTCCTCTGCGAGATGCTGACGGGCACCTGCCCCTTCGCGTGCGAGAACCAGATCGACACGATGCACGCCATCCTCCACGAGGACCCGCGCCTGCGCGACGCGGTCAAGGCGCAGCTTCAGCCCGAGCTGTTCCGCATCCTCACCCGGGCGCTCGACCCACAGCCGAAGCGGCGCCACCAGACGGTCGCGGAGCTGTGCGCCGAACTCAAAGCCTTCAAGCGCGACCTCGAACTCGGTCAGGCCGCGCCGACGCTGACGAAGAGGAAGCTCGTCCTCAGGCGCGTCTCGGCGCTGCCGCGCGCGCTCGGGGTAGAGTACGAGAAGGAGCTGAACGAGGCGCAGTACAGGGCCGTGACGACGACCGAAGGGCCGCTCCTCATCGTCGCGGGGGCGGGGACGGGTAAGACGCGCACGCTCGTCTACCGCGTGGCGCGTCTGATCGAGACGGGCGTGAGGCCGGAGTCCGTCCTGCTGCTCACGTTCACGCGGCGCGCGGCCGCGTCGATGCTCGCGCGCGCGGCGGGCCTGGCGGACTCGCGCTGCCAGCGCGTGTCGGGCGGCACCTTCCACAGCCTCGGCCACGGCGTGCTGCGCAGGCACGCGGAGGCGGCCGGCGTCTCGCGCAACTTCACCGTGCTCGACCCCGGCGACACCGAAGACCTCATCGACCTCCTGCGCCGCCAGTTGCACCTGACGCGCGACCGGCACTTCCCCCGCAAGCGCACCCTCTGCTCCATCTTCAGCATGGCGGTCAACAAAGACTGCACGGTGGAGGAGGTGCTCAAAGCCTCCTACCCGCACTTCCTCGGCGAGCGCGGCGCGCTGGAAGCGCTGTACGAGTCTTTCGAGGAGTTCAAGCGCGCGCGCCACCTGCTCACCTACGACGACCTGCTCCTGCGCCTGCGCGAGGCGCTCGAAGCGAGCCCGGAGCTGGCGGCGCTCCTCTCCGAGCAGTACCGCTACATCATGGTGGACGAGTACCAGGACACCAACCGGCTCCAGGCGCGCATCGTGCGCCTGCTGACGGCGACGCACGACAACGTCGCGGTCGTCGGCGACGAGTGCCAGTCCATCTACTCGTTCCGCGGGGCGAGCCACCGGAACATGCTGGAGTTCCCCGAACTCTTCCCCGCCGCGCAGGTCATCAAGCTGGAGGAGAACTTCCGCAGCACGCAGCCCGTGCTCGACGTGGCGAACGCCATCATCGCCGACGCCGAGGAGGGCTACGGCAAACAGCTCTTCTCGCGCGTGGACGACGCCGGCGAGCCGCCCGTGCTCGTGCACGCGCGCGACGAGAACGAGCAGTCGCGCTTCGTCGCCGAGCGCATCGAGGAGCTGCGCGCCGCGGGCGTGCCGCTCTCGGAGGTGGCGGTGCTCTTCCGCGCCGGCTCGCACTCGTTCGATTTAGAGATCGAGCTGGGCAAGCACGGCATCCCGTTCCGCAAGTACGGCGGCATCAAGTTCGCCGAGTCGGCGCACGTCAAGGACGCGCTGGCCTTCCTCCGCGTCGTCTCGAACCCTTCGGACACGCTCTCGTGGTTCCGCACGCTGAAGCTGCTCGACCACATCGGCGACGCGACCGTCAACCAGATACTCGAACACCTCGGCGTCGAGCTGCGGGAGTACCGCGCGGCGAAGACCAGGGAGGCGCTCTTCAGGAGGCTGCACCGCTTCCCGGCCCGGGCGGTTTACCAGGAGCAGTTGGCGAAGCTCGCGCGGCTGCTGCTCGGGCTGGTGGAGATTAAGTCGCCGGGCGCGCA
>DATLMC010000086.1:0-10016 GCA_035537435.1 Pyrinomonadaceae bacterium | reverse complement strand
CTAGCGGCGCGCGGCGGCGACGGCTTCGTCGAAAATCTCCAGCGCGACATCCACGTTCTCGCGCGTGAGCGTCAGCGGCGGCGACCAGCGGATCGTGTTCGCGCCCGCGCCGAGGATGATCAGACCGCGGTTGAAGCATTCGACCTCGACGCGGTCGCGCATCTCCGCGTCGGGCGCGAGCGTGTCGCCGTCGGTGACGAACTCGACGCCGATCATCATGCCGAGACCGCGCACGTCGCCGATCGTGTCGTGCCTGGCCTTGAGCTTCTCCAGGCCCGCCTTCAGGTAGTCGCCGACCTCGGCGCTGTTCTTCACCAGGCCATTTTCGAGCAGCTCGATGGTCTTGAGCGCGGCGGCGATGCAGACGGGGTTGCCGCCGAAGGTCGAGGCGTGCGCGCCGGGCTTCCAGTCCATCAGATCGGCCCGCGCGACGCACGCGCCGATGGGCAGGCCCGATCCGATGCCTTTGGCGATGGTCACGATGTCGGGCTTCAGATCGTAATGCTCCGAGGCGAACATCTTGCCGGTGCGGCCCATGCCGGACTGCACCTCGTCGACGATGAGCATGATGCCGTGTTCGTCGCAGATGCGTCGCAAGCCTTGCAGGAACTCCTTCGGCGCGGGGACGTAGCCGCCCTCGCCTTGCACGCACTCGACGACGATGCCGGCGACCTCTTCGGGCGGCGTCGTCGTCTTGAACAGTCGCTCCTCGATCCACGCGAGGCACTGACCGCTCACGGTCGCGGCGTCAGACTTCTTGCCGGTGAACGGATCGCGGAACGGGTTCGGGTAGGGGACGTGGACAACATCCAGGGCCTGACGCTTGAAGCCGCGGCGCTGCGCGACGCGCGACGAGGTGAGCGATAGGCTCCCAAGCGTGCGCCCGTGGAAGCTGTTGAAGAAGCCGATGAACTTTTCGCGCCCCGTCGCGTGCATCGCGAGCTTCAGGGCGGTCTCGACCGCCTCGGTGCCGGAGTTCGCGAAGTGCGTGCGCGTCGGCGAGGGGACGGGGACGATCTCGTCGAGCTTGCGTGCGAGCGCGGGCATGTGCTCGTAGTAGTAGTCGGTGCCGCACATGTGGATCAGTTTGGCCGCCTGATCCTGGATGGCGCGGACGACTTCGGGGTGGCAGTGGCCGGTGGAGCAGACGGCGACGCCCGCGTTGCAGTCGAGGAAGACGTTGCCGTCAACGTCCGTCACCCACACGCCCTCGCCGCGCTCGGCGACGAGCTTGAAGCTGGGGCGCGGGTAGGAAGGGTTCACCCACTGCGCGTCGTCGGCGACGATCCGTTGGCCTTTGGGGCCGGGCAGCGCGGTCTTGATCTCCGGTCTCTTCGGCGGAGCCATCGTGGTCATAAGAATTTTCTCCTTGTCTTACAGGCGGTGGAAGCGGGTGCCGTCTGAAAACTCCGAACCGGGTTCGGGATTCCAGACGCAGAGGTAAGGAGCGACGGAGACGGAGGGGCTAACCCGCGAAGATGTTGGCGCGGATGTCGAGGGGGCGACGGCTGATGAGCGGGAAGCGAAACATAAATTGTAAGCGTTCAGTCCTGTATCACTCAATGCGCCATCTGACTCTTATACTCACTAGCGAGTACGATAATGTAAGCCGTGTGAGTTCCACCAGAGTAACCTGCATACACGCCGGGCAGTGATGGATTAATCTGATAGCCTTCTTTGGTCATGCCGATGTCGGCGTTCGTTACGCCGGGCGCATAAATCATGTAATGCGGCGGAAAATCACGCGACACGACTTTGCCGGTTTTGGCGTCGAATTGCTTCACGTCACCGGAGAGCATGTATGCAATACCGGTTTTACGCGGCTCACGAAACCGCCCGTCACTGAAGCCGGCGTCAACGTCGCGCTTGATTTCCGCCGCCGTCTTACCCTGTGCCAGTAGTTCACCGACGCGCAACATAACAGGTACGATGCTCTTACCGCCCTCCATATCCCAGCAGGTCGGGCGCAGCGTGTAATCCCCGGATTGCGCACCATCGCGGTTGACTAAACACGTGAAGCCATTCGTCCCGGAGCGGGCCTTTTCATATCCTTGTTTGCCGAATACAAAAACGGTCGCATCTTTACGTAAGTGCTCAGGCCCGGCACTGACAGCGAGTTCGATCTCCTGCTCACGTGGCAACAACTCCAGAGAGCGGGATGGCGTACCAGCAATTTGGGCTGAAGCGATGCCATAGTTAATAAAGAACAGAATGGAGAGGTGGCACAATAATCGATAATTCATCTTCTCTGTTCCTCAAGCATACTTTCATCCATAGGCTCCTGACTCAAGCCTTGTGCTTCCAGCGCACTCCGTCGCGGGTGTCTTCGAGGATGATGCCGCGCTCCAAAAGTTGATCTCGTATCTGGTCGGCGCGGGCGAAGTCGCGCCGTCGTCGGGCTTCCTGTCGGTCGTCGATGAGGGCCTGAATCTCCGTGTCGAGCATTCCGCGCTGCGGCGAGGAGAAGACGTTGAGGACGGAGTCGAAGCGGCGGACGAGTTCGAGCAGGTCGCGCTGGTCGTCCGAGCGCAGGCCCTCGCAGGCGAGCGCGGTGTTGACCTCGCGCGTCAGGTTGTGGACGGAGGCCAGGGCGACCGAGGTGTTGAGATCGTCGTCGAGCCCCGCCTCGAACTCTTCCAGCGCGCGGGCGGCTACAGAGCGCATCGCGGGGTCGCTGCCCGGTTCGGTGCGCGCTTCCGCGAGGCGCGCGTTGAAGTCTTGCAGGCCGGCGACGGTCTTCTCGATGCCGCGCAGGCCGTCGAGCGTGAAGTTGAGCTGCTTGCGGTAGGGCACGCTCAGGAGCGCGTAGCGGATCGCGGCGGGAGTGAAGCCGCGCTCGACGAGATCGCGCAGCGTGTAGTAGTTGCCCTTCGACTTCGACATCGTCTCGCCGTCGATCTTCAGGTGCTCGCCGTGCAGCCAGTAGTTGACGAACTGCTTCCCCGTCGCGCCCTCGGACTGCGCGATCTCGTTCTCGTGGTGCGGGAAGACGAGATCGACGCCGCCGCAGTGGATGTCGAACGTCTCGCCGAGGTACTTCATCGACATCGCCGAGCACTCGATGTGCCAGCCCGGCCGACCCTTGCCGATCGAAGCCTCCCACGCGGGCTCCCCTTCAGCGTCGGGGGCTTTCCAGAGTGCGAAGTCGCGCGCGTCCTCCTTCTCGTACTTGTCCGTGTCCACGCGCTCGCTCGCGCCCGCGATGTTGCCCGCGAAGTTGATCTTCGAGAGCTTGCCGTATTCCGGGAACGACGCGATGCGGTAGTAGATCGATCCGTCCGAGCGGTAGGCGTGACCCGACTCGATGAGCTGATCGATGATCGCGGCCATCTCCGGGATGTGGCGCGTGGCGCGCGGGGCGATCTCCGGTCGCTCGCAGCCGATGAGGTCGAAGTCCTGCCAGAAGGCCTCGATGTAGGGCGCGGTGTACTCGTCGATGGTCGTGCCGCGCTCGGCGGCTTGCGTGATGATGCGGTCGTCAACGTCCGTGATGTTCATCACGTGGTTGAGGCGGTAGCCCTTGTACTTGAGGTAGCGGCGCAGCACGTCGACGTAGACGTTCGTGCGGAAGTTGCCGATGTGCGCGAGGTTCCAGACGGTCGGGCCGCAGGCGTACATCTTCACCTCGCCCTCCGCGATGGGGCGAAACTCTTCGAGCCTGCCGGTGAGCGTGTTCTGAAACCTGAGCATCGTGAAGTCGTCCGCCGCGCGTGAGGCGGCGGGCCGCGTCGAGATCAGCTAAAGAAGAGGCGGGCGCGAACCGCCGTGCTCACTGGAGCGCGAAGTTGAACGCCATCGTGCCCTTGATGCGGACGGGCAGACCCGAGAGCAGCGTCGGAGAGAAGCGCGTCTTCATCGCCGCGTCAATCGCCGCCTGCCGCAGGAGCGGGTGACCGTTGAGGGCTTTCGCCATCACGACGTTCCCGCACTCGTCCACCATGATCTCGACGAGCACCTCGCCCGACACCAGCGCGGCGCGCGCGGCGGGCGGGTAGGCCGGTTGCGGCTTGCTCACCGCCTTGCTGTTGAGGACGCCGGCGACGAGCGGCTTGCCGTAGAAGACGGCGGTGTTCGAGCGCGCCGCCTCGCACGGCGTCGCCTCGTCCGCGCCGACGGACACGGCGGTCGGCTCCGCGACGAGCACGTAGCGCGTCTCGCGCGTGACCGTCTCGCGGGGCTGCGGGTTGTGACGGCTGATCCAGAACGTGGTCGCGGCGACGCCGACGCCGAAGGTCGAGAGGGCGATGGCGAGTCCGAGCATCTTGCTTCGCATGATGAAACTTCCTTTTGTCGAGCCGGACGATTTGAGCGAGACGGCGGCGCGTCTGGACATTTAAACGCGGGCGAGGGCGCTTGGGTTTCGGGGAGACTCCCGCGTGCGCGTCGTCTTGGCGAAGAGTCTAGGAGAAGGACGCGCGGCGAGTCAAACAAGTTGCCCGCGCCCGCGCGCTTAACGGTGGGGGTGAAAATGATCGAAGCCGCCGGGATGAAGGTCTTCGGGGCGCTGGTGGCGCAGGAGCTTGATGCCCTGTCCGGCCTCGGTGATCTCGCCGACGCGCGTGACGGCGACGCCGCCCAGTTCGCGCGGGAGCTTGAGCAGGTCGCGCGGGTGGACGGTGAAGAGCAGCTCGAAGTCTTCGCCGCCGTGGCGCGCGAGCTGGTGCGCGTCGCCGACGACCGCGTGCGTGAAGCTGTTGTCGGCGAGCGTGCTCGCGTGACTCAACGCGGGGTGGACGGGAATCTGCGACCAGTCGAGCACCGCGCCGACGCCGCTCTCGCGGCACAGGTGCGCGAGGTCTGACGAGAGCCCGTCGCTGAGATCGATCATCGCCGTCGCCAGGCGCCCCTCGCAGACGTGCGCGCCCCACTCGACGCGCGGGGCGGGGCGCGTCTGCCGCGCGGCGATCTCGTCGTATTCCGCCGGCAACTCGTGCGTCAGGTCTTCGGTGAGCGTGAGCGACTTTTCGAGCAGCCGCAAGCCCGCCGCCGCGCCGCCGAGTGCGCCCGTGACGAAAATCTGATCGCCGACCCGCGCCCCGGAGCGCAACACCGCGCGATCCGACTCGACTTCGCCGACGACGATTGAATCGATCACGATGCGGTCGGGCGAGCGCGACACGTCGCCGCCGACGAGCACGACTCCGTGCTCTGCGGCGAGCGCGAGGAAGCCTTCGTAGAAGTCGTCGAGGAAGTGCGAGTCCCAGGTCGTCTGCGGGACGCCGAGCGAAACCAGCGCGAAGCGCGGTCGCGCGCCCATCGCCGCCACGTCGGAGAGCGAGACGGCGAGCGACTTGTGACCGAGCGAGGCGGGCTCGGTGATGCGCCGGAAGAAATCTACGTCTTCGACGAGCAGGTCGGCGGTGACGACCGTGTCACGCCCCGCCTCCGAGCGGAAGACCGCCGCGTCGTCGCCGATGCCGGTGACGAGGGATGAGGGAGAGATGAGGGATGAGGGGTGAGGGGTGAGGGATGAATCCTGATGGCTTGCGTCGCGCTTGATGTTCCGAGCGCGCGCGCGGATGCGTTCGATGAAGTCGAACTCGCTGCGGGCGGGCGCTGAGCGCGCCTGAGGGTGAGTCGAGTGTTCGTGCCCGCGCCGATCCCTTTCATCCTTCATCCCTCATCCCTCATCCCTTAAAGATTCCGCCGCATCGAGTCGAGACCGGCGGCGATGGTTTCGAGCGAAGTGGAGAAGGAGAAGCGCAGGCGGCCCTCGCCGTGCTCGCCGAAGACCGCGCCGGGGACGGTCGCAACTTTCGCGCGTTCGAGCAGGGTCTCGGCGGCGGCGCGGCTGTCCGCGTCGATGCGCGTCACGTCCGGGAAGGCGTAGAACGCCCCGGCCGGCGGGGCGCAAGGGAGACCGAGTTCGTTCAGGCCGGCGATTAACAGATCGCGGCGCTTGCGGTACTGCGAGAGGGCGGAGGCGAAGAAGTCCGCGGGCAAGTCGAGCGCGGCGAGCGCGGCCCACTGCGTCGGCGTCGAGACGCCGTTCGTCGAGTAGAGCGTCGTCTTGCGCAAGCCCGTCATCCACGGCTCGGCGGCGGCGGCGTAGCCGACTCTCCAGCCCGTCATCGCGTAGGACTTCGAGAGCGTGTAGCAGGTCACGGTGCGCTCGAACATCCCTTCGAGCGAGGCGATGGAGACGTGCTCGCCGTCGTAGACCAGATCCTCGTACGCCTCGTCGGCGACGACGACGAGGTCGCGCTCGCGCACGAAGCGCGCGACCTCCTCGGTCTCCGCGCGCGTGAAGACGACGCCCGAAGGGTTCTGCGGCGTGTTGAAGTAGAGTGCGCGCGCGCGGTCGGTCGCGTAGCGGGAGAGCGTCTCGGCGAAGCCGTCGCGCCGCGCCTCGTCGGTCGGGACGAGGCGCATGCGCGCCTCGCAGCCGGCGACTAAATCTTTGATCGGAGTCCAGTAGGGCGAGAAGACCAGCACCTCGTCGCCGGGGTTGAGGACGGACTGGAACGCGCCGAAGAGCCCCTGCATCCCGCCGTTCAGCACGATCACGTCGCGCTCTTCGAGAGAGATTCGATTCCGCGCGCGTAATTTCTCGGCGAGCGCGGAGCGCAGCTCGGCGATGCCGGAAGAGGGGGCGTAGCGCGTCTTGTTCTCGGCGAGGGCGCGCGCCATCGCTTCTTTGACGGGCGCGGGCGTGTCGGGGAAGGGCTCGCCGCCTTCGAACTGGAAGACCTGCTGCCCCGAGGCGCGCAGCTCCATGACGCGGTTGCGGATGTTAACGATGTCGGAGAAGCCGACTGAGTCGAGTCGCGCGGCGAGGCGGAAGGCGGACGAAGCTGTGCTCAAAGTGTGCGTCGAACCTCCGTAGGGGTTGGGATGGAAGCGGGATTATAGACCCCACATTAACGAAGCGTCCAACGGCACGAGCGGGGCGGACGAATCGGCAGCGCGGCGGAAGAGGGTCGCGCGTGATCATTTCGTGTCGCGAACTGCCCATATCGTGCAGCACCGTAGAGTTCGATCAAGGGGCAATGCGGGCGTCGTGTTGCGGTTTAATTGTGATTCGAGTGCGCCGCCCTTGAAGGTCTTGAAAAACCGAAGGCGCGGGTTAAACCAGCGTCGCTCTCCCCACCATCTCGGTTTGAGGAACAAGACTTGCTCCGTAAGCAGGTCGGGTTTGAGCCGAAAATTTCTCGGAGGAGATGCTGATTGCCATGACACTGCATAACAAAATTCTACCCGTCGCGCTCGTCGCCGCCCTTTTAGGCGGCTCGGTCGGCGCGCTCGTGATGCGCAATAAGAACACTTCGGACACGCAGGTCGCTTCCGCGAGCCTGCTGCCGTCTTCGACGCAGACCGCCGGCACGACCGTCGCCGCCAGCCTGCGCTACGACAACGCGGACGCGCAGAACGCCCTGACCGCTTCGGACGCGAACGCCTACCGCGCCGGCTTCAACGACGGCTTCGAGACGGCCAGTGATCGCGGCTTGAACCGTGAGCGCGTGGTGACGCGCGCGGTGGCGACCCCGCAGCGCGTCGTCTACCGCAGCACGCCCGCGCGGCGCAGCTCCGCGCGCAGCACGCGCACCGCTTACTACGACTACACGCCGCAGAAGCGTTCGTTCTGGCAGAAGCACCGCGACAAGCTGACCGTGGCGGCGGGTGCGGGCGGCGGCGCGCTCCTGGGCGGCTTGCTCGGCGGCAAGAAGGGCGCTGCCATCGGCGCGCTCGCGGGCGGCGGCGGCTCGGCGCTCTACACTTACAAGATTCGCAAGCGCAACCGCCGCTACTAACCGGAAGCCTGTGAGTTCGAGATGGGGCACGGCTCGAAGAGAAACACGCGCCGCGGCGCGGCGGCTTCAGCTCTCCTGATCGCTCTGGCGGTGTTGGCGTGGGCAGACTCCCGCAAGGCTGAGTCTGCCCACGCTTTCCTTTTTGATGGCGCGAGGACTTTCCACTCTTCGCCGTCTTCACTCCCCACTCTCGACCCCTCTTTTACTTCTCGTCGCCCCGCGATCACTTCCGCGACTCAGCCCGCGGTCGTCAGAGGCGCGGCGCGGACTATTCCCGCGTTCGCACGATTCCGCGAGGTGTCGGGGCGTGGGCTCATGGTCAGCGTCTGGATCAACGGCGCGGGGCCTTTCGACTTCGCCGTCGACACGGGCGCGGGCTCGACCATCCTCTCGCCGCGTGCGGCGCAGGCGGCTCGCGTCTCGGTCGCCAACGAGAGGACGGTCGGCCTGAGCGGCTTGAGCGGCGCGCGCTCAAACTCGGCGCGCGAGGCGAGCGTGCGCAGCGTCGCCATCGGGTCAGCGAACAATTTCCTCCCCGGTCGCGGCGCGATCATCGTCGCCGACACGCTCCCGCCCGACCTCGACGGCGTGCTCGACCCTTCAGAGACTTACTACCCACTCGGCTACGTCATAGACTTTCGCGCAGAGGTGATACGCGCCTTCGACCCGCGCACGGAGCCGCTGCGGCGGGGCGTCGTTCCCCCCGGCGGCGACACCGTCCCGTGGCTGACCGACGGCGGCACGCGCCGCCCCTTCGTCGCGCTCGAAGGCGGCCGCCGCGCGCTCGTCGACACGGGTTCCGGTCTCGGCCTCGGACTTACGCCGGAAGCGGCGCGCGCGCTCGGCGTCATGGGCGGCAGGGGGCGTGAGCACGAGGGCGGCGTGCGCGACTTGGGGCGCGGTCAGGTCGAGGCGCGTCGCATCGAGCCCGCGACCGTGCGCGTCGGCGCGCTCGTCTTGCGCCGCGTCCCGACGGATTTGCTGGCGGGTGCTTCATCCGCCGCGCCCGTCATCCTCGGTCGCGACGCCCTGAGGCCGTTCGAGTTGACCTTCGACCCGGTGAACCGTCTGATTCGCCTCGCGCCCCGCCCGCGGAGTTAAAGTTTTGGTTGAAGTCTCGCCCCGCTAAAAATTTCCACAGTCGCTCACAAACGCCTTCAGGTCGAGCCTCATAAAGTTCGCTCCGGCGTCGCCTTACGCCGAAAAGATGATTGACAGCGGGCTCGCCCGCGCGTAACATCCAGGCGCAGCATTCCGGTACGCTCATCCACAGACTCGCGAGCTGCAAGGCCCGTCAGTCAGTTGAGCGAGTTTCCCGTTCCCCCACAGAGGACTCCCGAAGATGAACCGCGCAGCTGTTTACATCCCGGAAAAACTCTTCTTCAAGATCGGAGAGGTCTGCGACATCACGGGCGTGCAGGCGCACGTCTTGCGCTACTGGGAGTCGGAGTTCCCGATGCTCGCGCCGCAGAAGAACCGCGCGGGTCAGCGCACCTACCGCAAGCGCGACGTGGAGATGGTCTTGCGCGTCAAGGAACTGCTCTACGAAGATCAGTACACCATCGCGGGCGCGAAGAAAAAGCTGACGAGCGACATCCGCGGCGCGTCGAAACTCAAGGTGGTCACGCCGGAGATGAGCGCGGCCGCGGCCGCCGAAGTCGCGGCCCAGTCTTACGCGCCCGTGCCGCCGCAGCAGCAGGTCGCCCCGCAGAGCGCGCCCGCGCCCCAGCCCGCGCCGACCTACGCCAGCGACACGGAGGTCGCGCCGCGCGAGCCCGAATACCCCGTCACGGACGAGCGCCGCGCCGCCCTGCGCCGCCTCCGCGAGCAGATGCGCGACCTCATCGCCCTCCTCGACGCGGCCGACGCCGGGCACGACCCGCGCCGGAGATGATCCGCCGCCCGCCCCGCGCTCCACACATGCGGGCCGATTTGACCAATCTAATTTTTCCGGCGATACTAAACGCGATTTCGGGATGTGGCGCAGCCTGGTAGCGCGCACCCTTGGGGTGGGTGAGGCCCCGAGTTCGAATCTCGGCATCCCGATTCAAGGTCAAGAGGGCTTCCGGCCGGCAAGGTGGGAAGCCCTCTCTGATTTTAACCTTACCTCACATTGCCGCCTCCGACTTTCCGGCCGGGGCGGTTGTTAGCTCACCATGAAGCACTGCAACTCTTGCGGGCAACAGAAACGCGGAAGTGAGTTTAGCCGAAAGGGTAATAGCCTTCAGGATAGGTGTAAGTCGTGTTTCGCCGAATATCACCGCC
>DATLMC010000085.1:0-5316 GCA_035537435.1 Pyrinomonadaceae bacterium | reverse complement strand
AGGGCCGCATGAGCGAGCACGCGGCCCGCTTCGTCCACGGCGAGATCGCGAAGCGCGAGGGCGTGGAGACCGAATTGATCGACGTGCGCGCCCTGCCGCTCCCGGCGCAGGACGAGGGCGGGGCCATCAAGGACGCGGGCTTCAGCCGCGCCGTCTCGCGCGCGGACGCCCTGGTGATCGTGACGCCCGAATACAACCACGGCTACCCGGGGATGCTCAAGCACGCGCTCGACACGAACCTGAAGGAGTACGTCCACAAGGCGGTCGGCCTGTGCGGCGTCTCGGCGGGCGGCTTCGGCGGCACGCGCGTCATCGAGAACCTGCTGCCGGTCTTGCGCGAGCTGGGGCTCGTGACGATCTTCTGGGACTTAAACTTTTCGGGCGTCGGCAAACTCTTCGATCAGGCGACGGGCGCGCTGCTCGACGAGTCGTATGTCAAACGCGCCGACAAGTTCCTGGGCGAGCTCGTCTGGATGGCGAAGACGCTCAGGCACGGGCGCGAGAGCATTTCGATCTGAAAGCTGTCAGTTGTCCGTCGTCCGTGGTCAGTTGATCATCCATCCTTCAGTCGCCCGCCGCTTACCCACGGACGAATGACGACGGACAACTGACAAATTCGGAGGTGTCGGAAATGAAATGCGAAGATTGCGGGGTCGAGATGAACCACCACGCCGACAAGATCGACTACGACGCGGGGCTCGACGAGCCCGACCGCGTCGATCCCGTTTACGGCGGCGTCCTCGAAGAGGCGCACACTTGCCCGGCGTGCGGTCGCGGCGAGATGCGCCCCGCGACCGCAGCCCGCCTTTGAAAGTCAGCCGGTGAAAGTCAGCCGACAGTCTTCAGCGGGCGACGCCCTCGCGTCGCCGCCCGCGCTCCGGGGGTTTCCGGAAAGAATGGCGTGCGCCGGGCGCGTCGCCCATCAGGTTGAAGGCGGCGGCGGCGGCCAGCCCGCCCGCCACATACCACGCGACGGTCATCGCCTTCGTCGAGCCCGACTGCGACGGCTGATCGCCGAGCCCGAGCGGTTCGGGCAGCAGCACGGCCCCGACGCCCGCCGCCGCGCCGAGCAGTGCGCCGCGCAGGAGCGCGTTGCGGCGCGCGCCCACGCCGACCAGACTGTAGTAGAGAGTGTTCGCGGCGAGATCGCCCGCGAGCGTCAACTCGTGCAGCGGCACGGGCGGCTCCTGATCCAGGGCGCGCAACGACCTCGCGATGGCGCGCATCCCGATCACGTCCATCCGCGGGGCCTCCCCCGGCAAGGCGCGCCGCGCCGTCTCGTGAATCGCCGTGAGCGCGACCGCCCCGACGAGCCCGCTGCTCAGTGATCTCAATAAACTCATTCAGGCTGAACCCCCGTTAAGTAATCCCGGCGCTGGAAGCCGCCACGCCCCGCGCCGAACCTCCTACGCGCAACGCGTGTATGCAGATACGTAATTATTTTGCCGGAAGTATGACGCCGGATGTTTGTGCCGCGCCGGCGCGGTGGCGGCACAGTCGCGCCGCGCGCGCGACAATTGAGGGGAAGGCGCGGCGAAGTGGACATCCTGGCGCATGTTGCCGCAGAATCGCAGGGCCTTTATCGTTACGCTTTTTCAAGAATCGATCCTGGTAAGCGGGGAGCCGATGGCAGCCGACGCACGAGACGCCGCACGCTCGAAGACCTACATCAATCCCGTCCACGCGCGAGACTTCCCCGACCCCTTCGTCCTCAAGTTCGCGGGGGAGTACTTCGCCTACTGCACGGGCTTCTGGCGCGACGGCCGCGCCTTCGGCGTGATGCGCTCGCGCGATCTCGTCGCTTGGGAAGAACTCGCGGGCGCGCTCGCGCCCCTGCCCGGCGAACACCCCTGCTACTGGGCTCCCGAAGTCTCCTACCGCGCCGGAAAATTCCTGATGTACTACAGCGTCGGCAACGAGGCGCTGATGCACGTGCGCCTCGCCACTGCCGAACGCCCCGAGGGGCCTTTCGTCGATAGCGGGCACAGGCTCACGCGTGAAGAGTTCGCCATCGACCCGCACGTCTTCACCGACCGCGAGGGCGCGCGCTACCTCTTCTACGCGACCGACTTCCTCGCGCACACGCACGTCGGCACGGGCACGGTCGTGGATCGCATGACGGACGACTTCACGCTCGAGGGGCGACCGCGGCCCGTGACGCGCGCGCGCTACGACTGGCAGGTTTACGACCCGGCGCGGAAGGAGAAGGGCGGCGCCCGCTGGCACACGGTCGAGGGGCCGTTCGTGATTGAGCGCAAGGGGCGCTACTACGAGATGTTCAGCGGCGGCAACTGGCAGAACCTCTCCTACGGCGTGAGCTACGCCGTGAGCGACCGCGTCATCAGGGACGACGAGTGGGAGCAGCACGCCGACGGCGAGAAAGTCCTTCCCGTCCTCCGCACGATCCCCGGCGAGGTCGTCGGCCCCGGTCACAACTCGGTCGTGCGCGCGCCCGACAACCAGCCGTTGTTCTGCGTCTATCACCGCTGGGCCGACGAGGGTCGCGTGCTCGCCATCGACCGCATGGAGTTCGTCGGCGACAGCCTGATCGTGCTCGGGCCGACTAACGCCCCGCAGCCCGCCCCCAACGCGCCGTGGCTCTCCGACCACTTCGACGCGCCGCGCGACGGCGGGCTCGGCGAGGGCTGGGAGTGCGTGCCGGGCGGCGCGGCGCGCGACGCCGCGCGCTGGTCTGTCGTCGGCGGCGAGGCGAGGAGCGCCGACGCCGAAGGTCTGTCGGAGGCGCGGCGGGTCGAGGCGGTCGGGAGTTTCGTCGCCGAAGTCTGCCTGCGCGCTCTGCGCGAGGGGCGCGGGGCGGGCGAGGTCTTCGGCGTCCGGCTGCTGGACGGCTCGGCCCCGTTGCTGGACGTGCAAATCTCGCCGACGCGGCGGCACGCAGTTGTGAGAAGATGGGGCGGGGCGACCGCGGCGTGGGAGGCCCTGCACCGGGTCGAACTCCCGCGCGACTTCGACCCGCGAGTTTTCCATCAACTGCGCTTCGAGTTTGACGGGGCGTTCGCGCGTCTGACGCTCGACGATGGCGCGCTCGAATGGCGCGGCGCGACGGGGTCGCCAACCGCTGAGGGCGAGCCGCGCCACCGCCTCGCGCTCCACTCCGCCGACTGCCCCGCGGCTTTCAAAGGCTTCGCGCTCACGCGCGGATTCGCGGACGATTTCGACGCGGCCGCCGCGAGCCACGCGCGCGGTTGGACGTTCGAGGGGCCTGCGGCGCGGCCGGGCGGGGAGGCCGCGGGCGTGTTCGAAGACCGCCGGCTCAAGTTGCCGCCGCTCGTCTCCGCGCGCAGGACGACGGACGCGCCCGCGGCCGGCGCGCACGAGATGATCGTGAGCCTGAAAGTCGAGGGCGGGGCGGCGCGCGCGGGGCGTGCCGAGTTGTGGTCTGTCAGTCCGGGTGCGGCCCTGCCTTCGGGCGCGGCCCTCAGCTTCCGACTGCGCGGCGACGGGGAGGACGCCTACGTTCTGGCCTGCGCGCGCGAAGGCGGCGGCGGGCAACAACTGCTCCGGCTGCCGCGCGGGTTCGATCCTCTCGCGTTCCGCCAGTTCCGCTTCCGGCGCGAGTCGGGGCGGCTAAGTGTGATGTGCGGGGCGGAGTTCGTAGGCGAGGTTGACGCGCCCGCGTCTGACGCGCGCGTCAGTGTCGACGCGGGGGCCGGCGTCGCCGCGTCGGTCGATCAGGTTCGCGTGACGGCGATCAAAAACTGACGGCGGATTAATGCCCGTCCGACGATTTCGCGGCGAACCCGTGGCGAGCCGCCGACTCTAAGTAACCTATGAACGAGCTGAAGCTGGGCGCCCGCGCCGAGGACTTCATCTGGGCCAGCGGCGTCGAAGACACCTTCGTGCCGCAGACCAAGCCGGGGATGCGCGCGCTCGACGAGTACGAGCTGATGGGGCACTACGAGCACTGGCGCGAAGACCTCGCGCTGGCCCGCGCCCTCGGCGTGAGGGCGCTGCGCTGGGGCGTGCCGTGGTACAGGGTCGAGTACCAGCCGGGCGAGTTCGACTGGGGCTGGACGGACGAAGTCATCCCCTACATGGTCGAAGAGCTCGGCATCACGCCCATCGTCGATCTGATGCACTACGGCTGCCCCTTCTGGCTCAAGCGCGAGTTCGTCAACCGCGATTACGTCACAGCCGTCTCATCCTACGCCGCCGCCTTCGCGCGCCGCTACAAACATCTCGTGCGCTGGTACACGCCGCTCAACGAGCCGCTGGTCAACGCCCTGTGGAGCGGCAAGCGGGGGCTGTGGCCGCCCTACCTGCGCGGCGATCAGGGCTACATCCGCGTGATGCTGCAACTCGCGCGCGGGATCGTCGCGACGGTCGAGGCGATCAAAGAGATCGATCCCGCGAGCGTCATGGTGCACGTCGAGGCGGCGGGCTTGAGCCGCGCCGTCCGGCAGGATTTGGAAGTGCTCGCGACCGAGGAGCAGCGGCGCGGCTTCATCGCCTACGATCTCATCACGGGCAAGGTCACGCCCGATCACCCGCTCTTCGTCTGGCTGCTCCGAAGCGGCGCGTCGCCCGACGCCCTCGCCGAGATCGCGCGCCGCCCTCTGAAGCTCGACGTGATGGGCCTCAACTTCTACCCGCAGTGGTCGACGCAGCACCTCTACGTCGATCCGAAAGGGCGGCTCGCCTACCGCGCGCAGGAGGAGGACGGCGCGGGCTTCGCCGCGCTCATCAACGACTTCTACGAGCGCTACCGCGCCCCCATCATGATCACGGAGACGAGCGCGTTCGGGTCGGAGGAGCTGCGCACGCGCTGGCTCCAGTCGTCGGTCGGGGCGGTGAAGTATCTGCGCGGCCAGCGCGTCCCGGTCGTCGGCTACACGTGGTTCCCGATGTTCACGATGATCGACTGGCGCTACCGCACCTCGACCGCGCCGGTCGAGCACTTCTATCTTGATCTCGGACTCTACCGGCTCGGCGACGACGCGGCGCGGGGCCGCTGGAGCCCGACGCCCCTCGTCGAGCAGTTCCGACAGTTCGCCGCCGACCCCGCCGCCTCGGTCGGCGACCTCGACCCCACCGCGCTCGAAGAGGCGACGCGCGCGCACGACCGGCCGGCGTTGCAGCCCGCGCCGGACGGGATTTGACAGCCGCGCGCGGCTTGATTATCTTTCAGCTAACGAGAAGGCAATTCGCGCGGCAAGGTTCAGCGCTGGTTTCTTCCCTAGGCGGGCGTAACTCAATGGTAGAGTGTCAGCTTCCCAAGCTGAAAGTTGCGAGTTCGAGCCTCGTCGCCCGCTTCATCCCTCATCAACCGCATTGATGACGGGCAAGCGCGCGGAG
>DATLMC010000084.1:0-10988 GCA_035537435.1 Pyrinomonadaceae bacterium | reverse complement strand
GACAAGGCATCCGCCGCAAAGTCCTCAACTTCGACGGCTAAACGTCAACCCTCTGCGCCCCCTCCGCGTCCTCCGCGCCTCTGCGGTGAGTCAGGTCTTACCTCTTACGGCTGCCGCATGACGGGCGGCGCGGGCGGCGTGACGCGCTTGGGCGGGTTCCGCCGCAGCTCTTCCAACAGGTACTTCACCGCGGCTTCGAGCGTCGGGTCTTCGCCGCGCGCGACGGCGTCCGGCCGGTCGACGACCTCCACGTCCGGATCGACGCCCGTGCCCTCGACCACCCACTGGCCGTTCAAGTCCATGAAGCGGAAGGAGGGCGTCGAGAGGTTCCCGCCGTCGGCGAGCGGCGGGTTGCCTGAAAGGCCGATCAGACCTCCCCACGTCGTCGTGCCGAAGAGGCGGCCCAGGGAGCGCTCGCGGAAGTAGTACGGGAGGGCGTCGCCGCCCGAACCGGCGTAGCCGTTCGTGAGCATGGCCTTCGGCCCGGTGTTGGCGAAGCCGGGCGTGGAGTTCGCGCCGATGCCGCGCCGCGCCCAGTAGCTGAGGGGCTTGCGTTCGAGGAGTTCGATCATGCGGTCGGGGATGAAGCCGCCGCCGTTGTAGCGGTCGTCGATGATGAGCGCGTCCTTGTTCGCCTGCGGGTAGAAGCCCTTGAACAGCTCGCGGTTGCCCTCGACCGCCGTGTTCGGCGCGTGGATGTAGCCGACGCGGCCGCCCGACAACTTCTCCACCATCGCGCGGCGCGCCTGCACCCAGTCGAGGTAGCGCAAATTCGACTCGCTCCTCACGGGTCGCACGCGCTCGTCGTGCGCGCCCGCGGCGTCCGCGCGCTCGTTCAGGCTGAGCGTGACGACGCGCTGCGCCTTGCCTTCGAGCAGCTCGAAGAAGTTCTTGACGCCTTTCGTCGGGCGGCCGTCGACGGCGACGATGAAGTCTCCGACCTTCGCCTTCACGCCGGGCTCGGTGAGCGGCGAGCGGAAAGACTCCTGCCAGTTCTCGCCGGGGAAGATCTTCGTGATGCGGAAATAGCCGGACGCGTCGGCGACGACTTCCGCCCCGAGCAGGCCGCCGTCGTTGCGCGCGACGCGCGGCGGGTCCGAGCCGCGGTCGGCGTAGACGTGGCCGGCCATCAGCTCGCTCCCCATCTCGGTGAGCAGGTAGTAGAGGTCTTCGCGGTTCGCGATGTGGGGGACGAGCGCGCCGTACTTCGTGCGGATCGCGTTCCAGTCGACGCCGTGCATGTTCGGGTCGTAGAACCAGTCGCGCATCGTGCGCCAGGCGTCCGTGTACTCCTGCGCCCACTCCTTCTTGGGATCGATCCTCATCGTCATCCCTTCGAGCTTGAGCAGGCCCTGATCCGCCTTCTGCGCGGGCGCGACCGGCGCGGTGCCATACTGGTCGCGCGCCTGGAAGACGATGTGCTTGCCGTCCGCCGAGAGATCGTAATCGCCGATGCCCTCGATGATCGGCTGCTCCGCCTTGGCTTCGAGGTTGTAGAGCGCGAGGCGGCCCGGGCCTGAGACGTAGAGCACGCCGTCGTTCGTCGCGGAGAGGTGGCGGTAGTTCGCGTTCGCACCCGGTATCGCGCGCACGCGGTTCTCGAAGCCCGCGAAGTCGATCTTGACCGTGACGCCCGCGGGCGACGGGACGGGCTTCGCGCCCGGCGACCCTTCGGCCGGCGCGGGCGACTGCGACGGGGCGGGTGACTGCGCCGGGGTCGGCGAAGCCGACGGTTCCGGCTGCGGCGTGGGCGAGGCGGCCGCGCCCGGCGGCGTTTGCGGCTTGCCGCCCTTCGAGGGGGGAGCCTGCGCGGGGTTGGGCTGCGGCGTCAAGGGCTGTTCCTTCGTCTTCGAGCGCTCCTCGTCGCTCGTCGGCAGGAAGAGCGCCGGCGCGTCCGCCGAGAGCAGGCCGACGTAGACGCGCGTCGGGTTCGTGTAGAGGTAGTTGAACTCGAAGGAGCTGAACGTCAGGTTGAAGTCGCGGTTCGAGAGGAAATAGAGGTAGCGACCTTTGGGGTCGAAGACCGGCTCGGTGTCGCTCGTCATCCCGCCCGTCAGCTTCTGCGCCCGCTTGTCGGGAATCGAGTAGACCCAGATTTCGGAGAACTGGTTGTCGCCGAGCTTGGTGTACGCGATCCAGCGGTTGTCGGGCGACCAACTGTAAGTCGTGATGTCGTTATGCGTGCTGCGGTCAACGTCCGTCGTCTGACCCGTCGCGACGTTGACGTAGCGCAGCCTCTGCTTCTTGTCGCCGTAGGCGAGCATCGTGCTGTCGGGCGACCAGACGACGGGGTAGCGCCAGATGTCGCCGTCGGTCGTCACCCTGCGCTCCGCGCCCGTGCCGTCGGACGGGCGCACGTAAATCTCGTACTCGCCCGAACGATCCGAGAGGTACGCGACCCAGCGCCCGTCGGGCGACCACGAGGGCGCGAACTCCCTCACGCCCTGCGAGTCCGTGAGGTTGCGCACCTCGCCCTCTTTCGCCGGCGCGGTGTAGACGTCGCCGCGCGCGCCGAACAGGGCGCGCGCGCCGGTCGGCGAGATGGCGAAGGTCTCGACGTTCGGCCTCACGTTCTGGAAGTAGGGCACGGTGTCGGCGAAGTCGCCGTAGACTTTGATCGGCACTCGCTCGGTCTTGCCCGACTTCGCGTCGAGGCGGTAGACGTAGCCGCCCGACTCGTAGACCAGCTCGTCGCCCGCGCCGCTCAGCCAGAGCGCGTCGTAGTCCGAGTGGGTCGTCACCTTGCGCGTCTGCCTGGTGCGCGTGTTGTAGGCGAAGACGTTCATCGTCCAGTCGCGATCCGAGAGGTAGTAGATCGTGTCGCCCAACCAGACGGGAACCATGTCCTGCGCGCGCGTGTTGGTGATCTGCTCGGCGGTGTTGTTCGCGAGATCGTAGATCCACACGTCGGGCGACTGGCCGCCGCGGTAACGCTTCCAGCCGCGGAACTCGTTCGAGATCGGCGTGAAGGCGACTCTGCCGCCGTCGGGCGAATAACTGACGCCGCCCGCCTCCGTGATCGCGAGCGGCTGCTCCAGGCCGCCCTCGGCGGGGACGAGGTAAGGGCGGCCGAGCCGGTCGCTCGCGCCGACGCGGTTGGCGCGGAAGAGCACGTTCTTGCCGTCCGGCGTCCAGCCCAGCACGCGGTTGTCCCAGCCGCCGCGCGGCGGCAGAGGCCCCACCTCGTTGCGGTAGGTGAGCTGGCGCGGCTCGCCGCCTTCGACGGGGATGACGAAAATCTGGCGCGTGCCGCCGTACTCGCCGGAGAAAGCGATCCAGCGGCCGTCGGGCGAGAACTTCGGGAACAGCTCCAGGCCCGCGTGCGACGTGAGGCGGCGCGCGGTCCCGCCCGCCGAGGGGACCGTCCAGATGTCGCCCGCGTAGACGAAGGCGATCATGTCGCCGCGGATGTCGGGGAAGCGCAGCAGGCGCGCGAGGTCGTCGCCGCGCGAGCCCTGGGCGGAGGCGGAAGCCGCGCAGACGAAGAGCAGCGCGGCGAGCAAGAGCGATCTAAACATTCCTTCGACTCCTTTAAATCCAACTCAAGTGCGGGTTCAAACGTGTGGGTGTGTGTCTTACGCCGGCGGGCGGAGTTTGGTTTCGTGTTCGAGATATGACTGTCGGCTCGGAGTTAAGGGCCTGCTGCTAAACCTCCGCGCCCTTCGTTTCTGGTCTTTGCGTCTCCAGCGCCTTTGCGTGAAAATTTATTCTCACGCAAAGGCGCTGGAGACGCAAAGCAGAGCGTGGAAGGAGGAAGATTTTGGAACGCGCGCTCAGCTCTCTTCCTCGTTGTCCTGCACGCCGTCCAGCGGATCGGCGCTCAGGATCGTGCTCATCCCTTCGTTCTCTTCCGCCGAGGTGGGCGCGTTCGGCTCCGCCGCGTCGCCGCGCTCGTCGGCTCGTTCGCGCTCGACCGCGCCGTCGTCTGCGCGCCGCGCCCTCTCGTCCGTCATAGTGCTTCCCTTCCCCATTTCAGACTTCGACCGTCGCGGCTTCGCACGAGTCGAGCGCCGGCGCGTCCTCCGGCTCGTCCGCGCCACCCTCGCCGACGTATGTGAGACCCGCGGCGACGGTCTCGAAGTATTCCTCGATACGATCCAGGACTTCCGCGACCGCGTGCGAGTGGTAGATGACCTGGCGGAAGCGCGAGCCGCCGGGGAGGCCGCGCGTGAACTGCCCGGCGAGCTGCTTCATGCGACCGACGGCGGCGAACTCCGGCATGTCGGCGCGCAGCAGATCGAAGTATTCGATGAGCACCGCGCGCTTGTCGGCGAGCGTCGGATCGTACGGCTCGCGCCCCTCGCCGATCTCTTCGATCTGCCTGAAGATCCACGGGTTCGCCATCGCGCCGCGACCGATCAGGATGCCGTCGCAACCCGTCTCGCGCCAGCGCGCGAACGCCTCGGCCGGAGTCGTCACGTCGCCGCTGCCTGAGACGGGAACCTTCACCGCCTCTTTGATCTGCCCGACCAACTCCCAGTTCGCGCGCCCCTTGTAGCCCTGCTCTTTCGTGCGGCCGTGGAGCGCGATGTGCTCGACGCCGCACTGTTCGGCGAGCCTGGCGGTCTCGACCGCGTTGATGTTGTTGTCGTAATAGCCCGCGCGGATTTTGATGGTGAGCGGGATCGTGATCGCCTTCTTGATCTCTTTGAGGATCGCTTCGAGACGCGAGTGGTCGCGCAGCAGCCCCGATCCGCCGCCGTGCTTGACGACCTTGGGCGCGGGGCAGCCGCAGTTCACGTCGAGGATGTCCGCGCCGACTTCCTCGGCCATCTCCGCCGCCATACGCATCCGTACGGGCTGGCCGCCGAAGATCTGCACGGCGAACGGCCGCTCGTAGTCGAAGAAGCGCATCTGCCGCTTCGACTTCGGGTTGTTGCGCGTCAGGCCCTCGACCGAGATGAACTCCGAGACGGTCAGGCCGATCCCGCCCCTGCGCTTGAGGAGCGCGCGGAACGGCACGTCCGTCACGCCCGCCATCGGCGAGAGCACGAGCGGCGGGCTGATCTCCACGTCCCTGATCTTGAAAGGCTTCATACCGATTGCGGAATGCGGAATGCGGATTGCGGATTGAAGAAAAGAAGCTGAGCTTCCGGATCAGCTTTCATTCCGCAATCCGAAATCCGCATTCCGCAATCTATTTCCTTAGTTCGACGCCCGCGGCGACGAAGCTGATCTCGTTCGCCGTGCCGTCCGGGTTGCGCCGCAGGCTCGCGCCTTCCTTCTCGTAGTGGTCGGCGTCTTCCTTGCTTAGAGTCTTGACGCTGAGCGTGCCGTCAACGCGCGCCCTCAAGCCCGCCGCGTTGAAGGGGACGAAGAAGGCGTGATCCTTCATCGCGACGCGCACGCCGCGCGCCCCCTTCTCCGGCGCGAGCTCCATCCAGCAGCCCTGCATCTGGCAGACGCGCTCGACGACGCCCTCGACGATCAGGCGCTTGCCCTCGTACTTCGCGGGCTCCTTCAAAACGTCCGCGAACTTGACGGCGGGCGAATCGCCCAGGGGTTCGCCGCGGCGGACGACCTCGCCGGGCGCGACCGTCACGTTCGCCGCCTGCTCCGAAGTCTTGCCGTGTTCGTGTTCGTGCTTGCCCGCGTGCCCGGCGGCGTGCTTGTCGGGCTGCGACTGCGCGACGCTCGTCAGCGCGGAGCAGCAGAGGAGGGCGATTGCGATCAGCAGTTTTCTCATCATCGGTCAGTGAAACTCCCTCTTTCGGGTAGAATGTCGGGACGCGCGCCGAGTCAACGTCATGAGCCTCCTGGCGTTGGGTTGTCGGGCGCGGAGAGAGTATAGCAATGCGACACAGGCTCATCCAATCCTGCGGCATCGCGTGGACGCTTACTTACGCCGCGTTCGTCGTCTGGCTCTACGCGACCGCGCCGCGCACGCTCGCGGAGCTGCGCACCGAGGCGAGCGCGAGCGTGGGTACTTACGCGGTGGACGAGGCGCGCTTTCAGGCGGCGCGCGAGCTGTTCCGGCGGGAGCAGTACCGCGCGGCGCGCGAGGAATGGCTCAGGGCCGACCCCGCGCGGCGCGACGCGCGCACGCAGTTCTACACGGCTTACGCCTTCTACCGCGAAGGCTGGGGGCGCGTCTACAACGACGACGCGCTGTTTCGACAGGGGGTGGAGGCAGTCGACCTCGCGATCAAGCTATCCCCCAACGGTGCGCTAACGGTGGATGATCCCGATCTCCGCGTCCATTCCGCCGCCGAGCTCAAAGCGGAGTTGGAACGGGGCACGGAGACGACCTGGGGCGATCTCAACCCGGCGAAAGTTTTCCGCGAGAGGAAATGACGAAGGGGCGCGACACTTCCGGGCGCAAGACGCGGGCGCAAGACGCGGCTGGCCGCGACGCGGCTGATCGCGTCACTGAGCGCCGCGAGGCGAACCGGCTGCTCACAGTCCACCTGCTGCTGCCGACGATCTTTCTGACGGTCGCGCTCGCGGGCGGCGTGCGCATCGAGGGCGCGACGCGCGCGCTCGTGTTCGTCGCGCCCCCGCTGGTCACGCTCCTGCTCGCCGTCCTGCTGCTCGCGCTCTTCGCGCGGGGCCGCCTCGTCCGTCTCGGCGGTTGGCTCTCGCACGACAACGCGCCGCTCGCCAACGCCTCGCACGCGCTCACGCTCCTCTCGCTCTTCTTCGCCTCGGCGCAGGCGTTCAACAGCGTCCTGCCCGACGCCGGTCTCTTCCGCTGGCTCTTCTCCTTCTTCTTCCTCTGGACGCTCTGGCAGAACCAGTTCGCCGCCCTCGACGCGCCCCGCACCCTGCGCGCGGTCGCGGCGCTCCTCGGCACGGCGTTCGTCTTGAAGCACCTCCTGCTCGCGGGCCTCTACGCGCCCGAAGGGGGCTGGCTCCGCCGCGTCGCCGGGGCACTCGTCGAAGGCGTAACGCAGGGGAGCCTCGGCGAGCAACCCACGGTCGCGCCCGCCACCGGCTACGTCTCTTTCTTCACGCTCGCGCTCTACGTCGTCGGGCTCATCCTGCTCCCGCGCGCGCCGGACGAAGGGCTGGCCGGCGCGACGCGCGCCGTCGGCGTCGTCGAAGACTACGGACGACTCCCCGCGTTGGAGCGCGAAGAGGCGCGCGCCGAAATCTCTCGCGAAGAGTTAAGACGACTCGAAGCCGGGGTGCGGGAGACGCGGAGGACTGACGAGCAGATCGCGCCCGGCGACGATTAAGAGCGCCTGATGAACCCTGGCAGCGCGCGTAAACATGTAGGGGCAGGGCTCGTCCCTGCCCGCCGGGCGGGCGCAAGCCCGCTCACAAGGATGCGCGATCATCCTACGTAGGATGATCGCGCATCCTTAGATCCGCGCTGACGCGCCGCGGGCAGGGACGAGCCCTGCCCCTACAAATATTCCGGTACTGTTAAATGATAACGGGCGGCGGGGAAAACGCTTCTGCGCTTTACCCGTCGCCCGTCACCGTCCACCCGTCACGGCTGTTTTACCAGTTCACGACCAGCTCTTCGGAAGCCTCCCACACCGGCACGTCCTCGCGGATCGCGGCGCGCTGTAGACGCTCCTTCTCGGCGAGCAGGCGTCCCGCGCCGATGGCGACCGCGCACAGCGGGTCTTCGGCGACGGCGACGTGAAGTTTCAGTTCGCGTTGCAGTCGCTCCGCCATGCCGTCGAGGAGCGCGCCGCCGCCCGTCAGGATCAGACCCGTCTGGTAGATGTCGGCCGTCACGTCAGGCTGCGACTCTTCGACGGCGCGGCGCGCGCCCGCGACGATCTCGTTGACGACGGGCTCCAGCGCCTCGCGCACCTCGTCCAGACTGATCTCGACCGCCTTCGCCATCCCCGTCGTCAGCTCCTTGCCGACCACCTCGACGCGTTGCGGCTCCGCGTCCGACTCACCCTTGGCGCGCTTCGCGCCGAGCTGCTTCTTCAACTGTTCGGCGGTGCGCTCGCCGAGCTGCATCTCATACTTCGCGCGGACGTAATCGCGGATCGCCTCGTCCATCGCGTTGCCCGCCCGTTTCAGGCTGTTCGACGAGACGATCGCGCCCGAGGCGACGATGGCGATGTTGGTCGTGCCGCCGCCGATGTCGACGATCAGGTGCGCGCGCTCGTCGTCGTGCGTCAGCCCCGCGCCGATCGCGGCGCAGAGCCCCTCGTCCACGAGATCGACGCGCGCGGCTTTGGCGTCGCGCGCGGCGTCGCGCACGGAGCGGCGTTCGAGTTCGGTCGAAGAGCCGGGCACGCCGATGACCATGTGGCTGCGCTTGAGCCGGTCGTCCTGCACGCGGCGGATGAAGGCGACGAGCATCTTCTCCGCCGCCTCGAAGTTTTCGATCGTGCCGTTCCTCACCGGCCGGAAGACTTCCACGTCCTTCGGCACGCGCCCCACCATCTTGAACGCCTCGCCGCCGACCGCCAGCACCTCGCCCGTGTACTTGTGAATCGCGACCGCCGACGGCTCGTTGACGACGACGCCGCGGCCGGGCGCGTAGACCAGCGTGTTCACCGTGCCGAGGTCTATCGCCAGGTCTTCGGAGAAGAAGTTATCCAGAATGTTCATAGAGTCCCCTTGTTAATCTCTAACAACCCAGTGGGAAACGACTAATAGCCCGTGCCTTCCTGCTTGGCAACTGGCATACCAGATAGAGCTTTCCCGGCGGCGTCTGTCTTTTGAAGAGCTTAGCCTGTGGATTTCCCGCACCGGCGGCCGACGCGGCGTCCGCTTACGAGACGCACAGGCACTTTTTTACAGACTTCAGGCGCGTGAAAGACGGACGGAGGAAGGGGCGCATGATCGGGGCCGGGGGCGGGTGGGATAGCGGAGGCGCGGGCGCGAGCCGGTGAGGTTTCTGTTCTAGTCGTCCTTACGGCACAAGGGTTTTACGCCGGGTCGTCATCATCATCGCGCGTGCGTTCGTCTCTGAGGGTCTCGTAGAGCGCGGCGGCTTCCGCCTTCGAGACGTTGCGCGCCGCGGGCACGCCGACGACGCGCACGCTCGTCAGGCGGTCGCGCCGCCGCAGACTGATCTCGTCGCCCGCGCGCACGGCGCGGGACGAGCGCGCCGCCACGCCGTTGACCGCGACCGCGCCCGCGTCGCACAACTCCTGCGCGACGGTGCGCCGCGGGATTATCCGGCTCGCGCGTAAGAACTGATCGAGACGCATAAAAGCCGTGAACGGTAAACCGTGACAGGTGACAGGTGAGAAAGCCGGGCGCTGTTCTCACCTGTCACCTGTCACGGTTCACCCGTTACGTGATCTAAGGTTTCTTGGTGCCGTTCGCGTAAGCCTTCTCGGGCGACTTCTCCGCGGACTTCTCAGACTTCTTGTCGTCCTTCTTCCTGGCGGTGGTCGCCGCGGGCGTCGCCGCCGCGGGTGTGGGCGCGCCCAGCAGCGGGAGCACCTGCTCGCGGTAGGCGGGCGAGACCTCGACGTAAGCGTCGCGGCGCAGGCCGGCGAGGTAATTCTTCCGCTCCTGCTCGATCCGCTCGTTGGCGATGGCCTCGCGCACCCTCCTCTCGTCGTAAGCGGGCGCGCCGCCGGGCGTGCGCTCGTCGACGCGCAGGATGATGTAGCCGTCCGGCAGCTTGAGCGGGTCGGTGACGGAGCCGGCCTTCATGGGCTTGACGGCGGCGAGCACTTCCGGGTTCGAGATGTCGTCGAGGGCGAAGGCGCGCAGCTTGCCGCCGCTCTTCACTGCGACGCGCTCGCGGTTCTCGTCCTCGCGCTCGGACGCGACCTTCGCGGTCGCGGCGAAGTCCGCCCCGCCGCGCAACTGCGCCACGATCTGCTGGGCGCGAGCCTTGACCTCCGCCTCGTCCTTGCCCACCGTGCTCAAATAGATTTCCGAGAGCGTGAGGGTCTCCGGCTTGCGGAATTTTTCCTGGTGCGCCGCGTAGTAGTTCTTCAACTCCGACTCGGTCAGGCCCCAGTAGAGCTTGGCGTTGACCTCGTTCTGGAGCACGGCCTGCTTCATCACCTCGGCGCGGAGCTGCTGCCGCACCGTCGCCGGATCGACGCCGCTGTTGCGCATCGCCTGTTCGAGCTGCTCGATGGTCTTCAGGCCCTCCTGCTTCATCACCTCAAGCATGCGCCCGTTGACTTCCTTCTCGACGTTGTCGGCGAAGCCCAGCTCCTTGCCCTTCTGCAAGAGCAGTTGCTCGTTGATGAGCGTGACGATCATCTCCGTCTGCTTCTTGGCGATCTCGGCTTGCGCCTCCGCCAGAGGGATGCCCCGCGCCTGCGCGAGCGCGCCGGCGGCGTCCTTCATCTCCTGCCGCAGCATCGAGAGCGTGATGACCTCGGTGTTGACCTGCGCGATCACCTCGTCGATGACCTTCGGCACGCCCTCCTCCTGAGCCCGCGCCGCCGGGGCGGAGGCGAACAGGCAGAGCGCGACGGACGCCAGGGGGAACAGGCGCGCGAATGATTTAAATTTCACAGTGGTTTTAACTCCTTAACGAGCGGCGCGAATCTCGTAACTGCCGCTCGCGGTAATTGTAGGGGCGGGGACAAGTCCTCTGCCCGCGGCGACCGCGAGGTCGCCTGATTCATTGTGTCGGGATTTCAACGCGAGTGATACGGAATCCGGGTGCGCGCCTTCCGCGCGAGAGCGGGCAGAGGACTTGCCCCCGCCCCTAACAGCCTTGATTAACGTCGCAGATTCTAATCCGCCGCCCGCACCCGCAGCAACAGGCCGCGCGCGGTCTCGATGAGGTCCGTGCGCTCGCCCTCCGGCAGCTCCACGCGCAGGACGCCGCTCGGCGAAAAACTCGCCCCCGCCTGCTCGCCCACCAGCGCCATCAACTTCTCCGGCGCGACGCGCGCCCTTTCGCCGAACTTGAGCGCGACGCCGGTCGGCGTGCGGTCTATCGAGACGACCCCCATCTGTTCCGCGAGGCGGCGCAGGCGCGAGTAGGCGAAGAGGTTCTCGACCGATTCGGGCACGCGGCCGTAGCGATCCTCGGTCTCCGCGCGAATCTGCGCGAGCGCCTCGTCGTCGCGCGCCGAGGCGATGCGCTTGTA
>DATLMC010000083.1:0-2919 GCA_035537435.1 Pyrinomonadaceae bacterium | reverse complement strand
CGCACCTCGCTCGCCCCCTCCGACCCCCGCAAGCGCGCCGTCGTCGAGAAGCTGACCGCGCAGCTCAAGGCCGAGGTCCAGCGCATCAACGCACGCATCTCCGAGTTCCTCACCTACTCCCGCCCCGCCGAACTGGAGATGAGCCGCGTGGATCTGCGCGAGATCGTCGACGACGCGCTCCGCATCGTCGAGGCCCAGGCCGCCGAGTCGGACATCGAGACGCGAGTCGTTCAGGGCGCGGCGATCCCGCGCGTCGTCGGGGATGCGGAATCTTTACGTTCCCTCTTCACAAACCTTATCATTAACGGCGTGCAGGCGATCGAAGGCGCAGGAGCCGGCGGCGGGACTCTGACGGTGACGCTCGCGCCGGAGGACGCGAGCCGCGTGCGCGTCGAGGTCTCGGACACCGGCGTCGGCATCCCGCCCGAAAGCATCTCGCAGGTCTTCGAGCCGTACTACTCGACGAAGGAGACGGGCACGGGGCTCGGCCTCGCCATCGTCAAGAAGGCGGTGGACGATCACCGCGGCGCGATCGGCGTCACCAGCAAGCCCGGAGAGGGCACGACGTTCACGGTCACATTACCAACGGAGGCAGGTGACAGGTGACGAGTGACAGGTGACAAGCAAAACATCTTCGTCTTGCTTGTCACCTGTCACGGTTTACTTGTCACGGCATTTTATGGCACGCAAAACAATACTCGTGGTGGACGACGAGAAGGCGCAGCGGGAGATCCTGGAGATGATCCTCTCGGCGGAAGGCTACGACGTGACGACGGCGTCGTCGGGCGAGGCGGCCCTCAAGATGACGCGGGAGCACCGCTTCGATCTCGTCCTCACCGATCTGAAGATGACGGGCATCGACGGCATCGAACTGCTGCAAAAGCTGCTCGCCTACGACTCCTCGATCATCGTCATCCTGCTCACCGCCCACGGCTCCATCGACTCGGCCAAAGAGGCCCTGCGCCGCGGCGCGTTCGACTACCTGGAGAAGCCCTACGACCGCGAGAAGCTGCTGGAGACCATCAACCGCGCCCTCACGCGCCTCGACGCGCTCGACGTGGAGATCGTCTCCGCCTCGCAGGAGATGGAGACCGTCAAGAAGATGATCCTGAAGGTCGCGCGCTCCTCCTCGACCGTCCTCATCCGCGGCGAATCGGGGACGGGCAAGGAGATGATCTCGCGCTCCATTCACACGCAGAGCCCGCGCGCCGGCGAGATGTTCCAGGCGGTCAACTGCGCCGCCATCAACGAGAACCTGTTGGAGTCGGAACTGTTCGGCCACGAGAAGGGCTCCTTCACGGGCGCGCACGCCGAGAAGAAGGGGCTCTTCGAGGTGGCGGATCGCGGCACGCTCTTCCTCGACGAGATCGGCGAGCTGGACATCTCGATGCAGGCGAAGCTGCTGCGCGCGCTCCAGGAGCGCGAGATCCGCCGCGTCGGCGGCACCCGGCCCATCAAGATCGACGTGCGGGTCGTCTGCGCCACCAACCGCGACCTGCGCGCGATGGTCGCCGACGGACGCTTCCGCGACGACCTCTACTACCGCATCAACGTCCTCTCCATCGACGTGCCCCCCTTGCGCGAGCGTCGAGACGACATCCCCGTCCTCATCGACTTCTTCTTGAAGAAGCACACCCGCAACACCTCGCGCCTGATCCGGGGCTTAACGCCCGAAGCCCGCGCGGTGATGCTCGACTACGCGTGGCCCGGCAACGTCCGCCAGCTCGAATCCGCCATCGAGCGCGCGATCCTGCTCGCCGAGTCCGACCTGATCTCCATCGAAGACCTGCCGCTCGAAGTGAGGCAGGAGGCGCGCCCCGTGATGGAGGGCGCGTTCAAGCTTCCCAGCGAAGGCATCTCCTTCGAGGAGTTCGAGCGCAACCTCATCACGCAGGCGATGGAGCGCACCGACCACAACATCACGAAGGCGGCGAAGCTGCTGGGCCTGACCTTCCGCACGCTCCAGTACCGGCTCGAAAAGTTCGGCATCAAGCGCGCCGACCGCAAGCACGCGGGCGACGAAGGCGGCGACGGCGGCGACGGCGAAGAGGCCGAAGAGAAGTAGCGACGGCGCGGCGCGTCGAAGCGGGGCGACGAGGGGCGCGGGGCGACGACGCGCCACCCGCGCGCTGCGAACACGATGAACACGATTCAAATCCTCGGTCTGGCGCTCGGCTCGGCGTGGACATCGGGCATCAACCTCTACGCGACCGTCGCCGCGCTCGGGCTGCTCGAACGCTACGGGCTCGCGCACCTGCCCGGCGATCTCAAGGTGCTCGCCAACCCGTGGGTCCTCGGCGTCGCCATCGCGCTCTACGTCGTCGAATTCTTCGCCGATAAAATCCCTTACGTGGACACGGTCTGGGACGCCGTCCACACCTTCGTCCGCGTCCCCGCGGGCGCGGTGCTCGCCTACGGCGCGACGGCGCAGCTCGACCCGGCGGCGCGCACCGTCGCGCTGCTCGTCGGCGGCGGGCTCGCCCTCTCCTCGCACGGCACGAAGGCGACTTTGCGCGCGGGGGCGAACCTGAGCCCCGAGCCCTTCTCGAACTGGGCGCTCTCGCTCACGGAGGACGTGATCGCCGTCGCGGCCGTCTCCCTCGCGGTGGTGAAGCCGCTCGCCGTCCTCTTCGTCATCCTCGTCTTCCTGATCGTCGCCGCGTGGCTGCTGCCGAAGATCGTCCGGCGATTCCGCCGCCTCTTCACGCGCGCGGGTGAAATCCTGCGCGGGCGCGCGCGGAAAGAGACCACGCCGCTCTGAGGCGCGGCCCCGTTCCGGTGTCCCACCGCAAGTTCCCACGACAAAGCGCGCCCAGGCAGACGCGGCGTCGCGCGTGAAGATGGTAGGGGCAGGGCTCGTCCCGGCCCGCGCGTCGCTATACAATTCCACGTGTCGCTAATGGAAGACGGGCAGGGACG
>DATLMC010000082.1:0-9595 GCA_035537435.1 Pyrinomonadaceae bacterium | reverse complement strand
GGCGCGATGCTAAAGGTAGCTGCATCGCGCCTCGCTCGCGCCAGAGTCGTGTCGCCGCTAACGCCCCGCTTAGCGGCCGGAGGCTTGCATCCGGCGCGGCGCGTAGCTGATGCGGCGCGTCTCGCGCAGGCGGTTGTCGTCGAGCACGCCCTCGACGATCTCGTAGCCGAGGAGGGCGAAGACGCGGCCGCGCACGAAGAGCGGGCGGGCGTTGCCGTACCAGTCCACGCAGGAGGCGCGGCACGCGTCGTCCGCGGAAGACTTGTCCGGGCGCGCGTCGAGTTCCCCGAGTTCGCGAAGATTCAGCGAATCGTTGCGCAGGTAAAGGATTGACGCCGACCCGTCGATCAGGTGCTCGTAGCCGGGGCGGCCCGCGCCGCGGATGGGGAGTCCGAGCAGCCCCGCGTCAGCGCCGGCGGGCTTGTAGAAGAAGCCCTGGCTGCGCAGCTCGCCCTGCGTCGCGTCTCTGCGGACGTAGCTGCTCGCGACGGTCGCCTGATCTCCGAGGCGCACGCCCGTGAAGTGCAGATCCTTCCCGTCGGTTCCGACGACGACCGCGTCCGAGCCCATCGCCTCGATGCGATCCACGCCGTGCGCGAGCGGGAGCACCGTCGCCACGCCGCCCGCCCAGCGAAACGCGTACAAGCTCCTGCGGCTCGACTCGCGCGGCGCGCCCCACCCGCTGCCCGTGCCGTAGAGCAGGTAGTCGCCGACGAAGCGGTTCTGGAAGGTGTAGCCCTGCGGCTTAGGCAGCGGTCTGTAGCTCGACGCGGGCGCGTCGTCGTTCCCGTCCGAAAAACTGCCGAGGGGGACGCGCATCAAGGCGACTTCGCCCGCGGCGACTTCCGCGCGCCACATCCCGTCGCCCGCCGCCTCAGAGCGCACCAGCACGTTGAGGTATTTGTCTTCGCTCTCAAGGAAGGAGAACTGATCGACGGGGCTGCCCGACGCGCCGAGCGCGCTCGGCGCGGAGCCGTCGAGCGGCAGTCGGTAGACCATCGAACCCTGCCGCGGCTTGTCGGCGTCGCGCATCCATTCCGTCACCCACACGAAAACCGATTCGGGCGAGACGTAGAAGACGCGCCCCGGCGCGCCGACGACCGCCGTCGCTTCGCAAGAGAAGTCCGCGCGCGCCAGATCGCAGACCGTCACGGTGTGCAGGGCGAGCCCGTAAGACGCGCGCGGCTCGCGCTCCGCGCGATAGACGCGGGTCGCGGAGACGATGCGCCGGAACTCGGAAGCCGCCGCCCCCTTGTGCCACTTGCGCAGGGCGGGGAACGACGCCGACACGTCCTCCTGCCCCACGGGCAGGTAGAGCGGCGTGTAGAAGATGAGGCGGTTTCCGATCAGACGGCTTGAGTAGTTGCGCGAAGAGTAGTAGTCGTTCGAGCGTAAATGATAGGTGGCGCGGTAGCGGAGGCCGCCCGCGCGGTCGATGTCGAACAGGCCGATCTCCGTGCCGCCGCGCTCGTAGCTGTAGCCGACGACGACGACCGTGTCCTGCGAGACGAGCATCTCGTCGTACCAGGTGCTGCGCGGATCGATGTCGGGCGCGAAGGCGTCGACCGCGGAGACCGGCTTCAGTTCGTTGTCGCCGACGGCGACGGTGAACAGCCGCCCGCGCCGCAGCACGACCAGGTGATCGCCGTGCAGCTTGACGATGCCGCCCTCGTCGACGCCCGCGTGCTGCGTGTTCGTGACGGAATCATCGTCCTTTGCCTGCTTGTCGGCCGCGAGCTGGGAGAAGGACGCCGCTTCGGCCGCCACCGGAGCCGTGGCGTTCGAGGACGTGCCCGCCGACGCGCGTCGCCGCGCCCATTCGCGCTTCTGCTTCGCCGCCAGTTCGCGGAAGTATCCCGCCAGTTCCTGCTCCGAGCGGAACGGTCGCAGGGTCTTCTTCGGCGGCGTGCCGCCGGAATTCGCGCTCGCGCCTTGCGATCTCGGGGCGCAGCTGAGCGCGACCGAGATGACCAGCAGTGTTGCCAGCAGTAACAGGGTCGGAAGTTTAGTTGCCTGCATCGTCGTGACCTCGTTCTTTCGGGAGTGTCGCACGACTATGGAACGTGGCGGCCGATGGTAACTTGCGTCGCGGTCGGAGGGGGTCGGAAGAGTCGATTCGTGCCGGCGGCGCAAGTCGCCGAGCCGTTAGGCGTCGGCGTGCCGCCTTTGTTCCACGCGCCTGGCGCGCGCTGTGCCTTGCGCCTCTGCGTCAGACCGCCTCGTAGAAGCTCAGCGCCGAGTCGCCCTGCTTGAGGATGCGCCAGCGCCTGAGCCCGCCCACCTCGTCTTTGAGTGCGTTCTTGTGGTGGTGCTCGACGACGAGGAGCCCGTCGGCCGCGAGGAGCGAAGGGGCGGGCGCGCCGAACTGTTCGAGGGCGGGCAGGTAGTCCGTCGCGTAAGGCGGGTCGAAGAAGGCGATGTCCCAGGAGAGTTCGCCGCGCGCGCGCGCCCGCCGCAAAAAATCCGCCGCCTCGCTCAACACGACTTCCGTCTGCTCCTCGGGCACGCCGCAGAGATCGAGGTTCGCCTCGACCAGCCCGCACATCTTGCGCGAGCGATCCACGAAGTGGACGAACGACGCGCCGCGCGACAGCGCCTCCAGCCCGACCGCGCCCGATCCGGCGCAGAGGTCGAGGAAGCGCGCGCCGTCGATGCGCGGCGCGATGACGTTGAACAGCGTCTCGCGCAGCCGATCCGACGTGGGTCGAATCTGCATCGACGGCGGGCTCTTCAGCACGCGCCCGCGGTACTCTCCGGCGATGATTCTCACTGGACGGTGCGTTGCTTATCTCAAGGGTAGATAGATTAGTCGGCCACTCCATTCACTGAGTTCGGTAACTTTGGCGATCAACTCAAGATCGTCTATGCATTGACCGACGGTGGCGTTTAGCTGATGGCGGTAGATCACACCTGCAAACTCCTTACCAGTTTGCTGTCGTTCTGCGGCCTCTCTGAGTAAGTCATCATCCTGTGTGAACAGGACACGGCTTAATAACGACGCCCTATCTAAAAGTCTCGAATCGTCCAACTCTCCTGCCCCGTCCTCTTGGGCTGTTTAAACGTCAACGCCGCGCAGACGTAACCCGAGAGTGACTGCGCGGCGGATGTGGACATCCATATAGAGCTTCATGCTCACGGACGACAATTCCCATTTCTTTCTTTAGCTGAACACTCATTACACATCTCCCCGGGCGGCGCCGTTCTTCGCTCATCGTAATCTGTAGCCGGGAAAGTCGAGCAATTCAAACACCAGTGCCAAGTGTCGCCGCCGCTTCTTCGGCGGTATGCCTTGGCCGACGATTGATTGCCCGCCGCCTTTTTTGAGGCTACGAGTTTTCCCCGCAACTTCTCGTCTGAAGCGCGCGCGGCGAGCTCTTCCGCGTCAATTCGACGTTTTTCGATATCCGCGTCCAACTCGGCTTGGTGGTCGTAGTAGTAGGCGAGGGAGGCGTGAATTTGTGCAAGGGAGAGGTGGGGATATTGGAAATGTATCTCTTCGGGGCTTGAGCCGTGCGCGAGCTTGTCGATAGCCACCTCGATGACCTTAACGCGGGTGTCGGCGATCCACGCTACGCCTTCATCGTCGATTTCGATGTGAGTTGTGGCGACGGTCGACATTATCGGCTCACCTCTTTCCGCAAAAGTAAGCTATCACGCCACGTCGTAAAACCAAAATTTAGGGCTCAGCCGACCACGGCGAGGCCGAAGCGCGCGTCGGCGCGGACGCGGTCGATCATCTCGGAGGTCTCGCGGGTGCGGCGGCGCGCGCCGAGGTAGTAGTCGGCCTCCTTGCGCGCCTCTTCGAGGATCCGCACGTCGCGCACGAGGTTGCCGACGCGGAAGGTGGGGACGCCGGACTGGCGCGTGCCCATCACCTCGCCGGGGCCGCGTATCTCCAGATCCTTCTCGGCGATGCGGAAGCCGTCGGTCGTCTCCTCCATGATGCCCAGCCGCTCCCTCGCCACCGCGGTTCTTTTGTCGGACGCGAGCAGGACGCAGTAACTCGCCTCCGCGCCGCGCCCGACCCGCCCGCGGAGCTGGTGCAACTGCGAGAGCCCGAAGCGCTCGGCGTGCTCGATGACCATCACCGAAGCGTTCGGCACGTCCACGCCGACCTCGACGACGGTCGTCGCGACGAGGATCTGCACCTCGCCCGCGGAGAAGCGGCGCATCACGTCCTCCTTCTCGCCGGCCTTCATCTTGCCGTGGATCAGGCCGAGCGAGAAGTGCGGGAAGACCCGGTCGCGCAGGTGCTCGAACATCCGCGTCGCGTCTTTCAAGTCCATCTTCTCCGACTCTTCGACCAGCGGGTAGACGACGTAGACCTGCCGGCCGGCTCTCACCTCGCGCTCGACCCCCTTGTAAACCCCCGCGCGCTGATCCTCGCCGCAGACCACCGTCTTGATCGGCGTGCGGCCGGGCGGCAGCTCGTCGATCACCGTCACGTCCAGATCGCCGTAGACGGTCATCGCGAGCGAGCGCGGTATGGGCGTCGCGGTCATCACGAGCACGTCCGGGTTGAAGCCGCGCTCGCGCAGAGAGGCGCGCTGCAAGACGCCGAAGCGGTGCTGCTCGTCGATGACGACGACGCCGAGCCGGTGGAACTGGACGGCCTCCTGAATCAGCGCGTGCGTGCCGACGCACAGGTGTACCTCGCCCGCGGCGATGCTCGCGTGCAGGCGGCGCTTTTCGGCGGCGCGCAGCGAGCCGATCAAAAGTTCCGTGCGGTGCGGCGTGCGCGCGAGCATCCGCTTGAGGTTGCGCGCGTGCTGCTCGGCGAGGATTTCGGTCGGGGCCATGAGCGCCGCCTGGTAGCCGTTCTCCATCGCGGCGAGCATCGCGAGGAGCGCGACGATGGTCTTGCCGCTGCCCACGTCGCCCTGGAGCAGGCGGTTCATCGGCACGTCCGACTGCATGTCGTCGAGGATGCGGCGGACGGCGCGCTCCTGCGCTGACGTGAGCGAGAAGGGGAGCACTTCGTCGAGGTGCCGGCGGACGCTCTCGCCGACCTCGATGACCGCGCCCTTCGGCTCTTTGACGCGCTCGCTCTTACGCAGCGCGATGGCGAGCGCGACCCAGAAGAACTCCTCGAAGATGAGCCGCAGGTGCGCGGGCGAGCGGGCGCTCTCGTAATCCGCGAGCGGCACGTCCTCGGTCGGGAAATGTATGCGGCGCAGCGCCTCGCCGCGGCCGATCAGCTTCTGACGCCCGACGAGATCGGCGGGCAGCGTCTCCGTGATCGACTCGTCGGGCAGGAGGGCGAGAACGGCGTGCGCGATCTCGCGCAGGCGCTTCGTGCGAAACTCACCGAGCTTGCGGTAGACCGGCACGCGCCGCCCGACGTGGATCGCCGCGACCGACGGGTCGGACGACTCGTCGTCTTCGTCCTCAGCCGACCCCGCCTCGCCTTCGACAGCACCATTCTCAGCGACATCCGCGCGCCCGGTCTCGTCGCGGCGCGAGCCCGCGCTTGCCGTCGACTCTTCGCCTTCGCCGCGTCCCCCCGTCGCCGCGTCCACGCGTCCGTCATCGGACTCGGCGAGTCGCAGCAGTTCGTGCTCCGGCGGCGTCCACGTCCCCGGCAGCATCTCCAGCTCGTCGGGTTTAGCGAGGCGGAGGCTGAAAGTGTTGCGCCGCGCGTCCCACTCCCACCTGCCGAAGGCGACGAAGCGCGCGCCGCGCGTGAACTTCTGCCGGTGGTAGGCGACGATGCGACCCGCCTGGCGACCCGACACGAACCACCAGACGACGACCGGCTTCGACGTGCGCTCCGGATCGCTCGCCGTGATCTCGAAGATGAAGAGGGGAGGGGATTTGGGGCCGCGGTTCTTCCCGACCGCGAAGCCGCCCGCGACGCGCACGTAGAGTTCGAGCGAAGCCTCGACGCCGTCGCGCAAGTCCGAGATGCGCGCGAGGCGCGAGCGATCCTCGTAGCGCATCGGCAGATAGTTTAAGAGGTCTTCGACCGAAGCCTCGCCCGCGTCGTGCTTGTCGGACGCCGCGGCGAGCGCGAGGGCGAGACGGCGCGCGCCCGCCTGCCCGAAACGCGGGATGCCGAACTTGGGGAGTTGCAGGATCGGCGTCGAGAGGGTGAGAGGCATCGGACGGGTGACAGGTGACGAGTGACAGGTGACGAGTAAGAGCAAGCAGGATTTGCTTGTCACCTGTCACCTGTCACCTGTCACGGTCTTTATGCGTTAGCGGCGGTTGTCGTCGCGCAGTGCTGGTCGAAGGCGCGTGTGAGCTCCTGGGCGATGGACACGGCGTCCCGGCCTTCGATCTGCGAGCGTTCGAGCATGAAGACGAGCTTGCCGTCTTTGAGCAGCCCGATGGAAGGCGAGGACGGCGCGTAGCCGGTGAAGAGGGCGCGCGCCCTCTCGGTCGCCTCGATGTCGGCCCCGGCGAAGACGGTGATGGCGCGGTCGGGCTTCGTCGTGTGGCGCAGCGCCATCGCGATGCCGGGGCGAGCCTTGCCCGCCGCGCAGCCGCAGACGGAGTTGACGACGACCATGACGGTGCCGTTCGTCTCTTCGACGGCGCGCTCGACCTGTTCGGGCGTGCGCGCTTCCTCGATGCCGAGCCGCGTCAGCTCCTCGCGCATCGGGCGGATCATGATCTCAGGGTATGGCATAACTTGAAACACTCCTTAACCAAGAATTTACGCCCATGATTTTACCACACGGGCGCGAAACCCGCGGACGTGCGCCCGCAGTCCTTCCAGTCGAGCCTACGGCGGGGTGGGTCGAAGCCTGTCGGTCAACGCCTGGTGATCGTGATCTCGCGCGGCTCTTCGCCGTCGCCGCGGATCGAGACGGCCCAGACGTTCTGCGGCAGCGGGTAGCCGCCCATCCTCTCCGCCCACTCGATGACGATGACGGCGCGCTCGTCCGCCAGCAGCTCGTCGAGATCGACGGCGTGCGCGGCGGAAGCGCCTTCGTCGAGCCGGTAGAGGTCGAGGTGGTAGAGCGTGAGCCTGCCCTCGTCGTGGCGGTTGACGAGCGTGAATGACGGGCTGGTGACTTCGCCCGCGTCGACGCCGAGCCCGCTCGCGAGCCCCTTGACGAAGACGGTCTTGCCCGCGCCGAGCGCGCCGCCGAGGAGGATGATTTCGCCGCCCGCGAGCCCGCCCCCGAATCGCTCGCCGAGCGCGAACGTCTCCGCCGCGCCGCGCGAAGTCCACCGCCCCTCCGCGAGGTCGCGCCCCGCGTCCAGTTGTTCGCTCGCGCCGGTCGTCTCTTTCACGGCTGCTCTCCCGTGAGGTCGAGCGCGCGCACGGCGTCGCCCAGGTGACGGCTGATGTCGGAGGCGACCATCGTCCGCATCCCGCGTTCGCGCGCCGCAAAGTCGCCCGCGAGCCCGCCGACGTAGACCGCCGCGACGACAGCCGCGAGCACGTCGGCGCGCCCGGCGAGCGCCCCGCGCGCCTGCGCGATGAAGCCCGCGATGACGCCCGTCAGCGTGTCGCCGGCGCCCGCCGTGCCGAGCCCGGCGTTGCCCGTGGGGCTGACGAAGACGCGACCGTCCGGCGCGGCGACGAGTGTGCGCGAGCCCTTGAGCACCAGGATTAACTGGTGCGCGGTCGCGAACTCGCGCGCCGCGCGGACGCGATCCTTCAGCGCGCCTTCGTCGTCCGCGCCGACGCCGAGCAGACGGCGCATCTCACCGACGTGCGGCGTGAGGACGAGCGGGAGTTGTGCGGAGCCGCGCAAGGCCGCCGGCCAGGGCGCGAGCGCGTTGAGTGCGTCGGCGTCGACGACGAGGGGGAGCGTGCGACGCTCGACGAGGGCGCGGACGAACCGCCGCGTCGCTTCTTCGGTCGTGAGACCGGGGCCGACGGCGATCACGTCCGCGCGTTCGGATAGTTGTGCGACGCGGTCGAGCGCCTCGTCGCTCGCCGCGCCCTGCCCGGTCTCCGGAAGCTCTGCCGTCATCACTTCGGGCGTGACGCGCGCCGCGACGGGCGCGACTGCGGAAGACGGCGCGGCCACCGTCACGAGCCCTGCGCCGGAGCGCATCGCGGCCTGGGCGCAGAGCACGGCCGCGCCCGTCATCCCGCGCGAGCCCGCGACGACGAGGGCGTGGCCGTGCGTGTTCTTGAAAGAGTCTGGCGCGTAGCGCGTCTGTATGAGCCATGCGCGCGCGTCGTCGGCCCCGACGAGGAAGAGCTTCGACGGTGCGGCTTCGAGGAGCGCGGCGGGCGTCCCAATGTCGGCGACGGCGAGGCGACCGTTCGAGTGCGACGCGGGCGGGAGCACGTTCGCTGTCTTCGGCGCGGTGAAGGTGACGGTGAGATCGGCCCGGACGTGTTCGCCGGGTGCGTCCGCCGAGTCGGCGTCGAGTCCGGAGGGGATGTCGAGCGAGACGATGAGCGGGCGTGAATCAATGTCGCGCGACGCGCGACACTTCGCGACGTATTTGACGATCTCCAGGTAGTGCCCTTCGAGCGGCCGCGTGAGCCCCGTGCCGAGCAGTGCGTCGACGATGAGATCGTAGCCTCGTCCCGGTTCCGCATGAAGGCGCCTCTCCCAATCTTCGCCGGGCGTCAATTCCGTAAAACGGAGAAGCCCGCCGCCGTTAACGAACAGCGCGGAGGTCGCAACGTCAGAACCGGCTGGCCGGGTCAGACCGCTCGCCCCCGAAAGGTCGCGCGCGATCTCTAAATTGATCCGGGCGTCGCCGCGCGTCTCTCCGAGCTGACCGACGAGTGCCACCTCGACGCGCGCGCCTTGCAGACAGAGGAGGCGGGCGAGCGCCGCGCCGTCGCCCCCGTTGTTGCCGCGACCGCAGAGCACGAGCGCGCGCAACCCGGAAAAGCCTTCTGGAAAATGGGAGGCGACGGAGCGCGCGGCGGCGCTCGCGGCAGCCTCCATGAGGAGCAGCGGCGGGATCGAGTAGCGCTCGGTCGTCAGGCGGTCGACCTCCCGCATCTCGGCGGCTGAGACGATTTTTCGCACGTAGGATGATAGGGACAGACGGGGCGCGAGGTCAACGGAGTCTCCCGCGTCCGGCGCGGTCGACGGGGGTGAGGGTTTACACGATTTCGGGCAAAAAAAAGCGCCTGCCCTCCGGGGGATTCGCCTCCCCCCTCCGAGCCTGCCGCTACTTATTAACCGTCCGTGTGTAATACCTGAAAATGTTTAATGCCCTTTGGTCTCCAGAAAAATATTTGAGGGGGAAAGTTAATTTTTACAGCAAAAAGCAGAGCCGGACTTTTTACGTCCGGCTCTGCTTTTCGGCAACTGAAAAGGGGCTTTCGGCGATCTTACGCAGCCTGGCGGCGTTTGCGTGCGCGAGAGGCGACGCCGGCCAGGCCCGTGCCGAGCAGGAGCATCGTCGCCGGCTCCGGGACGGCCGAGCCCGTCACCGTGCCCTGGATGGTCGTCGTGCCGGTGCCGGCACTGCCGCCCGTCCCCGTGGCCGGCAGCGCCAGCGTGTAGGTCGGGTTGACCGTGTAGGTGAAGCCGTCGATCTGGATGGTGGTCGTCGTGAAGCTGAGCGTGGCGATGCCGGTGTTGAAGCCGAGCGTCCCGCTCAAGGTGCCGACGAGGCTCCCGTTGCCGCCCGTCGGCAGCGTCTGGAAGATGTTGAGGGTGAA
>DATLMC010000081.1:0-28789 GCA_035537435.1 Pyrinomonadaceae bacterium | reverse complement strand
ATTTGCGAGTCGCCGTCTCTCTTCATGCACGGGGGCCGGCTTTCGATTCGGGACTAACGCGCGCACGCTTCGGCGACGCGGCGGATGCGCGTGACGCCTTCCTTGAGCCGTTCGAGCGAGGTCGCGTAGGAGATGCGCAGGTAGCCGTCCGCGCCGAAGCCCGCGCCGTCGGTGACGACGACGTGCTCGTCCGTCAACAGTTTTTCGGCGAACGCGGCTGAGGTCTTCACGTCGCCCGCCAGGCAGCCGCGCACGTCGGGGAAGGCGTAGAACGCGCCTTCGGGCGCGAAGCAAGAGAAGCCGGGGATGCCTCCGAGCGCGCCGATTAACCACTCTCTACGGCGCGCGTACTCGGCGAGCATCTCGCCGACGCAGTCCTGCGGAGAGTTCATCGCCGCCGCCGCCGCCGCCTGCGCCACCGAGTTCGGGTTGCTCGTCGAGTGACCCTGCATGAGCAGCATCGCCTTGATCCATTCGGGGGGCGCGAGCGCGTAGCCGATGCGCCAGCCCGTCATCGCGTAGGTCTTCGAGAACGAGCCCGCGATGCACAGGCGCGCGCGCAGCTCCGGCGGGAGCGACGCCGCGCTGAAGACTTCGCCCGGCGCGTAGACGAAGCGCAGGTAGCACTCGTCGGAGACGACGTAGACGCCCGCTTCGGCGCAGACCTCCATGATCCGGCGGAACTCCGCGGGCGGGATCACGCGCCCCGAAGGGTTCGACGGCGAGTTGATGATGATGAGCTTCGTGCGCGGCGTGACGGCGGCGCGCACTTCTTCGGCGGTGAGTTGGAAGCCGTTGCGCTCGGTCTCGATGTAGACGGGCGTCGCCCCCGCGAACTTGGCGATCTCAGGGAACGTGACCCAGTAGGGCTTGGCGACGAGGACTTCGTCGCCGGGGTTGGCGAGCGTGACGACGGCGTTGAAGATCGCCTGCTTGCCGCCCGCCGTCGCCATCACCTCCGCGGGCTCGTAGCGCGCGCCGAACTCGCGCCCGTAATAGTCGATGATCGACTGTTGCAGCGCGCGCGTGCCGCCCGTGGCGGTGTACTTCGTCTCGCCGCGGCGCATCGCCTCCTGCGCGGCGAGTTTAACGTGCGGGGGCGTGTCGAAGTCTGGCTCGCCCGCGCCGAGATCGACCACGTCCACGCCCGCCGCGCGCAGCGCCAGTGCCTTCTGCATCGCGCCGAGCGTCGAGGAGGCGCGCATCCGCGCGACGCGCTCCGAGGTCTGAAAAATGTTCTCGGCGTGTTTGGTCATCATGAAAAGTCGGGGCGTCGCCAGGTTTGCGAGAAGTATATCATCGGCGCGGGGGGTGAATCACTGGCGCGGCGCGCGCCCCAGCTTCTCGCTCATGCGCGTCTCGACGAGCGCGGGGACGAGTCCACGGACGCTGCCGCCGAGCTGGAAGACCTCTTTGACGAGCCGCGAGCTGACGTATGAGTAAGCCTCGGCCGACATCATGAAGACGGTCTCGACCCTCGGCTCAAGCCTCCGGTTCATCAGCGCCATCTGGAGCTCGTACTCGTAGTCGGAGATGGCGCGGATGCCGCGGACGATGGCGTCCGCCCTCTGCTCGACGGCGTACTTCATCAGGAGCCCTTCGAAGCTGTCGACCGTCAGGCGGCACTCGCCCGTCTCGATCCCGCCGAGCGCGTCGCGCAGAATCGACTGCCGCTCCCCGACCGTGAACAGCGGCTTCTTCTCCTGGTTGACGACGACGGCGACGACGATCTCGTCGAAGAGGTGGCAGCAGCGACCGATGATGTCGAGGTGGCCGTTCGTGACGGGGTCGAAGGAGCCGGGGTAGATGGCACGTCGCATAAGGTTCGCGTGGGACTTCGGTGGAAGCGCCGGACGTTTGCGAAAGTATCACAGAAATGGAGCGGCGGAAAAGCAGCCGCCCCCAGATCGCGCGCAACTCTTGTTAACCGTCGCGGCATCTCTAGCGTCATAACAGTCGCCTGCGATCCGCCACTCTCCCGCGAGTCCGGCTCTCAGCGACAACCCGCACACCCACACTGGGAAGGAGAAAGTTATGAGACGATTGTCCCTCCGCACGCTTTTGCTCGCCAGCCTCCTCTGCCTGACGGCCCACGCCTCGCTCGCCTCCGACGGCGCGGGGCGACCTCGCCGACAGCCCGCCCTGCGCGACGTGCGCAAGATCTACGTCGGCGACATGGGGCGCGCCGACGAAGCCGAGCGCTTCCGCTTCCTCCTCGGCGAGGAGCTGACGAAGCAAGGCTTCGTCGTCGTCGAGCGGGCCGAGGACGCCGACGCCGTCCTCTCCGGGGCTCTCTCCGTCCGCGTCGGCGACGACAGCACGGAGGCCCGCGCCTTCGTCAAGCTCGAATCGCCGATCGGACAGCGGCTCTGGGCGAAGGACTTCGGCAACCGCCTGATCTTCAACCCGCTCAAGCGCAAAGAGCCGACCAAGCGCCGCGCCTCCGAGATCGCCAAGGAGCTGCGCAGCGACCGCGACAAGGCTGGCAAGTAGGCCGCCTTGACACCTCCCGCGCCCGGTGTTTCAATGAGTTCGACGAAAAACGTGGTGAGTTAAGGCGACTTGCGGCCACGTAAAACAAACGGCTAAACAGCTCGGTCGGGTCTCGTCGGCTAGAGACCCAGCATCCAAAGGCTTTCGACGAAGAAGCCCCGCGTTGTTTATAGCGCGGGGCTTCTTTTAGCTATTAGCTGTTAGCCATTAGCTATTAGCTTTCGGCCAGAACAAACAAAAGCCGTTGGTTTGGCTAACAGCTAATAGCTAACGGCTAATGGCTAACAGCTTCTGATATGACTGATTTCCTGACCACACTCAAAGAGCGCATCGTCGTCTTCGACGGGGCGATGGGCACGAGCCTCCAGTCGCAGAACCTGACGCCCGAAGACTACGGCGGCGCGCAGTTCGAGGGCTGCCCCGAGTACCTGCTGATAAGCAAGCCCTCGGCGGTCGAGAACGTGCACGCGGCGTTCCTCGCGGTCGGCTGCGACGTGGTGGAGACCGACACGTTCGGCGGGCTGCCCTTCGTCCTCGGCGAGTACGGGATCGCCGGGATGGCTTACGAGCTGAACCTCAAAGCCGCTCAGCTCGCGCGCCGCGTCGCCGCGGATTTTTCGACGAAGGCTCACCCGCGCTGGGTCGCCGGCTCGATGGGGCCTGGCACGAAGCTCCCCACGCTCGGTCACATCACCTTCGACGCGCTCAAGGCCGCCTACGCCGAACAGGTGCGCGGGCTGATGGATGGCGGCGTCGACCTGCTCATCGTCGAGACCTGCCAGGACACGTTGCAGACCAAGTCGGCGCTCGCCGCGATCTTCGAGAACTTCGGAGAGACGCGCCGCCGCGTGCCCGTCATCGCGCAGGTGACGATTGAAATCTTCGGCACGATGCTCAACGGCACGGAGATCGGCGCGGCGCTGACCGCGCTCGAACCTTTCCCCATCGACGTGATCGGCATGAACTGCGGGACCGGCCCCAAGCACATGACCGACAGCATCCGCTACCTCTGCGAGAACGCGCCGCTGCCCGTCTCGGTCCTGCCCAACGCGGGTCTCCCGGAAGTCAGGGACGGCAAGCAGTTCTACGGCGAGACGCCCGAAACTTTCACGGCGCAGCTCCTGCACTTCGCGAAAGACTTCGGCGTCAACGTCGTCGGCGGCTGCTGCGGCACGACGCCCGCGCACCTCAAGTCGGTCGTCGAGGCGATGCGCTCGGTGATGCCGAAACGGCGCGACGCGAAGCTCGTCCCGTCGGCCTCGTCGATCTACGCGCAGCAGCCCTACCGGCAGGACACCTCGTTCCTCATCGTCGGCGAGCGCGTCAACGCCTCGGGCTCGAAGAAGATGAGAGACCTGCTGGGCGGGGAGGACTGGGACGGCCTCGTCTCGCTCGCCCGCGAGCAGGAGCGCGAGGGCGCGCACGTCCTCGACGTGAACGTCGACTTCGTCGGGCGCGACGGCGTCGCCGACATGCACGAACTCGCCTCGCGCCTCGCCACGCAGGTTCGCATCCCGCTCATGTTCGACTCGACCGAGTGGGAGAAGATGGAGGCGGGGCTCAAGCACGCGGGCGGCAAGTGCATCCTCAACTCGACGAACTACGAGGACGGCGAGCCGCGCTTCCGTAAAGTCTTCTCGCTCGCGCGCGAGTACGGGGCGGCCGTGGTCGTCGGCACGATCGACGAGGTGGGGATGGCGCGCACCGCCGAGGGCAAGTTCGAGATCGCGCGCCGCGCCTACGGGCAGGCGACCGGGGAACTCGGCTTCCCGGCGCAAGACATCTTCTTCGATCCGCTCGCGCTGCCCATCTCGACGGGCATCGAGGAGGATCGCCGCAACGCCGCCGAGACCATCGACGGCATCCGCCGGATCAAGGAGGCCCTGCCCGACTGCTCCACGATCCTCGGCGTCTCGAACATCTCGTTCGGGCTCTCGCCCGCGTCGCGCGTCGTGCTGAACTCGGTGTTTTTGCACGAGGCGGTCGAGGCCGGGCTCGACGCCGCGATCGTCAACGCGAGCAAGATCGTGCCCTTGAACCGCATCGGCGAGCGCGAGCGCGAGGTCGCGCTGCAACTGATCTACGACCGCCGGGAGTTCGACGGCGAGGTCTGCACCTACGATCCGCTCACGGAGTTCACGAAGCTCTTCGAGGGCGTGTCGTCGAAGAAGGCGACCGTCGTGGACGAGAGCCTGCCGGTCGAGGAGAAGCTGAAGCGGCACATCATCGACGGCGAGAAGCAGAAGCTCGAAGACCACCTGAAGCTCGCGCTCGAAAAGTATTCCGCCCTCGACATCGTCAACGACCTCCTGCTCGACGGCATGAAAGTGGTCGGCGACCTCTTCGGCAGCGGCCAGATGCAGTTGCCCTTCGTCCTCCAGTCGGCGGAGGTGATGAAGGCGGCGGTGCGCTTCCTCGAACCCTTCATGGAGAAGAAGGGCGGCGCGACCGCGAAGGGGACGATGGTGCTCGCCACCGTCAAGGGCGACGTGCACGACATCGGCAAGAACCTCGTGGACATCATCCTGACCAATAACGGCTACCGCGTCGTCAACCTCGGCATCAAGCAGACCATCGACGCCATCCTCGAAGCCCACGCCGAGCACCAGGCGGACGCCATCGGGATGTCGGGGCTGCTCGTCAAGTCAACGCTCATCATGCGCGAGAATCTGGAGTTGATGACGGAGCGCGGCATCGACGTGCCGGTCGTCTTAGGCGGCGCGGCGCTCAACCGGCGCTACGTGGACGAAGACTTGAAACCGATCTACGCGGGCCAGCTCTTCTACGCGCGCGACGCCTTCGACGGCCTCCACACGATGGATCAGCTCACGGGCGCGGGCACTGATGCGAGCGAGGCGGCGCAGGCGAAGGCGCGCGCCGCGACGGTCGGGGCGGATGACGGCGGCGGCGGCGAGGACGCCGAAGACCTGATCGGCGAAGAGGCGAAGCTCGGCATCCGCAAGCCCGCGCGCCCGCGCGCCGCGAGAGTCGCGGGCGACACGACGCACACCGCGCGCTCGGACGTGAACGCGGACGCGCCCATCCCGCCCGCGCCCTTCTACGGCTCGCGCGTCGTCGCAGACGTGCCGCTCGCCGAGGTCTTCGCGTTCGTCAACGAGTCGGCGCTCTTCAAGGGTCAGTGGCAGTTCAAGCAGGGGCGCAGGAGCGCCGAGGAATATCGGCAGCTCGTCGCCGAGAAGGTGAGGCCCGTCTACGAGGAGCTGAAGCAGCGCTCGGAGCGCGAGCGCCTGCTCGCGCCGCGCCTCGTCTACGGCTACTTCCCCTGCCAGTCTGAAGGCAACGATCTCGTCATCTACCGCGACGACGAGCGGACGGAGCGCGCTCGCTTCACCTTCCCGCGGCAGCCCGCCGGCAAGCGGCTCTGCCTCGCGGACTACTTCGCGTCGAAAGAATCGGGGCGCGTGGACGTGGCCGCGTTCCAGCTCGTCACCGTCGGGCGGCGCGCGAGCGAGTACGCGCAGGAGCTGTTCAAGTCGGACAACTACGCGGAGTACCTCTTCTTCCACGGCCTCTCGGTCGAGAGCGCGGAGGCGCTGGCGGAGTTGTGGCACAAGCGCGTGCGCGAGGAGCTGGGCATCGCCGGGCGCGACGCGAAAGAGATCACGAAGCTCTTCCACCAGGGCTACCGGGGCTCGCGCTTCAGCTTCGGCTACCCGGCGTGCCCCAACCTCGAAGACCAGGCGAAGCTCTTCGGGCTGCTCGACCCGTCGCGGATCGACGTTTCGCTGACCGAGGAGTTTCAGTTGGAGCCGGAGCAATCGACCTCCGCGATCATCGTGCACCACGAAGAGGCGAAATACTTTTCCATCGACTGAAAGCCCGTGGATCGTCAACCGTAAGTCGGGACCGTGAGTGGTGAAGACAGTCGTTCTGAGCTTTCACTATGAACGGTCTTCGATTTACGATTGACGCGCCGCCATGTCCACCGTAGAGACCGAGCCAACGACAACGCCGCGACAGGTCGAGCCCCGCGAGCCCGCCCTGTCTGACGCCGCGTGCGAGCCGACGCCAGAAGAGCTTGCGGTCTTGTCGACGATGGAGCGCTTCGCGTTCCGCTTCTCGCGCCGGATGAATCGGGGCGGGTGGAAGCGCTTCTGGACGTTCTGCCAGCGCACGGTCGGGATGGGCTGGATACGTCTGTGCACCTACAACCTGATGCGTGTGTACGGCCTCGAAAACGTGGAGGCCGTCTCGCACGACCGGCCCCTGCTGCTCGTCGCCAACCACCGCACGTTCTTCGACATGTACGTCGTCTCGGCCGAGCTGTTCCGCCGCACGAGTTTCGAGAAGCGCCTCTTCTTCCCCGTCCGCGGGCGCTTCTTCTACGAATCGCCCGTGGGGATGCTCGTCAACCTCATCATGGGCTGGTGGTCGATGTACCCGCCCTTCTTCGCCGCGGGCAGCAACCCGCTGCCGGAGAAGCGCGAGTTCGACAAGTTCTCGATGCGCGAGCTGGTCGACCTCTGCCGGCGCGGGCGCGGCCACCTCGTCGGCTTCCACCCGGAAGGCACGCGCAACCGGAGCCCGGACCCCTACAGCCTGCTCCCGCCGAAGTTCGGCATCGGCAAGCTCATCCGCGAAGCCGACCCGCAGGTCGTGCCCGTCTTCGTCGCGGGGCTGACGAACGATCTGCCCCGCCAGATCAAGCGCAACTGGACGGGGGGCGAGCCGATCCGCGTCCACTTCGGCGAGTCGATAGACTTCTCGCGCTTCCGCGACCGCGACGGGATGCGCACCTACAAGGAGATCGCCGAGTTCGTCATGTCCAAGCTCGCCGAACTCGCCGAGCGCGACCGCGCCCTCTACCAGAAGAAGTGATGAGTGGTGAGTAGTGAGCACCGAGTGGGAGGCATTTACCTTTCACTCGGTACTCACTACTCACCACTCAGTACTCAGATGACTTTGCCTTTGATCATCGTCAACCCCTCCTCCGCGGGCGGCGCGACGGGCGCGGGGTGGGCGCGCGCGGCGGGCGACGTGCGTGAGCACTTCGGCGCGTTTAACTGCGCGTTCACGAGGGGCGCGGGCGACGCGCGCGTGATCGCCGAGCGCGAGGCGCGCGCGGGTCGCCGCCTGATCGTCGCGTGCGGGGGCGACGGGACGATCTCGGAGGTGGCGTCGGGCATCCTGGCGTCGGGGGCGGACGCGGAGCTGGGCGTCTTGCCGAGCGGGACGGGCGGGGATTTCAGGCGCACGCTTCGCATGCCGCGTCGAACGCGCGACGCGGCGCGCGCTCTGCGAGACGGGCGCACCGTGCGCATCGACGCGGGTCGCGTCGAGTTTGAGAACGAGACAGGCGGGAGGGAAGTGCGCCACTTCGTCAACGTGGCGTCGTGCGGCATGGGCGGCGAAGTGATCCGGCGCGCGAAAGGCGCGGACGAGACCGCGCCCTCGGCGCGCGGCGCGAACCTGCTCGGCGGCAGAGCCTCGTACGCCGTCGCCTCGGCGCAAGCCGCGCTCTCGTTCGAGAACCCGCGCCTGCTCGTGAGGCTCGACGGCGGGCGCGAGCGTCACGTCGTCGTCACCAACCTCTGCGTCGCGAACGCACGCTACTTCGGCGGCGGGATGAAGATCGCGCCCCACGCGAAGCTGACCGACGGGCTGTTCGACGTGGTGGCGGTCGGCGATCTCGGCGCGCTCTCGATCTTCTCGAACGCACACCGCCTCTACCTGGGGACGCACCTCGGCATGAGTCAAGTCCACCACGCGCGCGCGCGCAAGGTCGGCGTGAGGGCCGCGGGCGGAAGCGGCGAGAAAGTCTTGCTCGAAGTTGACGGCGAGTTGGTCGGGAGTCTGCCCGCGACGTTTGAAGTCCTGCCCGCCGCGCTCGTGGTGCGCGCGCCCGCCCAGGGGAGTTAGCCGAGCGCGCCTTGCCCTAAGAAATTCTCGCGCACGTAAGACGCGGTCTCCTGCAACGTCTCGCCCGGATCGCGCGGCCGGAAGCCCAACTCGCGCGCGGCCTTCGTAGCGTCCACGTACCAGAAGTGCTCGGCCATCTCGATCTCGTTCGGCTCGACGGGCGGGGCGAGGTCCCAGTGCCGGTAGAGCGCGTGGACGGCCCGCGAGCCCGCGACGGCGAAGCGCGAGGGGAGTGTGAAGCGCGGCGCGGAGGTCTTGGTGATGCGTTCGAGGCGGCCGAAGAACTTGTCGAACGTCCAGTTCGCCGCGCCGAGCAGGTAGCGCTCGCCGTGGCGGCCGCGGCGCATCGCGGCGGCGAGCGCTTCCGACACGTCGCGCGCGTCCACGAAGCTCAAGCCGCCGCCGGGCACGGCGCGGATTTTACGCGCGAGGAAGTCGAGCACGACCTTCGTCGAGCTGAGGCGCTCGTCGCCGGGGCCGAGGAGCAGGCTGGGGTTGACGATGACGAGGCGGCGCGAGTCGCCGCCGAAGATTTCCAGCGCGGCGCGCTCCTGGTAGAGCTTGCTCGCGTAGTAGGCCCAGCGCGAGATGATTTCGAGCGGCGGCGGGTATTCCTCGTCGGGGACGATGTCGCCGTCCTTCGTGACGGCGATGGTGCCGCTCGTCGAGGCGAGGACGATTGACCTCACGCCGGCGGCGCGCGCCGCCTCGCAGAGCAGCCGCGTCCCGTCGACGTGGACGGCGTACATCCGGTGCGCGTCCGACTGCCGGCGCGAGACGAGCCCGGCGAGGTGGTAGACGCTCTCGACATCCTCGACCGCGCGGCGCACGTCCTCCGCGTTCGTGACCGAGCCTTCGACCGACTCGACGCCGAGTTCCGAGAGCCACGCGGGCGCGGACGTGGAGAAGACGCGCAGGTTCTTCTCGCCCGCGGCGACGAGTTGGCGCACGAGGTGGCTGCCCAGAAACCCCGTCCCGCCCGTGACGAGCGTGTAACGGTTCGCACGCCGCGCGAGCGCGGTCGTGCGCGGCGACTCGGCCCCGGCAGTCCTGGGCTTCGCCTTAGCTTTCGTCTTCGACGGAGACTTCGCGCGGGTCACGCTCTTCTTAGTCGCCATGAAATTGTAGGGTGACGTGCGACGGGTGACGGGCACACACGGAAGACGGATTTGCTCGCCACCCGTCACGGCTTACTCGCCACGGTCTTCAGTCTCCCGTCGGCGTGAGTTGGTCTTCGGGCAGCCCGGCGTCGGCCTCGGCGAGGTGCGCGCGGCGCTCGGCGCGCCAGCGCCGGCGCAGGCCCTTCGCGTCGAAGCTGCTCGCCGCGCCGTCGCGCAGGTTCTCGATGCGGTGGCGCGCGTAAGCCGCGATGAGGCGGTAGCCCTCTGACTTGGGCATCCCCTTCGTCATCGCGTCGAGTTCCTCTACGGGGATGAAGCGGCCGATGCGCGCGCCGATGTCGCGGCTGCGGAGCATGTTCGAGCCCTTCGGGAGCGCCTCGTAAGTGCCGTGGAGGTAGACGGGCAGGATGCCGGTGCGCGCGGTCAGCGCGAGGAAGCCGAGGACGGGTTTGAAGTCGACGATCTCGCCCGTCACGGAGCGCGTGCCTTCGGGGAACACGAGCGCGTTGTAGCCGCGCTCCAGGAACGAGAGCGCGTGCCGCAGCGACTTGCGCAGGGAGCCGCTGCGCTCCATCGGGACGAGGTTCGTGAAGTTGTCCATGTAGGCGCGCTTGTACTTGTTGTCGAAGAAGTAGTCGGCCGCCGCGAGCGCGACCAGGTCTTTCCCCTGATCGCCGAGCGCCATCTTGACGAGCCCCATGTCGAGGTGCGAGGCGTGGTTGGCGACGACGATGAAGTTCGTGTGCGCGGGCACGTTCGACGCGCCCTCGATCTTCGTGTGTAGGAACTTGTCGTAGAAGGCGCGCTGCAAAACGTCGAGCCCGCGGTTGCCCACCGTGCGCACGAGCGAGGGGATGTAAATCTCCTCGTCCTCGCGCCTGACCTCTTCGGCGCGGCGGCGGCTCGCGTCCTCGCGGCGCGCCTCGGCCCGCCGGCGCTCGACGACCGTGAGCAGCTCGCGTACGTCCTGCACCTGGTTGAGCGTGTCGGGCGATTTGAGCGCGCCGCCCGCCTGCTCGATGGCCGTCGCCAGCTCGACGAACATCAGGCTGTCGAAGCCGAGGTCGCCGAGCCGCGCGTCGAGTGTCACCTCGGAGCGCGCGCGGTTCGAGACGTGGGCGATGATGTCGAGCAGCCAGTCGCTGCCGCGCTCCTCGCGCTCGTCGCCCGCCGCGAGCGTGCGCTCGCCCTGTTCGAGCGCCTGCATCATCCGGACGACCTCGCGCCGCTTCACCTTGCGCGTCGCCGTCCGCGGCAGCTCGTCGTCCGAGAAGTGCAGGACCTTGACGCGCTTGAAGAAGGGGAGCGCCGACGACACGTCCTTGAAGTGCTCCTCGACGCGGCGGCGCACCTCGTCGCGCGCGAGCGTGATGTCGTGATCGTAGTCGGGCGCGACCATGCACGCGACCTTCTCGCCGATGCCGTCCGGGAGGCCGACGACGCTCAGCTCCTTGACGAACGGCGAGTCGGAGTAGAGGTCTTCGATCTCGTCCGGGTAGACGTTCTTGCCGTTCGTGTCGACGATGATGTCTTTGGAGCGGCCGACGAGGTAGAGGTTGCCTTCGTCGTCGAGCCGGCCGAGGTCGCCCGTGTAGAGCCAGCGGTTGCGGAGCACCGACTCGGTCGCGTCGCGGTCGTTGAAGTAGCCGAGCATCACGTTCGGCCCGCGCGCGACGACCTCGCCGATCCCGGCCGAGTTCGCGTCTAAAATTTTGACCTCGACGCCCGGCACGGGGCGGCCGACGCTGCCCGCGATGAGGCTGTTCTGCGGGCGCGTGACGGTCAGCACGGGCGAGGCCTCGGTCAGGCCGTAGCCTTCGAGGATGGTGAAGCCGAGGCCGTGGAAATCTTTTTTGACGCGGTCGTTCAGGGCCGAGCCGCCGCTGATCAGATAGCGGATGCGGCCCCCCATGCCGGTGTGGATCGGGCGGAAGACGAGCTGCCCCATGTTGAACGGCGTGTTGTCGCGCAGCCAACTGTTGGCGCGGATCAGGAGGTCGGCCGACTCGCCGATCCACTTGGCGCGCTCGTTCAGGCGGTTCTTGATGCGGCGGTGCAGCAGCTCCCACAGCGCGGGCACGCCGACCATCCCCGTGACGTGGCCGTTCTTGATGGCGCGCGTCAGCTCTTCGCTGCTGAGTTCGGGCAGGTAGGTGATCTGCGCGCCGCGACTGAGGGGCGTTAAGAAGCCGGTCGAGAACTCGAACGTGTGGTGGAGCGGGAGGACGGAGAGCACGCCGTCCGTCGTCTTCATGTCGAAGACGGAGGCGAGCATCGAGACCATGTTCGTGAAGTTCTTGTGCGTGAGCATCACGCCCTTGGGCTGCCCCGTCGTCCCCGAAGTGAAGATGAGCGAGGCGACCGTCTGCGCGGGGACGCGGGCGGGCAGAAGCGCCTTGCGCTCCTCCTCCTCCTTCTCCGGCGGCAGCGCGAAGACCTCGCCGAACTTCCAGACGCGCGTCGAAGCCAGCCCCTCTTCGTCGAGCCGCCCGCGCAGGTCGGGGTGCTTCTCGTCCATCTCTTCGGAGACGACGATCCCGGCGGCCTCGCTCGCCCGCGCGAAGTTGACGACCTCGCCGGTCAGACTTTCCGGATCGACGGGCACGCAGGTCGCGCCGGCTTTCAACACGCCGAAGTAGGTCATGCCCCACTCCGGCGCGTTGTTGCTGAGGAGCATGACGCGCTCGTTCGACTTGACGCCCTCGCCGACCAAGAACGCCGCGGCGCGCGTCGCCAGCTCGTGCAGGTCGGCGTAGGTGTACTGCTCCCTGCGCCCGTCGCGCTCGATGCGCATGGCGACGCGCGTCGAGAAGCGCTTGGTCGAAGTCTCGAAGAGTTCGAGCAGGTCGCGGTAGGTGTAGACGCGCTTCTCGACGGCGCGCATGTCCTCTTCGAGCTGCGGGAAGACCCACTTCTTCAGGCCGGGGAAGTGGACGTGCATCCAGTAGTCGTACCAGTCGAGCTTTTCGGGGTGCCAGGGCAAGAGCTGCTGCTCGTCCTTGCGGATGCGCGAGAAGAGCGAGCGCACGTTGTCGGCGCGGAAGACGTAGGCGTTCTCGACCATGAAGGGGCGGAACAGCTCGAACGCCTCCTTCGTCTCTCTCGTCACCTCCTCGACGCGATCCACGGTCTTCTTCGCGTGATCGATCCACTCGGTCAGGCGGCCGCCGCCCCAGCGCGGGCGCGCGTCGTCGAGCAGTTTCGAGGCGCGCCTGGCGACCGCGTTGAACATCGGCGTCGAAGCCTTCTCGAAGTACGCGGGCGTGACGGGCTTGGTCTCCATGCGGGCGGCGATCTCGTTGACGACGCGGAAACCGGCGTCCTTCTCGGAGAAGTGTTTGCGCTTGTAGAGGCCGACCATCCCGACGATGCGCTTCATGTCGTTCGGGTTCGCGTCGCCGGTCGCCGCCTGGTAGACGAGCCGCGGCTCGCCGGCCATCGCCTCCGCCGAGACGGCGAGCATCACCGCCGCGACCTGATCGACGGGCGTGATGTCGAGGATCAGCTTCTCGTTGACGGGGATCAGCGTCTGCCCCTTGAGCGCGATGAAGATGAGCGGCGCGGTCGTCGTGAAGCCCTCGTTCCAGCCGGGGAAGGGGAACTTTTCGGCGGACTCGACGATGCTCGGCCGGACGATCGAGCGGACGATCCCGTCCTCCATCGCGACGAGCTGTTCGCCGAGGCTCTTCGTGTAGGTGTAGATGTTGGGCCAGCCCCACCACTCGGCGCGCTCGATGCCGAGATCGGTGAGGCGCTCCCTCGTCCAGACTTTGCGCTCGCGCGCGACCGCCAGGCCCATCGCGTCCAGATCGTCGGGGTCGCGCCCCTCCTCGACGAGGCGCTTGCGCGCCGCCTCGCGGAAGCGCGCCGCCTGCATCGCGTCGCGCGCCTCGTCTCTCACGCGCTCGGCGAGCTTCGCGCAGTCGCGTATCTCCTGCTCGACGTGGAACTCGACGCCGGGCAGCTCCTCGCGGCGCGGGAAGTAGCCGACCACGGGGTCGCTCTCCCAGACGGGGCCGGAACGGTTGCCGGCGACGAAGCAGGTCGAGACGTGGATGAGCGCGGGGCGGCGCATCCGCTTGGCGAACGCGATGACGTTCTGCGTGCCGACGACGTTCGTGCGCAGCGCGCTCTCCAGCGTCGGGTTGAAGGTGACGTTGCCCGCGCTGTTGATGACCACGTCAACGTCCTGCGCGACGCGCTCGGCCTCCTCCTCGGTGAAGCCCAGACGGTCCTCGCCGATGTCGCCGCCGACGATCTCGACCTTGTCGCGGATGAAGCCCTCGAACGCCGAGCCGTAGCGATCTCTTAACGGGTCGAACGGCGGCGCGGTGATGACGTTGTTCCAGAAGCGCGTGTGTGATTCTTCGAGCGAGCGGGCGCGCACCGTGACGTACACCTTTTCGACGACCGGAAAGCGGTGCAGCAGCATCGAGAGCGTCACCTTGCCGAGGAAGCCCGTGCTCCCGATCAAGAGGATTTTGCGCCCTCGATAAATCTCTGTCGGAGACAGTTTCATCCGTTTGATTTAAGCCCCAACGAACTCAAAGAAACTGGGCGGCTCGGGGACGGGAAGCCCTTCTTCCTGCAAACCTTCGATGTGAAACTGGATGGCTTCGCGGGTCAACTGCTCGACCTCTTCCAAAGTCTCTCCGACGGCGACGCAGCCGGGCAGAGCGGGCACGTAAGCCCCGTAGCTCGTCCCGCCCTTTTCGATTACAACCCCGTACTTCATTAAACCTTTTCCTCGATTTGAGCCGTGCGCCAGATATTCTTTAGCGTTCCGGTCGGCACGTCAACTCCCGGCTTGCCCGCGACCGTGACGACGTTCGGCTTCGTCGGATGCTTGAACTGCCGATGACTACCTTTCGTCCTGACGAGAACCCAAGCCGTCTTCCTCCAACTTCTTCAACACGTCGCGGACTTTCACGAAACAGCTACTCCATTTCGCAGAGCGCGATCACGGGTTGGTGGAGCATCGTGATCTCGGCGGAGCGGCCCATGTAGCTGCGCGCCATCGCGATGGCTTCGGTCAGATTGTCGGCGCGCTCCCAGCCCATGCGTTCGGGGACGTGCGAGTTCTCGGCCCCGGCGGCGATGACGTGCCCGACGTGCTGCCGCCCATTCTCGCCCCAGTACCACATGAAGAAGGGGTGCGCGCCGTGGTAGGCGTTGCCGCGCCGGTACATCTCGACGTAACTGGGGTTGTTGGCGAACTCGCGCTCGTACTTGTCGCGCAGCGTGTCGGCGTCGCGCGTCTCGGGCAGCAGGCGGTTGAAGAACTCGATGTAGCTTGGGTGGAAGTTGTGATCGAACTCGTCGTAGCACGGGTGGTGCAGGATGAGCACGCCGCCTTTTTTGAGGAGCGGCTTGTTACGGTAGAAGTTGAAGTGGTAGCCGAGCGCCATCACCTGCACGAGCAGCGGGTTCAAGACCGAGTAGACGTTGTACGGCGAGATGTCCGGGATGCCCGTGATGAGGATGTCGCACTGGCCGTTGACGGGGATGGCGTACTGGTCGAAGTTGCGCTTCAGGATTTCGTTGTGCGTCGGCTCGGTCTTGCCGGCGTGGCAGGCGATGACCTCGTAGGCGGCCGGGACCTGGTGGAGCATCTTGCGGCGCGCGGCGCGCGGCATCTTGCCCATCGTGAAGCGCATCGCCTCGAACTTCATGCGGTCGAGCGCGGAGAACTCGTCCTCGTTGCGCAGCAGGAAGTCCATCTCGCCCGTGTACATCCGGTTGTTCAAAGCCGTCTCGATGTGGAAGACGTTCATGTGCTCGTCGACGAGCTTACCCAGGCGCACGACCTTGTGGTTGAGCATCGAGCTCGCCGGGTCCATGTAGCTGTTCGAGTCGCGAATCGTCTGCGGCTCGTGGTGCGCGCGCAAAGACTCGTAGTCGCAAAGCCCCACGGCGACCGACTTGTGGCCGCCGTCCATCGGGACGAGGTTGATGTTGCAGTAGATGACGAGATCGCTCTCGACGCAGCGGCGGTTGACGCGCAGCGGCTCCTTGTGACGCGTCTCTCCGAGGACGACTAACCCTTCGGGGTCTTCGGCGTCGTGGTTGTAGTAGCGGTCGGGGTAGAAGTCGGAAAATATTTTCGCGCCGACCATGCGCTTCATCTCCCACTCGGTCATCTTCCGGTGGAGCGAGTTGGCGATGATGATGTGCACGTCGTCCACGCCGTTGGCGGCGAGCAGTTCGAGCACGATCTCTAACATCGTCTGCCGCACGTCGGGCGTGCGCATGGGCGGCAGTGGCAAAGAGATGTCGTCGACCGCAATCGTCACCTTCATGCCCGGCTCCAACTGCGCGTAGAGCGGCGGGGCGTCGTGCGGGTGGTTGATGGCGTAGCGGATCGCCGCCTCGCGGTTGGGCAACCCCTTGATCGACGGCTTCGGGTAGATGACGCGCGTGCCCACGGGCAGGTCTTCGAGGATGAAGTCCTCGCCCGAAGGGATGATGCGCGGCGCGCTGTCGCGGTCGATGTAGACGACCGACTCGTGGATTTTGCGTCGTAGCTGTAGGCTCATAAGACGGTGACGGGTGACGGGTGACGGGTGACAGGTCAGGACAAGTTTTTCACCTGTCACCCGTCACGGTTTACCCGTCACGGCTTTCTCATTTCAGATTCAGCACGGGCCAGTCGTGGTGCAGCGCGGTCTGGCGCAGGCGCATGTCGGGGTTGACCGCCGCGGGGTGCCCGACGATGGAGAGCATCGGCAGATCGCTCATGCTGTCCGAGTAGGCGAAAGACTCGCTCAGGCTGATGCGCTCGCGCTCGGCGAAGTTGCGGATCCAGCTCGCCTTCGTCGCCGCCGCGAGCACGGGCGGGAGCAGCCGCCCCGTGGCGATCCCGTTGACGAACTCCAGGCGGTTGCAGGCGTAGTCGTCGATGCGCAGGAACTTCATCAGCGGAGCGACCGACATGTCGAGCGCGCCGGTGACGACGACCTGCCGCAAGCCCAAGCTGCGCGACTTCTCGATCAGCTCGAACGCGCCGGGGAAGACCGCCGGCTTGAGCACGTCCTCGAACAGCTCCTCGGCGAAGTAGCGCAGGCGATCCTGCGACTCGCCCTTGTAGCGCGTGAAGAAGAGATCGTTGAAGACCTTGCGGCTGTACTGATCTGTGACCGCGAAGAGCGGCAGGCTCAGCACGGTCGCCGCCGTCTTCCTGATGCTGCGCACGAAGCCCTGCTGGTTGCGCGAGTAGAAGCCGAGCGTGTGCACGAGGTTCGTGCTGACGAGTGTGCCTTCCAGATCGTAGAAAGCGGCGGCTGCTGCCAAGTCTGTCTCCCGGACGCCGTTAGATTTCACGGCGGGCTGAACTTGCGCTGCGAAGTGTTACCCTGTTGGAAGTAATCGGGTCGCGAAAGTTTAACCCATCGGCGGGCATTTACGAAATAGTCGGTTAAACCGTTGAGCCGAAAGGGAGGGCGCGGGGTGGGCGGGGCGAAGTGTTCCTGCGAAAAGTTCGCGCGGCTTGAGGGCGCGAGCGCCCAGGCGTACGCGCGCGCGTTCCTCGACGAGGTCGAAGGCGCGGACGCCGCGGGCAGAAAACTTCTCCGCTGCCGCGTCTGCGGGCGAATGTGGGAGCGGCGCGCGCCCGAAGTTGAATCCGCGGGCACGCGACCCTCGCTCCTCCGTCTCGATGATGAAGCGGCGGGGCGTGATGCTAAGAGCCGCTAACGAGACCAAGATAATTGTAGGGGCAGGGACAAGTCCTCTGCCCGCGTTGCATCATTAAACATGACGCGACCTGTCGTCGAGCGCGGGCAGGGACGAGCCCCGCCCCTACATCTTTACGCGCGACGGTGAGTTTCGTCGGAAGCTCTAAGCCGTCAGAGTCGCAACCCCGTTTGCAGGTAGGGGAACGGGATGTGCTCCGCGTCGAAGCCCGCTTCGAGGAGGATTTCGACCATGCGGCGCGCGCCCTCGTAGTTGAGCGAATGGACGACGACCGACGCCGCGGGCTGCGCGTCGCGGTGCGCGGCGAGCCACGCGGCGACGCCGTAGCCGGTGTGAAGGTCGTCGCGCTCGTTCGAGAAGTAGTGCTCCTCGCGCAGATCGTGATCGAGCAGGATCGTCTCGTACTCGCGCGAGCCCAGCCACTCAATCGCCTCGGGGACGCTACAGGTCACGTCCAATTCGTAGCCCGAGAGCCGACGCCGGAACCATCCGCAGCGCGTCTCGTCGTCCTCGACGATCAGAACTCTTCCGCCCATCAATCGCCCCCGCCCCGACAGCGCGTGTCATAAAAACGTGATGCGAAGGGTATAGTATGCGCCGAGTGAAGATCGCAACCTGGAACGTCAACTCCGTCATCGCGCGCCAGCCGCTCGTCGTCAAGTGGCTGGAGAAGGAGCGGCCCGACGTGCTCTGCCTGCAAGAGACGAAATGCACCGACGAGAAGTTCCCGCGCGCGGAGTTCGAGCGCCTGGGCTACGCCGTCGAGGCGCACGGCCAGCCGACCTACAACGGCGTGGCGATCCTCTCGCGCTCGCCCTGCGAGGACGTGCAGCGCGGATTCCCCGACGAGGAGGAGGGCTCGCACGCGCGCCTGATCGCGGCGACCGTCAGGGGCGTGCGCGTCGTGAACGTCTACGTACCCAACGGCCAGTCGGTCGGCTCGGAGAAGTTCAAGTTCAAGCTCGAATGGTTGGGCACCTTGCGCGACTACCTCGACGAGCACTGCTGGACGGACGACCGCGTGCTCGTCTGCGGCGACTTCAACGTCGCGCCCGAAGACAGGGACGTGCACGACCCCGACCTCTGGCGCGGCCGCATCCTCTTCAGCAAGCCGGAAAAGGAGGCCCTCGCCCGCGTCAGGGAGTGGGGCTTCACGGACGCCTTCCGCCTGCACGAGGAGCGCCCGGGCTTCTACTCCTGGTGGGACTATCGGGCGGGCGGCTTCCGGCGCAACGAGGGCCTGCGCATCGATCACGTCTGGGTCTCCGAGCCGCTGGCGGAAGATTGCGCGCGCTGCTGGATCGACAAGGAGCCGCGCGGCTGGGAGCGGCCGTCCGATCACACGCCGGTCGTGGCGGAGTTTAAGTGAGGGGCGCGGCGCTGACTGCGGGGTGAAATGAAGAAGACACAAGAGACGGTGGCGGAGCAGGTGGCGCGCGAGCGCGCGACGCGCGAGCTGTTGACCAAGGGCGACCGGGCGGCCAGGCCGTCGGCGTCTGGGAACATCATCACGGCGGAGTTGCTGCGGCGGATGCCCCTGCCGGAACCCGACGAGGGGGACGACAAGGAGGCGCGCGGGCGCGTGCTCGTCGTCGCGGGCTCGGCGGAGATGCCGGGCGCGGCGGTGCTGGCGGCGACGGCGGCGTTTCGCGCGGGCGCGGGCAAAGTGCGAGTCGCGACTTCGGCGGCCGCGGCGCAGACGGTCGCCGCCCAACTCCCAGAGGCGCGCGTCTACGCGCTACCGCGCGGGGAGGCGGGCGGGTGGGACGCGTCCGCGGGAGAGATATTAGCCCGGCTCGCGGGCGAGGCTCGCGCGGTGCTCGTCGGGCCGGGTCTCGTCGAAGACCCCTTCATGTTCGAAGCTCTGGCGGCGCTCTTCCGCGAGATAAAAGATGCGACGCTCGTCGTCGACGCGGTCGTGTTAAAGAAGTTCGCGGAGATGGACGAGGAGTTTCGCCCGGCGCACGGTCGCGTCGTGATGACGCCGAACCGTTCCGAGCTTTCGGAGATGACGGGCGAGGAGGCCGAGGCGTTGCGGCGCGACCCCGCGCGCGCCGCGCGCCGGGCCGCGGAAGGGTTCGGCGCGTGCGTGGCGCTCAAGGGGCGAGAGACCTTCGTCGCCTCGCCGCGCGCCGCCGAGGTCTACTCGAACCGCGCGGGCAACGTCGGGCTCGCCACGTCGGGCTCGGGCGACGTGCTCTCCGGCCTGATCGCCGGGCTCGCCGCGCGCGGCGCGGAGCCGCTGCAAGCCGCCCTCTGGGGAGTGCACGCGCACGCGCTCGCGGGAGAGAGGCTCGCGCGCCGCGTCGGGCGCGTCGGCTACCTCGCGCGCGAGCTGCTCGGTGAGGTTCCGGGCGTGTTGGGCGAGTTGGAGTCGGGAAGTTAGCGGGCGGTCGAGGGTCGCCTTTCAGGCTTGAGAAACGCCCCGCGAGTGTCCGAAATCTTCGGGCGGCGGCGGCGGCGCAGACCAGAGGCTCAAGCCCTGCCGCCGGCTCTTCTCGGTCTGCATCCGATCTATCGTCCATACCACCATCGCGGCGGACGCCGCGGCGGCGAGCGCCAGGATGCTGCTCGCTTCGCCCGCCCAGTCAACAAATTCAGGTCGGCTCGAAGCGATTTCGGCGTCCGCGATCCTGCTGTACGCCCTACCCGCGAAGTTCGCCAACACCCACAGGAACCACCAGAAGCCTACGAGAGTGGTCGCCCGCGCGCCCGCCGCCGCGAAACCCTGTGTGAAGTCTACTCCCGGATCACTCTTGATCCAGAGTTCTTTGACAGACTGATAGGGGCGGAAGAGGTTGAGGATGGGGATGAACCAGTTGCCGACCACCCACCCGGGTGACATCTCCGTGCGGACTCCGAAGGCTCTCAAGTTCTTGTACGCCCGGTGGAGCCACATGAGGAAGACGACGGCCGTCGCGATGAAGACGAGCAACTGCGCCAGCTCGACAACGCCCGTGAGCAGATCGCCTAAACTCTCGCCTCCTTCCAGGGCCGCGACGCCGCCCGCGGCCTCCGAGAAAGGCCCCGCGCGGAGGAGCCGCAGCAGGTGGAGAAGGATCAGGGCGACGTGGATCGCGCCGCAGGTGAGCAGCAGCGCGACGGCGAGCAACGCGCGGTAGTGCGCGCTGACAAAACTCGTGCCCTGGTTAGATTCGCTCATCGCCGCAACCCCCGCGAGCCACGGGGCGATCAAACACCTTCCAGCGCGGCGTCCCGTGAAGCTTCGAGCAGGGCGATCCCGTTTTCGCGGCCCGGCTCTCCGCCCAGGTTCCGCGCCTTGAAGGGCGTCGGGACCTTCCACTCGTCGCGCACGGAGGCCTCGGCTTCGAGGATGGTCTGCGTGGTCTGGATGACGGTGTCGGGGTTGAGCGAGATCGAGGTGATGCCGCGCTCGACGAGGAAGCGCGCGAACTCCGGGTAGTCGGAGGGCGCTTGCCCGCAGATGCCGATCTTCTTGCCGGCGCGGTGGGCGGCCTCGATGGCGAGCGCGATCATGCGCTCGACCGCCGCGTTGCGCTCGTCGAAGAGGTGCGCGACCGTCTCCGAGTCGCGATCCAGGCCGAGGGCGAGCTGCGTGAGATCGTTCGAGCCGATGGAGTAGCCGTCGAAGACCTCCAGAAACTCGTCGGCGAGCACGACGTTGGCGGGCAGCTCACACATCGCGTAAATCTCCAGGCCGTTCTCGCCCTGCCGGACGCCGTGCTCCGCCATCAGCGCGATCACCTTCTCGCCCTCCTCGACCGTGCGGCAGAACGGGATCATCGCCTTCACGTTCGTGAGCCCCATGTCCTCGCGCACGACCCGCAGCGCGAGGCATTCGAGGCGGAAGCCCTCGCGGTAGCGCTCGTCGTAGTAGCGCGACGCGCCGCGAAAGCCGAGCATCGGGTTCTCCTCCGAGGGCTCGAACTGGAGGCCGCCGATGAGGCGCGCGTACTCGTTCGACTTGAAGTCGGACATCCTGACGATGACCGGCTTCGGGTAGAAGGCGGCGGCGATGCGGCCGATGCCTTCCGAGAGGCAGCGCACGAAGAAGTCGCGCGGGTCTTCCTCGCCGACGCGCCGCCTGATCTCCTTCACGTCCTCCTCGCGCGCGATGTTCGGGTAGTTGACGAGCGCCATCGGGTGGATGCCGATGTGGTTGTTGATGATGAATTCGAGGCGCGCGAGCCCGACGCCGTCGTTCGGCAGACTCGCGAGCGCGAAGGCGTGATCGGGGTCGCCGACGTTCATCATCACCTGCGTGCGCGGTCGCTCGGCGTCGCCGACCGCGCGCCGCTCGACGTTGAACTCGACGCGGCCCTCGTAGACGTTCCCCTGCGAGCCGTCGGCGCAGGAGATGGTGATCTCCCGGCCGGTCTCCAGGACGGCGGTCGCGTCGCCCGTCCCGACGATGCACGGCAGGCCCAGCTCGCGCGAGATGATCGCGCTGTGGCAGGTGCGCCCCCCGCGGTCGGTGACGATGGCCGCGGCGCGCTTCATGATCGGCTCCCACGCCGGGTCGGTCATCGAGGTGACGAGCACGTCGCCCGCGTTGAAGTCTGTGAGCTGGTCGGGATCGGCGAGGACGTGGACGCGCCCGTGCGCGATCTTCTGGCCGATGGCCTGGCCCGTGCACAGGGGCTCGCCGGGCTCGCCCGTCAGGCGGAACGTCTCGACGTAGTTCTCGCGCTTCATCGAGTGGACGGTCTCGGGGCGGGCCTGGAGGATGAAGAGATCGCCCGTCAGCCCGTCCTTCGCCCACTCGATGTCCATCGGCTGGTCGCGCCCGGCGCGCTCCGAGTAGTGCTCCTCGATGAGGCACGCCCACTGCGCCAGTTGCAGCACCTCGTAGTCGCTCAGCGAGAAGCGGCGGCACTGCGCCTCGACCACCTCGCGCACGCGCGTCCCGCGGTCGTCGAGCCCGTAGACCATCTTCACCTCTTTACTGCCGAGGCGGCGGCTGACGATGGAGCGCGCGCCCTTGCGCAGCGTCGGCTTGAAGACGACCCACTCGTCGGGCGTCGCCATGCCCTGCACGATGGCCTCGCCCAGGCCCCACGCGCCGTTGATGACCACCGCGTCGCGGAAGCCCGACTCCGTGTCGAGGGTGAACATCACGCCCGAGGAGGCGAGGTCTGAGCGCACCATCGGCTGGACGCCGACCGAGAGCGCCACGTCGAAGTGATCGAAGCCGCGCACCTGCCGGTAGGAGATCGCGCGATCCGTCCACAGCGAGGCGTAGCAGCGGTGGCAGGCGTCGAGCAGGCGCTCCTCGCCGCGCACGTTGAGCATCGTGTCCTGCTGCCCGGCGAAAGAGGCGTCGGGCAGGTCCTCGGCCGTCGCCGAGGAGCGCACGGCGACCTCGGTCGTGCGGCCGAGCCGCTCGCAGAGGCGTCTGTAAGCGTCGAGGACGGCGTCGCGGACGGCGGGCGGGAGCGGCGTCTCCAGCACCAGCGTGCGCGCCTTCCGCCCCGCGGTCTGGAGCGCGTGGTTGTCCGTCGCGTCGAGCCCAGACATCAGCGCGCGCAGGCTTTCGCCCAGCCCGTCGGTCGCCAGGTGTTGCCGGTACGCCTCGCTCGTGGTGGCGAAGCCGTCCACGGCGCGCACGCCCTTGGGCACGAGCGCGCGGAACAGCTCGCCCAGGGAGGCGCACTTGCCGCCGACGAGCGGCACGTCCACAGCGCCGACTTCGGAGAGATCGAGGACGAGTTTTGTCGTCGTACTGCCCATGAGTAACCTCAGTTCGTGGGGACTCGGAACATCTTTACCGACAGTTTATGTTAAAGAGGACTAATGGGAGGGGTTTTCCGACGCCCGCCCGCTGATTTACGTCGCCGAGCCCCCTCACACGCGGGGCCGAGGTCGCCGGGGAAGTCCGCCGTCCCGCGTCACTTCGCCGCCCCGCACTGGCAGTTCGACTCGTGCCTGTCCGTCGGCGGCCGCTTGTTCTGATCGAAGCAGAAGGCGGTCAACTCCTCCGCGCCCGCGCCCGCGGCGAGCGGGGGGCTCTCGCGCGTCACCTCGTGGAACCGTGTTCCGATGGCGCCTTCGGGCCGGACTTCCACCGTCATGTAGCCGTACATGATCGGGTCGCCCGCCTGCTTGTACTGCTCCGCGCCCGCCGTGCCGACGATCCAGCCCGGCAGAACTCTCCCCCTGTGCTCCGGCGTGTCGTAGATGTTCTCGCGGAAGAAGTGCGAGTGGCTGGCGAGGACGTAGACGTGCTTGCGCCGCTTCGGCGGGGCGGAGAGGTTCTGCGCCTCCCACAATAGATCGTAAGCCTGCAAGCCGGAGCAGTAGCCCTGGCACGTCTGATCCATGGCGTGCCCGCGCTCGCTGCTCAAGGGGAGCGCGGCGTGCATCCCGACGATGATCGTCTTGACGCGGTCGTCCTTCGCGTCCGCCGCGAGCACGCGCGCGAGCCACGCCACTTCCTCCGGCGGGAACGCGGCCTCGTCGCCCGCGTTGTCGAGGTAGATGAAATCGACTCCGTTTTTGACGAAGTGAAAGTAGGTGTTGCCCGCGAGCGTCGGCACGCCGCGCTTCAAGTCCTTTTTGAACTGGGCGGCGAGCGGCGGCTGGTTGAGCCAGTCGGAGAATTTGCACCGGAAGTCTTCGCGCGTGCGGTTGACCAGCTCGTGGTTGCCGATGCCGAGGATGAAAGGCGTCGCGCCGAAGGGCTTGATCTGCCGCTGGATGAAATCGTCCCAGGCGTTCCTCAGGTACTCGTTGAAGTCGTTGTACTGGAGCCCCGCGGCGGGGCGCGCGACGCAGTCGTAGGCGGGGTACTTGCGCTTGAGCATGTCGCAGTCGATGCGGTACATCCCGCGCAGATCGCCCAGGTGCCAGTAGAACTGGGCGGGCGTCTCGGCGCGTCGGCTCTCAACGTCGCGCGCGATCTTCGGCATGATGAGATCGCCGCAGTCACGAGAATCGCCGGAGACGGCGAAGTACCAACTGCCCGGCGCGGCGAGGGCGGTCTCTGAGAGCAGCAACACCACCAGACTGACGACGAGACGGAAACGACGCTTCGATACCATGGCTTAATCCCCGACGACGATTATTCAGGCCGGCCCAGATGCTCCCGCAGGAACGCGGCGATCACGGGCTGCGCGATCTGTGAGTTCCACCCGTCAAAATTGTAATCGAACCCGTGCTGCGCGTAAGCGAGTCGCACGCAGTCGTAAGGCACGTGCGCCCGCGCGAGGCGCGACGCCAGCAACTCCATGTTCTCCGCCCGGACTAGCTGATCGCGCCCGCCGTGAAAGAGCAGCGTCGGCGTCGTGCGTTCGTTGACGTAAGACGGGTGCGGGCAGGACGATCCACAACGTCAGGAAGAAGGCGACACCCCCGCACGCGAGCGCGATGAGGATGCGGAGGGGCGTTCGTGGGTGGCGCGTCAATCGGCGGTCATCGTCTCCGGCTCGCGGCTCGACAGCTCGCGCCAGGTGACGGGGTGGCTGCCGTCGTCGAGGCGCACCATCGAGATGCAACCGGGGACGGGGCAGACGAGGTAACAGAGGTTGCAGCCGACGCACTCGTGCTCGTCCACGACGGGGAAGCGCGAGCCGTGCACCTGCACGAGCGGGATGCACTGGTGCGCGCCGTCCTCGCAGGCGACGTGGCAGAGGTTACACTGGATGCACTTCGCGTGGTCGATGCGCGCGACCGTCTTGTAGTTGAGATCGAGGTTGCCCCAGTCGGTGACGCGCCGCGTGCTCGCGCCGATGATCTGGTTGACGGAAGCGTAGCCCTTCTCGTCGAGGTAATTCGAGAGCCCGTCGATCATGTCCTCGACGATGCGGTAGCCGTAGTGCATCACGGCGGTGCAGACCTGCACGGTCGAAGCCCCGAGCAGCAGGAACTCCGCCGCGTCGCGCCACGTCGAGATGCCGCCGATGCCGCTGATGGGGATGTTGATCTCCGGATCGCGCGCCAGCTCGGAGACCATGTTCAGGGCGATGGGCTTGACGGCGGGGCCGCAGTAGCCGCCGTGCGCCGTCATGCCGTTGACGTTCGGGCTCGGGATCAGCGTGTCGAGATCGACGCCCATCACCGAGTTGATCGTGTTGATGAGCGAGAGCGCGTCCGCGCCGCCCTTGACGGCGGCGCGGCCGGGCGGCGTGATTGACGTGACGTTCGGCGTGAGCTTGACGATGACGGGGAGCCGCGTCGCCTCCTTCACCCAGCCCGTCACCATGCAGGTGTAGTCGGGAACCTGCCCCATCGCCGCGCCCATCCCGCGCTCGCTCATCCCGTGCGGGCAGCCGAAGTTCAACTCGACGCCGTCCGCGCCCGTGTCTTCAACTTTCTTCGCGATCTCGTGCCACGCCTCGCGCTTCGATTCCACCATCAGCGAGACGACGACGGCGTGCTGCGGGTACTTCCGCTTGCACTCTCTGATCTCGCGCAGGTTCACTTCGAGCGGGCGGTCGGTGATCAGCTCGATGTTGTTCAGGCCGATCATGCGCTGCGGCCCGAGGTCGAGCCCGCCGAGGCGCGAGCAGACGTTGCGGATCGGCTCGCCCAGGGTCTTCCAGACCGCGCCGCCCCAGCCCGCGTCGAACGCGCGCTCGATCATCGAGCCCATGTTCGTCGGGGGGGCCGACGCCAGCCAGAATGGGTTCGGCGATTTGATGCCGACGAAATCAACGCTCAGGTCTGCCATTTCTCACACTCCTGCCTGCGGGTTAATCGTTTGAAAGAAGGGCAGCCGCAGATAAACGCAGATTTTCGCGGATTTGTTTTCTGCTATTATCGAACGCCATCCTTTTGAACTCAGCCTTGAGTCCGAAATTCAGGAGTAAGCCGACTTCAATGTCTGTCGCTCTCAGGTAATTGAGCAACTGCGCTTCGTGGGATGGGTCGAGCGCGCGAACTGCCTTGAGTTCCAGAAGTACTGCCTCGTTAACCAGCACGTCAGCGACAAAATCGCCCACCTTGTGACCCCGAAACCAGACCGGTACCTGAACCTGTCGCTGTACTGCAAGCCCATAATTCGACAAAGTAATTGCCATAGACTTTTCATAAACAGATTCAAGAAAGCCGTGCCCCAACTCGTTATACACCTCGAAGAAGACCCTAATGATCTTCTCCGTTAAATCTCTATGTTTGAATCCGCGTAGATCCGCGTTCATCTGCGGCTCCCCTAAAATCTTGGCGCGCCTGCGAACTCGATCTGCTCACCCGCGAGCGCGTGATGAATCCCTTGCGCGGCGAGCTTGCCGGTCTGCGCGGCGTCCACCGCCTCGCGCCCGCCGTTGACGCAGTCGCCGCCGGCGAAGACTTTCGGGTTCGAGGTCTGCATCGTCTCTTTATTGACGGCGACGCGGCCCGCCGCGTCCGTCTCGACGTTCGCGGTCTTCGTCAGCCAGTCTCTCATCTTCGACTGCCCCGTCGCGCGCACGATCATGTCAACCGGAATCTCGAACTCCGAGCCCTCGACCGCGCGCACGCCGCGCCTGCCCGAAGCGTCCGCCTCGGTCAGCTCCATCCTCACGCAGCGCAGAGCCCCGACGCGCTCTCCCGACATGTCGGGCACCACCTCGACCGGCGCGGTCAGCCACCAGAACTCGACGGCGTCCTGCTTCGCCAGCTCGAACTCGTACTCGTAAGCCGGCATCTCGCGCTCCGTGCGCCGGTAGATCATCAGCACGCGCGTCGCCCCGAGCCTGCGGGCTTGCGTCACGGCGTCGACCGCCGTGTTCCCCGCGCCGACGACCGCGACCGTTCGCGCCACGGGCACGCTCGCCCAGTCGCGCGTCTTGATCCGCTCGATGAAGTCGAGCGCGTCGACGACGCCCGGCAAGTCCTCGCCCGGAACGCCGAGCCGCTGCGTCGCGCCCAGGCCGACGCCGACGAAGACCGCGTCGTGCCGGCGTTCCAACTCGTCGAACGAAACGTCGCGCCCGACTTCGGTGTTCGTCAGGAACTCGACGCCGAGCCGCGCGACCTGCGCGACCTCGCCCTGCGAGACGGCTTGCGTCATCTTGTACTCGGCCATCCCGTAGGTGTCCAAGCCGCCGGCCAGCGGTTTGCGCTCGTAGACGGTAACTTTGTAGCCGAGCCGCGCGAGGTAGGTCGCGCACGAGAGCCCCGCGGGGCCGGAGCCGACGACGCCGACCGACTTGCCGTTGGGCTCGCCCGCCTTCAACACCGCGCGCCCCGACGCGAAGAGCGCGTCGGTCGCGTAGCGCTGGAGACGGCCGATCTCGATGGGCTTCTGCATCAGGGTCTTCTCGACGCACGCGCCCTCGCACAGCGCCTCGACGGGGCAGACGCGCGCGCAGGTTGCGCCGATGGGGTTGGCGTCGAAGATGACTCGCGCCGAGCCGGTCAGGTTCCCGCTCGCGATCTTCTTGATGAAGGAGGGCACGTCGATGTGCGTCGGGCAGGCGCGCGTGCAGGGCGCGTCGTAGCAGTAGACGCAGCGGTTGGATTCGAGCACCGCCTCGGCTTGCGAGAGCGGCGGCGCGATCTCGCGGAAGTTGCGCTCGATCTCCGCGGGGTCGATCAGGGTGCGTGGTTGTGTGGACATAATTTGAAGACGTAACGGCCGCGACGCGGGCGCGGGCTCGAAAGGTCAAACTTCGGCGTCGGCTTCGATCTCGACGAGCATCCGCTCGTCGATGAGGCGCGAGATTTCGATCATCGACGTGGCGGGCATCACTTCGCGGAAGAACTCGCCGTGCGCGCGCCCGTACTCCTCCCAGCGCGAGATGTCGGTCACGAACATGCGCGTGCGGACGACCGATTCCAGCCCCGCGCCGAGTCGCGCGAGCGCGCTCTCGATGTTTTTGATCGCCTGCACGGTCTGCGCGTAGGCGTCGCCCTCGCCCACGATCTCGCCGCGCTCGTCCGTCGCCGTCGTGCCCGTCACGTAGATGCGCTCGCCGACGCGCACCGCCCGCGAGTAGCCGACAATCGGCTCCCACTTCGTTCCCGTCGAGACGCGCTGTCGTTCTTTCATATTTGTAGGGTCAGGGCTCGTCCCTGCCCGTCGAACGCCGCGGGGCGAATGATGAGAGTGATGCTGATTCTCATCGCCCGAAAGATTATCGGCTTCGCCGATGCGGGCAGGGACGAGCCCCGCCCCTACAGCTTCGCGTCGCGCCTTAGTCCGCCACGAGCGAGCCGTAGGTGTCGGGGCGGCGGTCGCGGAAGAACTGCCAGGTGTTTCTGACCTCGCGGATCTTGTCGAGGTCGAGGTCTGCGACGACGAGCGCGTCCTTGTCGCGCGGGGCCTCGGCGATGATCTGGCCGCGCGGGTCGCAGAAGTAGCTCTGCCCGTAGAACTCGCCGATGTTCCACGGCTGCTCGAAGCCGACGCGGTTGATCGCGCCGATGAAGTAGCCGTTGGCGACGGCGTGCGCGGGCTGCTCCAGCTTCCACAGGTACTCGGAGAGCCCCGCGACGGTCGCCGACGGGTTGAAGACGATCTCCGCGCCGTTCAAGCCGAGCGCGCGCGCGCCTTCGGGGAAGTGGCGGTCGTAGCAGATGTAGACGCCGACGCGCGCGTAGGCCGTGTCGAAGCAGGGGTAGCCGAGGTTGCCGGGGCGGAAGTAGAACTTCTCCCAGAAGCCGGGGTTGACGTGCGGGATGTGGTTCTTGCGGTACTTGCC
>DATLMC010000080.1:0-12459 GCA_035537435.1 Pyrinomonadaceae bacterium | reverse complement strand
GTCGGAGAGCATCGAGGCGGTCAGGTTCGCCAGGCCCTCCTTGCCCGCCGGGTCCGCCGCCGAGCCCGTCATGAAGAGGATGCGGAAGGTGACGAGCGGCGAACTGGTGGGCAGCAGGACTTCGTTGCCGGCCTTCGCCGCCGCGGGTGTCGAGCCGGCGGGCTTCTTCGCGCCCCTGCGCTGTGCGTTGGTGGTCATCGCGGGTATCAGTAGCAGGCAGAGAGCGAGCGAGAGTGGAAGTGCGTGCTTTGTCATTTCGCACCTCCCGTCGCGGCGCCGCCGCCCTTCTTCGTCGCGAGCGTGACGATGGTGCGGTTCGACTCCTTCAGGTACTTCGCCGCCATGTCGCGCAGGTCCTGCGGCGTGTCGGCGTCGGCGAGGGCGAATAGTTTGTTCATGGTTTCGGGCGTGCGGCGCAGGGCGATGTAGGGCGCGAGCGCGCCCGCGATAGCCTCGGAGCTGTCCATCGCCTGCGCGAAGCCGTAGCGGAAGCGCGAGCGCGTGTCGTCGAGCTTCTTCTGCGGGACTAACTCGGTCGAGTAGCGCTTGACGGTCGCGAGAATCTGCTCGCGCACGTAGGGCACGTCCTCCTCCTTCTTGACGCGCGTGAGGACGGTGAACAGTTCGGGGTCGATCTTGTCTTCCCCGGCCGCGATGACGAAATCGACCTTCTGCTCCTTGAGGACGAGCCTCTGGTAGATGTCCGAGTTCTCGCCGAAGGCGATGGAGGCCAGGAGGTCGAGCGCGATCTTGTCCTTCGCCTCGTCGGAGTAGGCGGGCGCGCGGTAGGCGACGGCGAGGTAGGGGAGCGTCGGGTTAGCCCACGGGATCGTCGCCTCGCGCGGCGCGTCCTGCTCGGGCTCACGCGGTATGTCGGGCGTGAAGTCGCCGCGCCGCCAGTCGCCCATGTTCTTCTTAACTAAAGAGAGGGCGCGCTCCCTGGTCACGTCGCCGACCAGGAGGACGGTCACGTTTTCGGGCCGGTAGTAGCGGCTGAAGAACTGCCGGCTGTACTCGTACTGGTTCGGGAAGTCCTCGATGTCTTTGACGTAGCCCATCGTCGTGTGCGCGTAGGTGTGCGTCTTGAACGCCGTCTCGCGCAGCACCTCCAGGAGCTTCGAGGTCGGGTTCGCGCTGTTCTTGTTGTACTCGCCCAGGACGGCCAGCGACTCGGTCTTGAACTCGGCGGGCTCGTACTGGAGGTACTTGAAGCGGTCGCCCTCCAGCTCCATCACCTTGTCCAAGTCCTCCTTCGAGAAGACCTCGTGGTAGACGGTGCGGTCGTCGTCGGTGTAGGCGTTCGACGAAGCCCCGGCGCGCTTGAGAATCTCGTCGCGCTGCGCGGCCGTGAAGTTCTTGCTGCCGCGGAACATCAGGTGCTCGAAGAAGTGAGCGTAGCCGCTCTTGCCGGGCTCGACCTCGTTGCGCGAGCCCGTGCGCACGACGATGTAGAGCGCGACGAGGTTCGGCTGATCGGTCGGGACGGTGACGAGGCGCAGCCCGTTCGGCAGATCGTCGATGGTGTAGTTGTACGGGAAGATTTTCCGCGGCTGTGAGGCCGCGGGCTTTTTCCGCGGCGCGCGCCCGCCGCCCCGCGTTTGCGCGAGCGCGGCCGCGGGCAGGCAGAGCAGGAGAGATATGAGAATCGAGCTTTTCATGGCGTCAGACTCCTGAATACTTTTTCGAATTGTTGCGGAGACGAAGTGGATTATACACGACGGCGGGACGGGCGCGCGAAGGGCGCTCGCGCCGGTCAGTGGTTCGGCCGGAGAGTCAAGACGCACCACGGAGGATGCGGAGGGGGCGCTGAGTTTTAGTCTTCATCCGCGTGATCTACGCGCGCCCTCCTCGCGGCAGGGCGAAGCCCCGCGGCGATTTTTTCATGCCGCGTTGATCCTTTTCGTCACCCCGTTCCGCGTTGTTCGTTGAAGGGAAATTTTGATAGACCGGTCGGCGTTAAATTTAATAAGCCCGCAGACCGGGACGGTAGGCCCGACGAACCAAGGAGTACGGACATGAAAACCACGCGCCAGATGCTCTCGACCATCCTGACCATCATCATACTTTCTTCCTACGCGGCGGGTCAGGACGCCGCGGCTCAGAACAACAACAACACGCAGAACGACGCCGCCGCCACCGCGCCGCCCTCGAAGTCGAGCGCCGCGGCGGTCGTCGCCTCGGCGACCGAAGCCGGCGCGCGCTTCACCGCCCCGGCCGAAGCCTTGCAGATGCGGCTCGAAGTCTACGCGGCGGCGGGCGAGCAGGTCTTCGACTCCGGCGCGCGGCAGGGCAGCATCATCGACTGGAAGCCGGCCGACGCGCAGCGCGCGCTCGCCGACGGCTCATACCTCTGCGTCGTGACGGTGAAGGACACGCGCGGGCGGGCGAGCCAGAGGCTCTGCGTCGTCACGCTCGAAGGCGGGCGCGTCTCGCTCGGCGTCTCGCGCGAGGCTGATCTGACGGCGGGGCAGGCGCAGGCGCTCGCGGCGAGCCGCCAGGCGCAGAAGGTGGACGCGGGCGAGACGGCGGGCGCGGTGACGATCCTGCGCGACAAGCAGCGCGCGGCGACCGTCGCGGCGCACGACGGCGTCAACGGCCAGGTGACGAGCACCACGGGTGCGCTCACCTTCCGCACGGGCGATCTCTTCCTCAACCGCGCCGAGGAGCGGATGCGCATCACCCCGGACGGGCGCGTCGGCGTCGGCATCGATAAGCCGGAGGCGACGCTCGACGTGGCGGGCACGATCCGCGCGCGCGGCGGCTTCGTCTTCGACGACGGGACGGTTCTGAATTCCGCGAAGGGCTTCGGCGCGGCGGCAGGGACGGCGGCGTCGGTCGTCGGCGGGGTCACGACCGCCGCGGCCGGGACGGGCACGTCGAATCAAGTCGCGAAGTGGTCGGACAACGTCGGCACGCTCGCCGACTCCGCGATCACGGAGTTACGCGGCAACGTCGGCATCGGCACGACCAACCCGGCTTCGATGCTCCACCTCGCCGGCCCGTCGGGCGTCAACGCCATCACCTTGAACACGCCCGGCAGCCAGAAGTTCCGCTTCCAGACCGTGGCGGGCGTGCCCAACTGGGGAGCCTTCACCCTCAACGGTATCTATAACTCCGGCTGGCAGCTCGACGACCCCACCACGAACGGGTGGTTCTTCAAGCTCGACACGCGCGGCGGCAACGCCGCGAACAACTCGAACGGGCTGTGGCTCTACCGCATCCCGTCGGGGCCGAACCCGCACACGGACGAGCTCCCGGTCTTCGGCGTGACGAGCGGGCAGGCTTACTTCGCGGGCAACGTCGGCATCGGCCTGGAGACGCCCGCGCAGAAGCTCGACGTGGTGGGTAACATCAAGATCACGGGCGCGGGCAACGGGCTCATCTTCCCCGACGGGACGAAGATGACGACCGCGGCGGCGGGCGGCGGCGGCGGCTCGATGACGGGCGCGCAGATCGTCACCGCGCTGAACGCTGACGCCGTCGGCGGCTTCATCGGCGAGGCGCGCATCTCGCCGAACGTCGCGCGGCTCGCAGGCGCGAACGCCTGGTCGGGCGCGAACGTCTTCGGCGCGGGCCTGTCGGCGAACAACGCTCTCGTCACGAACGTCGGCAACCCGGTCAACGCGGGCGACGCGACCAACAAGGCTTACGTCGATGCCAACTTCGTGAAGTTCGTGCCCGGCGCGGAGCAGCTCTCGGTGGGCGACGCCAACGGCACCGCCCCGATGATCAACCTGCGCGGCGGCTCGACCTGCTGCTCCGGCCCCGGCGGTCACACGCCCGCCTTCTTCAAGGTCTTCCAGAACGGCAGCTTCGTCGCCACGGGCAACCTCGGCATCGGCGTCTCCCCGATGGAGGGCAAGGGCTACCGCACCTCTTGGCACACCTACAAGGGCGCGTTCCGCTCCGGCTACGCCGACAACGAGTGGGACGACGCCAACGTCGGCTTCTTCTCGTGGGCCGGCGGCTCGAACTCGACCGCGAGCGGCCTCTACGCGCTCGCCTTCGGCGACACGAACTCCGCCGAGAGCACTTCGAGCATCGTCTTCGGCAGTGGCAACCAAGTGAAGGGCGCTGCGGGCTTCTCGGCCGGCGCAGGCAACCGCGTGTGCGACACCTACGGCGTCGCGCTCGGCAACAACGCAAAGTCGGGCGGCCCCTACATCAACGGCAAGTGCGACCCTGAGACCTTCAACATCCGCGGCCTCGCCGCGGTCGCCATCGGCTACAACGTGACGGCCGACCAGGATCACACGATGGCGTTCGGCAAGTTCGCCACGAACAACGGCTTCCAGGGCACCTTCATCTGGTCTGACGGCGCGCCGCAGGCTTCGGCCGACACGTTCCGCAACACGGCCAACAACGAGTTCGCAGCGCGCGCCACGGGCGGCTTCCGCTTCCGCACCAACCTCGGCGGCACGACGGGCTGCAACCTGCCCGCCGGCTCCGGCGTCTTCAACTGCACTTCGAGCCGCGCGACGAAGGAGAACTTCCTCAACGTCAAGGGCGAGGACGTGCTCTCTCGCATCCGCAAACTCTCGGTGAGCACCTGGAACTACATCGACGAGGGCCGGCAGGTGCGCCACATGGGGCCGATGGCGGAGGACTTCTACAAGACTTTCGGCCTCGGCACGAACAACGTCTCCATCGGCGTGCAAGACCTCGCGGGCGTCTCGCTCGCGGCGGTCAAGGCGCTCGAAGCGCGCACCGCAGAGCTCCAGCTCAAGACCGCCGAGGTGACGACGCTGCGCGCGGAGGTCAACAACCTCCGCGCCGACAACGCCGCCATGGAGCGCCGCCTCGCCGCCCTCGAACGCCTCGCGCCGAAGGGCGCAACCACGACGCGCCGCGCGCGCAGGTGACGACACGATAAGGAGTTTGCCGCACGTCGGCAAAACTGAAGTGGTAAATAAGCGGGGCTCGGCGGCGCGACACGCGCAACCGAGCCCCGCCTTCTTTTGGAAAGTTAGTCAGAAACCTTCGTCCCGCTCAGAAGCCTTCCTTCTGCGTCATCGCAGGGCCGGTCGGCACGAAGCGCAGTTGTTTGACCGAGCCCGCGACCGCCTGGCTCATCACCTCGGGCGCGGCGTAGGGGTGGTTGGCGTCCTGCACGAAGATCGTCTTCGGCGCGTAGGAGTAGAGCGGGAATTCGACGGCGTCGCCAGTCGCCTCGCGGAGCAGGCGCTCGCGCTCCTCGCTCTGCGCGCGGTAGCGGCCGGCGCGGCCCGTGAGCAGATCGAGGTAGGCGTTCGTCGAGACGCTGCCGGTCGAGATCGCGGAGAAGGCTTGCTGGAGTCGGCCCGCGCCGGGGATCGACGCCCCGCCGAGTTTCAGCTCGAAGCCCGTGAGGAGGAAGAGCGCGACGAAGGCGGCGAGGGCGCGCGCCGCCCACGCGGGCAGCCGGAACTCGACCCCCCTGCGCGCGAGATCGACGAAGAGCGCGGTCAGGAGGAAGAGCCAGCCGAGCGCGATGCTGTAGACGTAGACATTCTTGACGCGGAAGGGGAGGCTGTTCGCGCCCACGCCGACGGCGGCGAAGAGCGCGGCGTTGGCGAGGGTGACGGCGCACGCGAGCGCGGCGAGCACCCACCACCAGCGCACGCCCGCGAGCAGCGCGAGCGGCGCGGCGAGCCGTTCGCGGTTGGCGTGCAGGAAGGACAGGTAGAGGACGCTCGCCGGGACGAGCGGCGACGCGGACAGCAACTCGACGAGTAAATAGATCGTGAGCCCGACCGAGCCCGACGCGATCTCCGCCGGGTGAAACTCGGTCTTCGTCTCCCTGATGCGGACGAAGTTGCCGGGCGCGAAGAACGTCGCGGCGGCGAACGCGACGCACACGAGGAGGAGGGCGAGGCCCGGCGCGTGGAGTTTCCTGAACCTCGCGAAATGAAAGATGATGACGGAGGCGAAGACCGAGGCGAGGAAGATGATCGACAACTCGTTGAGCCCGGCGACGAAGCCGATCAGGACGAAGAGCATGAGATAAATGGCCGCCTTCGTCGGAGTCTTCGCGGCGCGTTCGAGTTTGACGAACAGCGCGAGCGTCAGGAGCGACGCGAAGAACGCCCCGGCGTATTGCACGTTCGTCGAGAGCCAGTAGAAGCCGGTCGCCGGGTCGGGCGTGACGGCGACGAGCAGCGCGTAGACGATGGCGGCGAGCGTGAACGCCGCGCGGCGGCTGAGCCCCGCGCCGAAGAGCGTGCGCACGAAGTAGTAGAGGCACGCGAAGCCCGCGACGAGGAGCGCGGCGGGCACGAGGCGGTAGACGGCGAGCCAGGAGTCGCGCGCGGCGATGAAACTTTGCACGAAGAACGAGCTGTAGCGACCCGACCAGTTCGCGTACCAGGCGGCGGCCGCGCCCGTCGCGCCGAGCTGCCGGGCGCGCACGAGGGTGCGGTAGTCGTCGCCGCTCGGGTAGTCGTAGCGGGAGATGACGAGCAGCGGGAGGAAGTAGAAGGCGAGGAGCGCGGCGGCGATCAGGTGTTGCTTCCTCGCGATTCGCGTCGGCATCAGTTGGCTCTCGGCTAGCGGGGAGGTTGGGACGCGGCTTCAGACCGCGGCGCGCGCCTCGCGGTCGTTGATCAAGACCCTGCCGTGATCGACCGTGACCGAGTCGCCGGGCCGGAGCCGGCCGTAGCGCGTGCCGTTGACGCTCAGCTCCTCGCCGCGGATGAGGATGTCGGCGTCGCGGCAGGGCGTGAAGCGGTAGGTCTCGGCGCGCGCGCCGTCGGCCGCGGCCCCGACCTTCTGCGGCGCGGGCACGTCCGTGCGGTAGCAGTCCGTCACGACGACCGCGTGGCCGCCGACCCTCGCCTCGACGCGGCCGAGCAACACGTTGTTCGACCTGCTACACGAAACAGACGCCGCCGCGCCGAGCAAACAGGCGGCAAAGATTGTCACCGATCTCATCCCTCGAAATTCCTCAGCCGCGCGGTCGAGCGGTACTACGTTTACGTTCATTCGCGCCGGGCAGCGATGATCACCGAATCCGCGCGCGTTTGCAACGTCAACCCGTCGGCGCGCGCTAGCGTCATGCTACCTCTTCAGAGCCTCTAACAGAACCGGAATGACAGTAGGGGCAGGGCTCGTCCCCGACCGCGTGAGCGCGACAGCGCGAACACCGATGCGCGATCATTCGCGTCGAGTATCGCGCATCATGTTGAGGGCTGTCGGCGCCCAGCGGGCAGGGACGAGCCCTGCCCCTACATCATCTCGCGCGCCATTAAGTTTTGTTAGACGCTCTAAACAGGTCGACCCTGAGGCGCAGAAGGTTGATGATCCCGCTGAAGACTTCGGGCGCGCCCATCTTGCTCTGCCCGCGCACGCGGTCGACGAAGCAGATCGGCACTTCGCGGACGCGCGCGCCGCCGTCGTCCTGGCGCATCGCCCAGTAGAGCGATTCGGCGAGGAACGAGTAGCCGGTCGAGCTGACGCGCTGCCACGGGATGCCCTCTAAAACCTCCGCGCGGTAGAGCCGAAACCCGGAGGTGCAGTCCCTCACCGGCAGATCGAAGAGCGCGCGGACGAAGCGGTTCGCCGTCGCGCTCAGCAGCTTGCGGTAGAACCCCCAGTTCTCGATCCGCCCGCCTGCGACGTAGCGCGAGCCGATGACGACGCGAGCCGAGTCGAGGGCGGCGACGAGCGAGGGGATCGCGGCGGGGTCGTGCGAGAAGTCGCAGTCCATCGTCAACACCGCGTCCGCGCCACCGTCGAGTGCGCGGCGGAAGCCCGCCAGGTACGCCGTGCCGAGACCGCGCTCGCCCTCGCGCCGGATGACGTGGACGCGCGGCGACCCGCGCGCCAGCCCGCGCGCGATCTCCGCCGTGCCGTCGGGCGAGGCGTCGTCCACGACGACGACGCGCAGGCCGAAATCGAGCGAGAGGATCGCGCCGACGAGCGGCGCGATGTTCTCGGCCTCGTTGTAGGTCGGCAGCACCACCCAGATTCGCCGCCCCGCCTCGACTCTCATAAGCCCGCTCACTCGCCCTCGCGGAAAAGGTAGATGGAGCCGCCGATCACGGCTTCGGGCGCGCGCCGTCGGTAGGCGTCGAAGAAGTTGATCATCTCCGCGTCCGTGAGCGTGCGGCCGGGCGGCTTCGCCATCGCGGCGGGCGAGCCGTTCAGGTAGCTCGCGCCGACGGCGACGTAGCGCGTCGGCGGCAGGCGATCATCCGAGAGCACGAGCATGTCGGCGTATTCGATGCCGTAGTAGGGCGGCGTGAGGAAGCCGCCGAGCAGCGCCCCGCGCACGCGCGTCTCGCCGCGCGCCTTCAGGTACGCGGCCATCCCGCGGATGTCGTCGCCCCACTCGACGTTCGAGTCCGAGAGCAGCCGCCAGTGCGGCCGACCCGCCGCGAGCTGGTTCATGTAGGGGACGTAATCGGGGTAAGCGCGCACGGCCTCGAAGCCGTGCCAGCCGAGGAGCGCGGCGGCGAGCGCGAGGCCGACGCGGCGCGCGCGCGCCGCCGACGCGAGGCGTTCGAGCAGCGCGCCGGAGAGGACGAAGAGGAACGGGTAAGCGGGGAGCAGGTAGCGCACGCCGATGTTGATGCGGCTCGTCATGACGAACGCCGTGTAGACGGCGACCGGCGCGAGCAGCCAGAGGAAGCGCGGGTCGCGCCGCGCGAAGAATTCACGGCAGCCCCACGCGAGCGAGGCGAGCGAGAGCAGGAGGAAGGGGAGCGTCGTCTTCAAGGCGAAGGCGGCGGGGAAGTAGTACCACCAGCCGGTGCGGCTGTACATTCCGAGCAGCGAGGCGGGGTGCCCCTCCGCGTTGTGATGAATCTGCCAGAGGACGCCGAGGACGAAGTCCGCCGGCAGCACGCGCGAGAATGCCGCCACCGCGCGCGTCACCTGGGCGACGTTCGCGGGGTAGAGCAGACCGATCAGGTGAACGTCCGAACCGACGAGCGCGCGGCGGTCGAACGAGTAGGCGGCGTAGATGACGAGCAGGAGCGCGAGCGCGGCGAGGCAGGCGTCGGCGGCGAGCGCGGCGCGCGGCCTTCCGTCGCGCGGCGCGCGCCAGAGCAGCAGGAGGAACGCGGCGGCGAGGACTGGCCCCGCGAGCAGCATCGAGAACTTGGCGATCACGCCCAAGCCCGCGGCCAATCCCAGCCAGAGGGCGCGCCGACGCGTCGGCGCGAGCGCGTAGCGGCGCAGCGTGTAGAAGAGGAGCAGGTAGCCGAAGGCCGCGGGCACGTCCGTTTGTACGACGCGGCCGTGCGCGAGCACCGTCGGCTCAAGTGAGTAGAGCGCGACGGCGAGCGCGGCCGCGCGCCCGCCGAAGAGGTCGCGCGCGAAGACGAAGAGAAGGACGCCCAACGCGGCCGCGAGCGCGATCATGGGCACGCGCGCCCAGAAGGAAATGCGCTCGAAGTCCGGGCGGTTGTCCGACCAGAAGGTGACGACGCAGTCCCACTGCTTCTCGGCGGGCGGCGCGTGATCGAGAGTCTTCGGCCGCAAGAAGAGGAGCGGCAGCCCGGCGACGAACTTCGCGAGCGGCGGGTGCTCGTTGACGAGCCGGAACTCGCTCGTCAGCAGTTGGTAATAGCCGGCCGGGATCATCAGGATCTCATCCGTCGTGATGCCTTTGCGCCCGACGACCGTGAGCATGTTGGCCGCCATCGCGGCGAGCAGCAGCGCGCAGAGAAGCTCTTGGCCGCGGGGGACGACGAAGCGGCGCGCACCCTGAGGCGCGCGCCGGGCCGCGTTCGCGGGATCGGCGTTCGCGGGCTCTCTCATTCAGTTGGCGGCGGCTGTGTCCGTCCCGCGCGGGGGCGCGGGCGGGTCGGCGGGCGCGTCGGGCAAGCGCAGGACGCGCTCCCAGCCCGAATGGTCTTCGCGCATCCGGCGGGTCAGCTCGTCGCGTAAAGTTTTCAGGCGCGCGCTTAAGGAGCGCGGGTAGTCTTCGAGCGAGCGGAAGCGCGCGCGCTGCTCCTCGACGAAGGCCTTCTGCTTCTTGATCGAAGGGACGCCGCGGTGTCGGCCCTCCTCGAAGAAGGGGACGAGCAGGCGCTCGACCGACGCCGCGCCGGGGATGGCGACCTCCTCGTCGTCGAGCCCCACCACGTCCGCGACGTAAGAGCCTGCGGCGTCCGCGCCGCGGAAGATCTGGAGGCGACCGGGCAGCGTGGACTTCTCCGCGTCGTCCGAAACTTTCAGCGTCGGGCGGCCCTCGATGACGCACTCCTTGAAGATGACGCCCGCGATGCGCCGCACCTCGCCCGAGAGCTTCGTGCCGACGCCGAAGCCCGCGACCTCCGGGAACTCGCGCACGATCTCTTTCATGCGCTCCACGTCCACGTCGCCCGTCAGCACGGGCATGAGTCCCGTCAGCCCGTTCGACTCGAAGAAGCGCAGGCACCACGCGCCCAATTCCGCCAGATCGCCCGAATCGACGCGGAAGCCTTTGAAGGCGCGGCGGCGCTCTTCGGTCGAGGTCGCGGCCATCGCGGCGTGGACGGCCCCGAGCTTCACGTCGATGGTGTCGAGCAAAAGCGTCGTCCCTTGCGGGTTCGCGTCGAGCCAGCGCTCGAAGGCGACCTGCTCGAAGTGTTTGGGCTCATTCGTGCGCGCGTCGATCTCGGGCTCGTCCATGAATTCGACGAACGACTGCTGCCAGTAGTGTGCGGCGGTTCCGACGGCGGGGATGTCCAGCCGGTGCGCCGCCTCCATGTTCGAGGTGTCGTTGAAGCCGCCGATGAAGGCGTAGGTCGCCACGTCCACGCCGCGCTCGATGTCGCCGTTGCGGCGCAGGCTGAAGTCGGAGAGCCAGCGGTCGCCCGCCGCCTCGCGCATCTGCATGGCGATGGCGGCGGTCGTCATCGGCAGATCGAAGGCGTGCTCGAACTTGATCTCCTGCGCCTGCGTCAGGCCGAACGCGCCGGTGATGTCGGCGAAGGGCTGGCCGGCGAAGGTGATCGTGCCGGGGCGCACGGCGCGCACCGCGCCGACGAAGGTCATGTCCTCGGCGGCGCGCGCGAAGCGCTGGAGGCCGCCGCGATCCTGTTCGAGGAAGCGCACGCGCGGGCGGTCGAGCTGGTTGTCAACGAGCAGGCGCACGAGCCGCTCGTGCCCGAGGCACGGGGCGTAAGGGAGCTTGCGCTGCGCGACGTAGAAGGTCGCCTCCGCCTCGCTCAAGCGTTTCTCGCGCAGGCGCGACGCCTCCTTGTACGAGGCGTCGCCCATCGTCGCGTGGTAACGGTCGATGTTGAGCGTGCCCATCAGCGCGTGCCCGCCCGCTGCTGCGGGAGCGTGACGAGCTGATCGATGCGTCGGCGCACGGTGTCAGTGAGGGAGCGAATATCCGCGGGCGCGTAGTTGGCGGCGCGGAACATGTCTTCGAGCTGGCGGTCGCTGAGGCGCGCGAGCAGGCCGCCGATCCAGCGCGCGTCTTCGACGCGCACCTCCTTGATGACGCCGCTCGACATGCCCGTGAAGTCGAAGTCCACGCGCCCGTCCTTGCGCGCGCCTCCGACGAACTTGTCCTCGCTGTAGCCTTCCGGGTCGTTGCGGCTGCGCTTGAGCCGCCAGAGCGGGCCGCTCCCGGTCTTGCCGAAGGTCGCGCCGAGATCGCTGATGGCGTAGAGGAGTTCGGCCCTGCCGTCGTGCTGCGTCTGGAAGAGCACGTTGTTCTCGTCCTTCGTGTCCCAGTTGTTGATGAGCATCATCAGCGTCTTCAAGCCGCCGAACTCGCGCGTGCCCGTGAAGGGGTTCTTCTTCCAGCTCCACATGCCGGCCCTCTTGACGCCCTTGGGCCGCGCCTCGAAGCGGACGTTGGCGAACCCGTCGCCCTCGCAACGCTCGGCCTCCTTGGGCATCTCCGGCGCGTTCTCGAACTTGACGCACGGCACGAGGTGGTTGACCTCCGTCATGTAGCCGACCGCCCACAGCAGGCGCACGGCGGCGGTCTCCGGCTGCGCCGCCTTGCCCATCTTCGCCACCCACTCGCGCCCCGCCGCGTCCTTCACGCGCAGCTTCGGCGACCAACCGCCCTCCTCCTTCTTGAGGACGGTCACGCGGCGCAAGTCGGGCTTCAGCGAAGCGCCGGGTCCTTCAAAGGTGTCGCGCGAGGCGATGTCGCCGGGGTTGCGCCAGAGCACGGGCACGCCGCGCGGCGCGGGCTTCTTCTTCTTCGCCTCGGACTTACTCTTCTTCTCCTTTTGGGTCGCCGCCATCGTCGCCGCCGCGGGCGGGAGGCTGAGGATCAGTAGAAGGGTGGCGCAGGCGGAGGCAAGCAGTTTTCGCGTCAGTATCATGCAGAGAAATCTCCCGTCGGGTGAAAATTTAGACTAGCGTGATTGAATCCCCGCCCCGCCTTATAAACTCAACGGCTCGCGGCTGGCAAGTCGCGGGCGTCGTCTCGCGCGGCGGCGCGGGGGCAGTCACCGCCCGTCGCGCGCCTGTGGCGCTTTGCCGCGCGCGGCAAAACAGCCACGGCGCGGCGGGGCCGAAGTCGGG
>DATLMC010000079.1:0-4056 GCA_035537435.1 Pyrinomonadaceae bacterium | reverse complement strand
CGCATGAGTCATTGCCCGACTCATGCGCCGGAGCGCGCGCCGCCGCCGCAAACCCCGACCGACAACTCTGATCCTTTCAAGCTCTCCCACCCCGACCTTCGCCTCATGCTGACAGCCGCAGCACAAAGGTTAGTCGCCGCGCTCGCCATCATCGCTCTCTTACTGAGCGCGACGACGGCGGGCGCGCTCGCGCAAGAAGTGCCGGACACGGGGGCCGACACCGTCATCTCCAACCGCGCCGAGGCGACCTACCAGGACGAAGAGGGCAACGCCTTCGCCGCGGTCTCGCCGACCGTCACCGTCACCGTCCGCGCCGTCTCCGCCGTCACAACGACGCCCGACGAGACCGAGCCCTCGGACGCCGTCGCGCCGGGCGAGCGCGTCACACGTCTCTTCCGCGTCTGCAACGGCGGCAACACGCCCGACCTCTACACCGTCACGCGCGCCGAAGCCTCCGCGCCCTCCTACGTCGTCAGCCTCAGCTTCGACGCCGACGGCACGGGCACGCCGACGGCGGGCGACACGCCCGTCACCGTCGGCGCGACGCTCTCGCCTCGCCTCGCGCCGCGCGCCTGCGTGAACGTGATCGCCGTCGTCGACGTGAACGCGGCGGTTCCCGGCTCGCGCCTCAGCATCTCGCTCACGGCGCGCTCGAACGTCTCGACGACGATCAACGGGCTCGCCTCCGACGACGGCACGATCATCAACTCGGTCGGCGACCCGGCGCGCTTCACCGATCCGAACGCCTCCTCGGCCCCGCCCCTCAAGCTCGTCAACGGCGGGGCGCGCGCCGTCGCCGCCCCCGGCGAGACGCTCGACTACGTCGTCTCCTTCCGCAACCGCGGCTCGGTCATCGCCAGGGGCGTCCTCGCCGCCGACGATCTGCCCGCCGGTCTCGAATACGTCGCGGGTTCTTTGCGCCTCGCGCAGCGCACGCTCACCGACGCCGCCGACTCGGACGAGGGTCAGATCGCGAACAACAACAGGCGCGTCGAAGTCCGCCTCGCGCAGGTGCGGCCCGACGAGATCGTGACGTTCAGTTTCCGCGCGCGCGTCACCGGCGAGATTCACCCGGGGGGCGGCGCGGTCAACGTCGCCACCGTAACGGGCGAGAACGTCGAGCGCACCGACTCTTCGGCCGCGACCGCCGTCATCAACCCGTTCGGCGTCGTCTTCTCCGGCCGCGGCGGCGGCACGACGACGATCAGCGGCGCGCGCGTCTCGCTGCTCACCGCGCAGACCTCCGACGCGACGCTCGCAACCGTCCCCGGCCTCGGCTTCACGCCCAACGAGGCGAACGCGAACCCTTTCGACACCGCCGCGGGCGGGACCTTCGGCTTCGCCCTCTCGCCCGCGCAGATCGGCACACCGGGCGCGCCCGCCACCTACTACCTCAACGTCAACGCGCGCGGCTACCGCACGCGCATGATCGAGCTCGTGGTGCAGCCCGCCGACGCCGCGGGGCTCTACGCCGCCCGCGTGCGCGCGATTGACGATCAGCCGCTCGCCGAAGCCGGCAGCTTCGCGCTCACCGCAGGCCCGGTCGCGCTCACGAACCTCGCGACCGTTGCGCTCAACGTCCCGATGTTCGAGACGCAGGCGCTCGAAATCCAGAAGACCGCCGACCAGCAGCGCGCGGAGATCGGCGACGTGGTGACTTACCGCGTCGAAGTCCGCAACACGACGCAGTCGCCGCTCTACAACCTCCTCGTGCGCGATCAGCTCCCGCAGTCGTTCCACTTCGCGGAGGGCACGGCGCTCGTGCAGATCGCGCCCGCCGGCGCGCAGCACTTCGAGCCCGAAGTCAGGGGCAACGAACTAACTTTCCGACTGCCCACGGTCGCCGCCTCGGCCGCCGCCACGATCACCTACCGCGTCCGCCTCGGCGCGAACGCGCGCGAGGGAGATCAGGTGAACTCGGCGACGGTCAACGCGCGCTTCGCCTCCGGCGAGACGATCACGGCGGGGCCGGCGCACGCCACCGTGCGCGTCGGCGCGGGCGTCTTCTCGACGCGGCAGATCGTCATCGGCCGCGTCTTCGTCGACGCGAACGGCAACGGCCAGTTCGACCGCGGCGAGCGAGGCGTCGCGGGCGCGCGCCTCTACATCGACAACGGTCAGTCCGTCATCACCGACTCCGAGGGCATGTACAACCTGCCCTCGGTCGAGGACGGCGCGGTCGTCATCTCGCTCGACCCCGTCACCGTGCCCTCCGGCCTCGCGCTCACCGACGAGGGTCGTCGGGCGGGGCGCAGTTGGACGCGGCTGCTGCGCACGCCGCTCGGCGGCGGCACGCTCCTCCACCAGAACTTCGCCCTCGCCGCCGCGGAAGCGGAGAACAGCCACGCGCCGTACGTTTCGCCGGACGCGAACGAAACTGGCGCAACGTCGAATGCAGTCGTAGGGGCGGGGCTCGTCCCCGCCCGCAACGTCGAAGGCGGTAACGAACAAAAGTCCTCCTCAACACCATCTAGTGCCTCCGTGTCGCCGCCCGTGCCGGCGAGCGGCGGGCAGGGACAGGCCCTGCCCCTACAGAATTCCGCGAACGCGACGACGGCAAGTGAAACACGCACCGAGAAGATCGCGGACGTGAAGTCGCTTGAGGCGGGCACCTACGAGGTCGAGTCGAAGGAGACGTTCGCGGCGGTCGCGGCGGGCGACGTTTTCGTGGTGAGCCCCGCGCACGGGGAAGTCGTCTTGCAGCCCTCGCTCTCCGTGACCGTCCGCGTGGCCGAGGGGTGGACGGCGGCGCTCGAATTGAACGGCTCGGCAGTAGGCGAGCAGAACGTCGGCGAGCGCCGCGTCGATCACAAGAACAAGACCACGACGCTGAAGTTCGTCGGGCTGAATTTGAAGCCCGGCCAGAACTCGCTGCGCGCCTTCCCGGTCTCGCCCGACGGCGTGCCGGGCAGGGCGTCGGCCGTCACGGTTTACGGGCGCGGCGCGGCGCGCAGGATCGAGATCACGACCGAGCGCGGCGAGTTGCAGGCGGGCGGGCGCGATTCCGTGCTCGTGCGCGTGCGCGCCTTCGACGAGCGCAACAACCCCGCGGCGGACGGCGTCGTCGGGCTCTCGACCTCCGGCGGCCACTTCGAGCGCGAGGCGGCGGATGATAAAGCGTCGGACGTTAAAAAAGATTCGCGCGACCTGAGAACCGCCGAAGAGTTCGCCGCCGAGCAGGCGAACACGCAGCCGACGCAGGTCGTCCTGAACCTGCGCGTGGGCGTCGCCACGGCGCGTCTCTTCTCGGCGGCCGCGCCCGGCCAAGGCGAGCTCGTCGCGAAGGCTGGCGACTTGGAAGTGCGGGAGCGCGTGCGCTTCACCGCCGAGTTGCGACCCGCGATCCTTGTCGGGCTCGCTGAGGCTTCCGTCGGTCGCGCCGCGCCGGAGAACGCGCTGCGCGGCGAAGACGCGATGTTCCGCAGCCACGTCGAGTTCTTCTTCCGCGGCCCCGTCTTCGGCAAGAACCTGCTCACGCTCTCTTACGACAGCCAGCGCCCCCTGAACCGCACGATGGGGCGCGACCGGATGTTCCAGTTCGATCCGCTCGACCGCCTCTACCCCGTCTTCGGCGACTCCTCGACGCGCTTCGACGAGATCGAGTCGAACTCGAAACTCTACGCGCGCCTCGACCGCGGCCGCTCCTACGCGATGTTCGGCGACTTCGAGGCCGACATGAACGAGACGCAGCTCGCCGGCTACGCGCGCAAGCTCACGGGCGTCAAGCTCCACGTCGAGAACGCGAACGGCGACTTCCTGACCGTCACGGGCGCGCGCCCCGACACCTCTTTCGCGCGCGACGTGTTCCCCGCGAGCCGCTTCGGCCTGCTCCGGCTCTCGCACGGCGGCGTGATGCAGGGCTCCGAACAGGTCTTCCTCGAAGTGCGCGACCGCCGCAACCCCGAGATCATCCTCTCGCGCGAACCGCTCATGCGCTCGGTCGATTACAACCTCGACCCGCTCGACCGCGCCTACCCGCTCTTCGGCGACTCCTCGACGCGTTTCGACGAGATCGAGTCGAACTCCAAGCTCTACGCCCGGCTCGACCGCGGTCGC
>DATLMC010000078.1:0-4002 GCA_035537435.1 Pyrinomonadaceae bacterium | reverse complement strand
GAGCTTATCGACCTGCGGCGCGCCCTCGCCGACCTCGGCGCGCGCTCGCTCGATGTCCTCGCGGTACTGTCGGCAGCCGGAGTAGGAGCTGTAGGCGGAGGTGACGAAGGCGAGCGCGCGCGTGACGCGATCGGAGCGCATGCGGCGCAGCTCGTCGGCGAGGAGGGGGTGCCAGTTGCGGTTGCCCCAGTAGACGGGGAGCGTGAGGTGGTGCGCGTCGAGTTCGGCGCGCAGCGCGGCGATCAGTTTGCGGTTCTGGGCGTTGATCGGGCTCACGCCGCCGAACAGCTCGTAGTGGCGCGCGACCTGCTCCATCCGCCCGCGCGGCACTCCCCGGCCCCGCAGCACGTTTTCGAGGAAGGGCATCACGTCGTCCGTCCCTTCGGGTCCGCCGAAGGAGACGACGAGCAGCGCGTCGTAAGTTTCGCTCATCGCGCGCCTAGCGTAGCAGTTTGCGCGCGCGCCGCGCCAGCCGTCACTACTGGCCGCTGATGTTGTGGCAGCTCACGGGCTTCATCTTGAAGTAGGCCTTCATGTTCACGCCGCCGAGGAAGATGCGCTCGACGATCTCCTCGTAGGGGATGAAGACCGTGCGCTTGAGCGTGCGCACGGCGCCGCCCTGCGTCGTCGCGACGACCGCGAGATCGACGACCGCGCCGTCGGCGCGCTCCTCGACGATGTCGAGCGCGTAGGTGAAATTCGCCGACGGCGTGCCGGGCTGCGAGGCGAGCCGCCCCGCGCCGCGGCCCGCGACGCCCTTCTTAGCGTTGACGGGCATCGTGAAGACGAGCTTCTGGTTGCCGTTGAAGCCTTCGATCTGGAGTTCGACCATCACGTTGTTTCGGTCGATCTTGGGCTTGCAGCCTTCCTTGGCGTTGACTTGGTGGGCTTGAAGGGTGAGGGCGAGTAGCAGACAGGCGGACAGGGCGAGCCGCAGGGGGGTAGCTCTCAGCGTCATCGGGGGAATCTCGCTTTCCTAAATTGTGTTGGCTTACCTCTGGCTCATCTCGTGCACGGCTTCGACGAGGGCGACGACCGTCTCGACGGGCGTCTCGGGGAGTATGCCGTGACCGAGGTTGAAGATGTGACCGTCTCTCCCGCCCGCGCGGTCGAGAATCTTTTTCGCCTCGCGGCGGACGTGCTCCGCCCCGGCGAAGAGCGCGACGGGGTCGAGGTTCCCCATCACCGCCGTGTCGTGCCCGACGCGCGCCCACGCTTCGTCGAGCCTGACGCGCCAGTCAAGACCGATCACGTCGCCGCCCGCCTCGCGTATGAGTTCGAGGAGCGGCGCGGTGCCCGTCCCGAAGTGCAGGACGGGCGTGCCGGGCTTCACGCTGGCGATGACGCTGCGAGTGTGCGGGAGCACGAATTCGCGGTAGTCATCGGGCGAGAGGCAGCCGACCCAGGAGTCGAAGAGTTGGACGGCCTGCGCGCCCGCGTCGATCTGTGCGTTGAGGTAGAGGGCGAGGGCGCGCGAGATGCGAGACATCATCTCGTGCCACGCGCCACGATCATTATACATCAGCCGCTTGGTGTTGATGTAATTTTTCGATCCGCCGCCCTCGCAGACGTAGGAGGCGAGCGTGAAGGGCGCGCCGCAGAAGCCGATCAGGGGGATATGCGGCTTGAGTTCGCGCCGCGTGATGCGGATCGCCTGCATCACGTAGTCGAGGGATTCGACCGACTCGACCTCGCGCACCCGATCCACGTCCTGCGCGGAGCGCACGGGGTTGTGGATGACGGGGCCTTCGCCCTGCGCGAATTCGAGTTCGAGCCCCATCGGCTCGACGATGAGCAGGATGTCGGCGAAGATGATCGCGGCGTCGACGTTCAGGCGGTGCGCCGCGTAGGTCGTCACCTCGGCGGCGACCTCCGGCCGTTTGCACATCTCCAGGAAGCCGTAGCGGGCGCGCACCTCGCGGTACTCTTTCATGTAGCGACCCGCCTGCCGCATCAGCCAGACGGGCGTGTGGGGCACGCTCTGGCGGCGGCACGCGCGCATGAAGGGGGTGTCGCGGAGCAGGTCGGCCGCCTGCGCGTCGCCGCTCGCCGCGGCCGCGGATGCGGCGACGCGTCCGGCGGGTGGGGGAAGTCGCTCGTCCATCTCTTGTGCGAAACTTGGCTCGGAAACGCGCCGTAAAGATTCTGCGAAAGCCGCGGCGCTGAGAAGAGGTGCGACTCGAAGTCGCCACCCCTAAAATACACGCGCCGCGCGAGTTTCTTCAATCCCGGCGCGGGTTATTTTTCCGTTGCGGCAAGCAGGGCCGCCCGCCCGGCGCGCAAATTTCTGCCACGAGTCGGCCCCCGGCGGTGTTTACGGTATGGGAACGAGGAGGATGCATAGAGCCGCTGCCATGACGAACTCTGCGCTCACCCCCGCGCAGTCGGCGACGGCTCCGACGGCTCCTCGGCCCGACTTCGATGAGGCGTTCACGCTTCATCACCGCGCGGTCTACGGCGCAGCCTACTCGCTGCTCAGAGACGCCGGGCTCGCGGAGGACGTGACGCAGGAGGCTTTCTTGAGGCTCTACAGCAACCTCGAAACCGCGCCGCCGGGTGAGCTTTTGCGCCCGTGGCTCCTGCGCGTCGCGATCAACCTCTCCTACAACACCATGCGCACGCGCACGCGCGCGGAGTCGCGCGCGGACAGGTTCGCCGAGCAGACCGTCGGGCTCGAAGGCGTGAGCGAGTCGGTCGAGGCTGACTTCGAGAGGCGCGCCGAGATCGAAGAAGCCCGGCGCGCGCTCGCGAAGATAGACGAGCCGATGCGCAGTTGCCTGCTCCTGAAGCAGCAGGGCTTGTCCTACCGCGAGATCGCGGCCGCCGTGTCGGTCAACGAGAGCTACGTCGGGAGTTTGATCGCGCGCGGGCGCAAAGAGTTCGCGAGGGTCTACGGGAAGGTCGGAGGGAGACGATGAGAGACTGCTTCGACGAGGCGACTTTACAGGCTTACCTCGACGGCGAGTTGCCGCCGGCGCGCGCGGTCGCCGTCGCCGCACACCTCGGCGCGTGCGAGGCTTGTGCCGGGGCGGCGCGCGAGGCGGCGCAGGAGTTCGCGATGTTCGCGACCGCGTTCGGCGCGGGCGAGGGGTTATCGGTTCCGACCGAACGCCTGCGGGCGGGCGTAGAGGCGCGGATCGCGCAGATGCAGCCGACCCGGAGCGCGCCGGCGGCGGCCGCCGCCGCGCCCACGCTCGTCGAGCGACTGCGCGGGTTCGCGTCCAGGCTCGCCTTCGCGCCGCGGCAGGCGACCGCCTTCGCCAGTTTCGCCCTCGCGGCCGTGCTGCTCGGCGCGCTCTTCTACGCCTTCCGCCCGCAGGCGAGCGCGCCGCAGGGTAAGCAGGCTGGCACGCCTGAGATAGCGGCCGTTGATCCGCCCGCGAATAAACGCAATGTGATCGAGAACGCCGACGCGAGTGCGCAAGCAAGAAATGAAAATGCCGGAAGCGCAGTAGCCTCAGGCGAGATCGCGCGCGGCGCTGAGACGCGAGCGCCGCGCTACGCGGCTCGCGCGGCGGTAGTGCCGGCGAGATTCAAGCCCGATCGCACTCCGGGCGCCGGCGTCGACGTGGCGGGCTCGCTCGCCGGGGCGATGAGTGAGAAGTCGGCGGATGCGGCCCTGCTGCCCGTCGAGAAGTCTTACGTGACGGCTATCGCGTCGCTCAAGTCCTCGATTGAGGGGGCGGGCGCGCAGTCGCTCCCGCCGACCCTGCGCGCGGAGTACGAGCGCAACCTCGCCGTCGTGGATCGCGCCATCGCCGCGAGCCGCGCCTCCGCGCGCCGCACCCCGGCGGACAAGGACGCGCAGGAGTTCTTACGCTCGGCTTACCAAGACAAGCTCGACCTGCTCCACACGGTCGCCGATCAGACGCAGCTCGCCTCGATCACGCGATGAGCCGAGTGAATACACCTAAGTGATTGTCAGTGGTCAGTGGTCAGTATTGAGATGTTAAGAGTGACTGACAAGACTCGGCGGCGCACTTAATGATGTAGGGGCGGGAC
>DATLMC010000077.1:0-46743 GCA_035537435.1 Pyrinomonadaceae bacterium | reverse complement strand
AAGCGCGACCGCTTCCGCGAGGAGACGCTCGGACTCTTCGAGCGCCTCGGCGACCGCCTCGAAGGGCGCGGCAAGACTCTGCTCTACGGCCTCGTCGGGCTCGCCCTCTTCGCCGCGCTCGCCTACGCGCTGATGAGCTGGCGCGCGGGCAAGGCGAACGAGGCGCAGCAGGCTCTGGGTCGCGCCATCGAGATCGCCGAAGCGCCCGTCGCCTCGGCGCAGACCGCCGCCACGCCGCAGCCGGGCACGCAGACTTTCGCGACCGAGCGCGAGCGGGCGCAGCGCGCCGCCGAGGAGTTCCAGAAGGTCGCGGACAAGTACGGCGACCCCTACCGCTCGCAGGCGAACTACTTCAAAGCCGCGAACCTGCTCGTCGTCGACCGCCCGAAGGGTTTGGGCGAACTCGAAGCGTTGACGAAGAACGGCGACGCGCGGCTCTCCGCGTGGGCGAAGTTCGCGCTCGCACAGGCCCGCGAGGCGGACGCCCAGTACGACGCGGCGGCCGCGCTCTACAAAGAACTCGCCTCCGTGCGCGACAATCAGATCGTCCCCGCCGACACCGCCAACTTCCGCCTCGCCCTCGTGCTCGAAAAGCAGGGCAAGAAGACGGAGGCGGCCGACATCCTCTTCCAACTCGTCAAAGCCTCGCGCGAGGCGAAGGACAAGGACGGCAAGGCCGTCGCGCCTTCCTCGGCCGCGCACGAAGCCGCGGAGAAGCTGGAACAGCTCGACCCGGCGCGCCACGCACAGCTCCCGCCCGAACCGCCGCGCGATCTCTCGTCGTGAAGGCAGAGGACGGAGGTTAGAGACCAGAGGTCAGTAAGGATTCCCGGCAGCGAAGTTGAATCGCGAGAACCAGCCCTGATTTATCTCGAACCCCTCATCGCCGCCGCCGCAACTGACCACCGACCACGGACAACTGACCTCTGATCTCTAACCTCCGACCTCCGCCCCATGGACAATCTGGCGCACACGCTCGTCGGGCTCGCCGCAGCGAAGGCGGGGCTGGAGCGCGCCTCGCCTTACGCGACCGCCGTCTGCGTCCTCGCCGCCAACGCGCCGGACGCCGACATCGTCGCCGCCCTGAAAGGTCGCTGGTTCTACCTCCAACACCACCGCGGCATCACCCACTCGATAGTCGGCGCGCTCGCGCTCGCCCTCCTCCTCCCGCTCGTTTTTTTCGCCGCCGAAAAGTTGATCGCGCGGCTGAGAGGGAGGCCGCCGCGGATTCGCCTGCGCGGGCTCCTGCTCGCCTCCGTCGTCGCGAGCGCGACGCACCCCCTGCTGGACTGGACGAACAGCTACGGCGTGCGCCCGTTCCTGCCCTGGAGCGGCAAGTGGTACTACGGCGATCTCGTCTTCATCGTCGACCCGTGGCTGTGGCTCGCGCTCGGCGGCGCGGCGTTCCTCACGACGGCGCGCACCCGCCGGCGCACCGCGCTCTGGTCTGCGCTCGCCCTGTTGCTCACCGCGGCCATCGTCATCCTCCCGGTGCGCGCCGATCTGCCGACCGCCGCGCGCGCCCTGTGGCTCGCAGGCGTCGTCGCCTTCGCCGCCGCGCACCGCTTAAATTTCGGCGCGCGCTTCGGGCGAGCAATCCCGGCCGCCGCGCTCGCCCTCGTGCCCGTCTATTGGTGCGCGCTCGCCGTCGCCCACGCGGGCGCGCTGCGCGGAGGCGAGGCGGTCGTGCGTGAACTTGCGGGCGCTAACGGCGAGACGGCGGCGCGCGTCGCCGCGATGCCGTCGCTCGCCAACCCCGCGCGCTGGCGCGTCGTCGGCGAGACCGACCGGGCCGACTACGCCTTCAACCTGAGCCTCACCGAGACCCCCGACGAGGCAGCCGCGCGGAAGTCACGCGCCTCGCGCCACGAAAAACTCGCGGGCGCGGACGCCGAGCGCGTCGCGCGACTCGCAACCACCGACGCGCGCGTGCGCGTCTTCCTCGACTTCGCACGCTTCCCGCTGGCGCGCATCTCTCGGCCGCCCGGCGAGCCGCCGCGCGCGCAACTCTTCGACGTTCGCTTCGCCGAGCCCGGAGCCGACCCGCGCCGCGCCACCTTCGCCGCCGAATTCCCGCTCGACCCCCAGCCCTGAGCAGCGCGGCGCGGTCGTCGCGATCAAGATGAACGGCGGCGACTCTGTTGCGCGCCGGAGGTTCGGGTTGCGCTGTAGGGTTTATCAGAGCGACGGGGCGTTGCGCTCCTTAATCTCTACTTAGAGTGCGTTGCAACACTGTAGGGGCAGGGCTCGTCCCTGCCCGCGGCGGCGGTAGATGCGACGACACATCCGGCGGGACTGGAGGGCAGGGACCAGCCCCGCCCTCTACACTCATCGCGCACGCTGAGAGGTTTTACAACAGACTCTTATCCTTCCGCCCGATCTCCGAGAAGCTGACGTTGAGGATCGGGTACTCCTTCCAATCCTTGTAGTCGAAGTGCCACCACTCCGGCTCGTAGACCTGAAAGCCCTGCCGCTCCATCTCGCGCCGCAGGAGATCGCGCAGCCGCCGCTGCTCGTCCGAGCCGCCGCGGTAGTTGACGTGCGAGCGCTCGGTCATCTCGTCGTACGCGCCGGGCATCCCGACTTCCTGGCCGGTCTTCAGATCGTAGAGCGTGAGATCGACGGCGCAGCCGCGGTTGTGGCGCGAGCCCTTCGCCGGGTCGGCGACGAACTCCTTCTTGTCGGCGGGCGTCGAGTCCCAGAAAATCTTGGTCACAGACCACGGCCGGTAGCCGTCGAAGACGAGCAGCCCGTAGCCTTCCTTCCGCAACTTCTTACTGACGCGCGCGAGCGCCTTCGCCGCGGGCTTCTGGAGGAAGGCGCGCGCCTCGGTGTAGACGGGGCGGCCGAGGAAGTTGTTCGAGGTGGCGTATCGCACGTCGAGCTTGATGGTCTGATCGACTTTGACGAGTTCGACCAACTCCGGCCGGCGAAATTTCCCCTCCTCGCGCGGCGGCTGCTCTTGCGCGCGGGCGAGGGCCGGGGAGAGCGCGACGAGGGCGAGGACGGCGGCGAAGCGCGCGGCCCTCGCCGCGGCGGCGAAATTCATGCGCGGCTGCTCGTCCGAGATCATTTCGCGCCTTTCAACTCGTCGAGCGCCGCGCCGAGGCGGGAGAGTCCTTCTTTGAAATCATCAGGTTCGAGCGCGAGCCCGACGCGGAAGTGCTGCGGCTCCTCGAAGAACCTGCCGGGCACGAGCGAGGTCTCGTACCGCTGCGCGAGCAGCGCGCACAGCCGGTCGGGATCGCCCGCGACGAGGCGCGGGAACGAGACCGTGCCGTGCTCGGAGGGCGGGACTTCGAGGTCTTCGCGCGCGGCGAGAAACTCGTTGAAGAGCGCGCGGTTCCGTGCGAGCAGAGCGCGCGACGACGCGGCGATCTCGTCCAAGTGTTCGAGCGCGACGACCGACAGGCGTTCCGTCGCGTGCGGCTGCACCACGCCGAAGAGGTCTGTGAGCCGCCACATCCTCTGCGCGAGCTCCGGCGCGGCGACGATCCAGCCGCAGCGTAGACCGCTCAGGCCGTAGGCCTTCGTCAGGCTGCTCGTGACGACGAAATTCTCACCCAGGTGGAACGACGAGCGCGGCGCGGCGTCGAACGCGGAGTCTAAATAAACCTCGTCGACGAGCACGCGCGCGCCCACGGCCTTCGCCGCCTCGCCGATCTCGCCGAGCGTCGCGTCGTCGGCGAGCGAGTTCGAGGGGTTGTGCAGGTTCGTCACGACGACGAGTTTCGTGTCGGGCGTGATGGCGCGCTCGACCTCTCCCGCGTCGAGGCGGAAATGATTCTGCGACGGGCGCGCGAACCTGCGCACGCGCGCGCCCAGGTAACTCGCGGCGGCGAGCAGCGGCTCGTAGGCGGGCTGCTCGATCAAGACTTCGTCGCCCGGGCCGATGAGCGCCGCCATCGCGAGGTGGTTCGCCATCGACGTGCCGTTCGCCGCGACGACGCACTCCGCCGCGACGCCGGCCTTGCGCGCGAGCGCGTCCTGGAGCGGCGGGTAGCCGTAGAAGCTCGCGCCCGTCAGCTCGATGTCCGAGAGCCGGACGGGGAGATCGGCGAGCCTGTAATTACGCATCCCGCTGTTGGCGAGGTTGTAGCGCGCCGCCGATTGCGCCGTCTTCGCCCAGTTGATGTAGACCGACCCGGCCACGCGCCCCCCAGTTTGCGCCGCGCTCATAAGTATTTCCCCCTTCGACGAGACCAGAAAAGGTATGCGGGCACGCCCGCCGCGAGGATCAGCAGGCCGACGACGCTGTCCGAGAAGCTCTTATAGATCGTCGCGGCGACGACGAGCCAGCACGCGGCGACGAAGAACACGGTCGTCAGCGGATGACCCGGAACTTTGAACGACGACGACGCATCGTGCCCCGCGTCAGAAATTTTTTCAACCCGCGCGCGCCGCCGCAGCAGGAGGAGCGAGAGGCCCGTCAGGCCGAAGAAGATGAAATCGACCGAGACGACGTAGTTCAGAATCTGCCCGTACTGCTTCGACGCCGCGATCAGCAGCGCGAGCAGGCCCTGCAAGACGATGGCGACGACGGGGACGCGCGTCCTCCGGCTGACGCGCGCGACCGCGGGGAAGAAGAGACCGTCCTCGGCCATCGCGAAGTAGACGCGCGGGGCGGTGAGCATCCCCTGACTCAAAAAGCCGAGGGTCGAGACGGCGATCCCCGCCGCGATCAGTTTCGCGCCCCGCTCGCCGAGCGCGAGCCGCATCACCGCGGAGGCGGGCGTCTCGCTCGCGGCGAGCCCCGCCGCGCCGAGCGCCGCGACGCAGACGAAGCTGACCGCGAGGTAGAGCGCGACGACGCCGAGGACGCCGAGGACGAGGCCGCGCGCGAGGTCGCGCCGCGGGTTGCGCATCTCGCCCGCGACGAAGCCGGAGGTCTGCCAGCCGCCGTAGGCGAACATCACGGGCGTGAGCGCCGCGCCGAACGCCGTCAGGAGATCGAGCGACGCGGGGCGATCAAGCACGGGCGTCAACTGCGCGCCGCCCACGCCCGCGAACAGGAGTCCGCAGGCGACCAGCGCCACTATCGCCGCGATCTTCAAGACCATCAGCGCGCTCTGCACCGTCCCGCCCGCGCGCACGCCGAGGCAGTTGATGACGGTCAGGGCGGCGAGCGCGACGGCGGCGACCGCGTTGTCGCCGACGGGCGCGTGCGTCAGCTCCAGGAAGTAGTGCGCGAAGGTGACGGCGACGGCCGCCATCCCGCCCGTCTGCACGACGAGCAGCAGCACCCAGCCGTAGAGGAACGCGACCGACGGGTGGAAGGCTTCGCGCAGGTAAGCGTACTGCCCGCCGACCTCCGGCAGGCGCGCGGCGAGTTCCGCGTAGACGAGCGCGCCGGCCAGCGCGACGAGCCCGCCGAGAGCCCACGCCGCGAGCATCAGCGCCGGGGTGTGTACGCTGCGCGCGACGACCGCCGGGTTCATGAAGATGCCCGCGCCGACGATGCCGCCCATCACGAGCATCGTCACGTCGAAAAGACCGAGGCGGCGCGCGAGTTTCCGGCCGGGCTCGCGCGGGCCGCCGCGCTCGTTGGCGTCGGCGTCGGTTGGTGATAACATGCGTCTCGGCGTCCTTAACGAGCGCCCTTAAGTCTTCCTGCCGCGTGGGAACCCGGCTACGTCAGCGTCCCTGAACTTCTCCCGCTAAAGTTTGGAGTTATCACCGGCTCGCCGTCCGCTGTCAAGCTCTCCCTCGATAAATGAATAGACAAAGACTGTCACTCGCGGCCCTTACTTTATCCCTCGTCGGACTTTTCGCCGCCCCGTCTCCGGGCCAGAGCGTCGCGGCGAATAGCCCCCGCCCGCGCCAGCCGGCAACTCGCGGAGCCGTACCGACGGCGCGCGACAGCCGGCAAGTGTCCTCCGGCGCGGGCACTCAGGCCGCGCCGCGGAGCTTCAGCGTGAAACAGCAGGACGACGCGCAACAGACGGATGAGGAGTCGCGCATGGTGCGAAACTCGCGCGCCGCCATCCTCGCGACGGGATTCTCCGAGCCCTACTTCGACAAACATTTTCGCGTCGCGCAGGTCTTGAACCGGCCCGGCGACCGGCGCGTCATCTGGAAATACTCGATCAACGAGTATGAGGTGCTCATCCACGACTCCCTCGGCTTCCGCGCCGGGGCGGCGGGGCGCGTCGACGTTCATTCCGTCGCCAACTCTCTCGGTGTGACCACTGACATCGAGCGGACTGTGGGGCGGGGCGTAGCCGAGAGAAGGCTGCGCGCCTGTCTCGGACAGCGTGCCCCCTCCCAGGTCGTCTTCCAGCCTTTGAACGAGGGGCGGAAGTCGGCGCTTTACCTCACCGCGCAGGCGGCGGGGGTGAGAAGCGCGCGCGACCTTAGAGAGGCTCGCGAGCGGCGCGAGCGCGAGCGGCGGGAACAGAAGAAGAAGGACGGCGGCGGCGAACAGCCTTACGAGATTCACAACGAGGAGGAGGAAGAGGAGGGGCCGCCCTTCTTCATCGCCTACGTCAACCTGGAGACCGGGAAGTGTGTGAAGACGCGCGGCATCTCGCGCTGAAAACCTGGTCCGGTTAGAGCGGCGGCGCTCTGCCGCCGCCCGCAAATGTCTTCGCAGCCGGGGCAGACGTGTCGCGCCCGCGAAAAAATTCCTGGCCCGCCCTCCAGCGCGGAGTCGAAGATTCTTGCGCGGCGGTTAAATCTAACCTACTATTGCGTGCCGTTGCACTCAAGAAGCCACCACCCGCGACAATTCCGTCGCATCGTCATCAGGTTAAAGGGTGAAGCACTCGCCCAAGTATTTCATACGCTTGAATGTAGGAAAAATAAGGTCTTTGGTTATTTATTCGGAAATGGGCGCACATTCCCTCGGTATCGTGCGACGGGCGTGGCGCTCAAGCAGCTTTAGCGGAATAAATAGGCAGAGCCAAAAGCGCGTGACCTGCGCGCGTGTCGGGGCGTGATTCAGTCAGGCCACACACCCGCGGGCACGGCGCATACATTACCACCCTGCGCCCTTCCACCATTTGCCTGGTCAAGAATGATCTCTCAGGAGCAAGCACACCCCATGAAGAACGACCACACTCTCGCGCCCCGGCGTCCCCGCACGCACCACACGGAGGGGCTCCGCAACCACCAAATGATGAGCAGGGTATTTCGCGCCTGCCGTGCCGCGCGGCGGGGCGCGCCGGGCGCCGCCCGACTCGCACTCTGCCTCGCACTGCTCGGTCAAGGACTGCTCCTCGGCGGGGCGACCACGGCTCTGGCGCAGAAAAAACTTTCGCAGGCGGGGGTTAATAAGTCTGCGAACGGAAATCCTGATGTGAATCCGGCGCAGTCTCAGCCGGGGTCTTCGACCATCACCTCGAAAGGCGGGGAGTCGGTCAAGCCCATCTCGACCGCGTTGGTTAACTTCGGGGCGGTGGCCCGGAAGGCTGCCTCCGTGCGTAAGGGTGCGGGCGCGAAATTAAAGAGTGTCGGCGTCGCCGTTAATCAGAACTTCAGCATGGCGCCGCCGGGCGCGCAGGGTGAGCCGGATTTCGCGCCGCAGCAGGCGCAGGCCGGCGACAACGCCGAGCCCGTCGTCCAGCCGCTGGCGTCGTCGCCCTCCCCGGCGTCGAGCTTTCAGGCGCAGCCCGATGTCCCCAAGACCGACGGCCCGCAGGCGGGCTTTTCCTTCATCCCGCCCGACACGCACGGCGCGGTCGGCATCGACAAGCTGATGGTGACGCTCAACAACGTCTACACCATCCAGAATAAGTTGACCGGCGCAGTGCTCAGCTCCGCCTCGACCGACGCCTTCTGGAACGCCGGCTCGGCGACCCCGCGCGGCACGGGCTACTTCGATCCGAAGACCGTCTACGACCCCTACAACAACCGCTTCATCGCCACTATCCTCTCTAACGGCATCAGCCCGACCTCCCGGATGCACATCGCCGTCTCGCAGACGAGCGACCCGCAGGGCAACTGGTTCATCGCCACCTTCAACGTGGGAAACATCGGTGGCGCTAACCGCGGCGCGGACTTCCCGAGCATCGGTTTCAACAAGAACTGGATCACGATCTCGCTCAACATCTTCCAGACCGTCTCGCCCGGAAGCTTCGTCGAGTCGGACATCTACTTCATCGATTACCCCCCGGCGCGCAGCGGCACCTTCGGCGGGTCGCTCTTCCGGCTCGGCGGGGCCTCGACCATCCAGCCCGCCGTGACCTACTCGACGACCGAGGAGAACATGTACACGACGACGCTGATCAGCACCACCGGCTTCGCCCTCCTCAAGTTTACGCCGGACGGCCCGGACGCCGACCTCGTCCAGGATTTGGTCATCGTCAGCACCGCCATCACCTACAACTCGGACGGCGCCGGCGTCAACCTCAACTTCGGCGAAATCATGCCGCAGGCTCCGCCCATCGTCGGGGTCGCGCGGAAGATAATGGGCAACGATTCACGTTTCGTTAACACGGTCTTCCGCAACGGGTCGATCTGGACGGCGCACCACTTCGGCGTGCGCGGCGCGGCCAACGTCACCGTGCGCACGGTCGCGCAGGCCTACCAGGTGAGCCCCGCCGCCGCCGTCCTCCAGAGGCTGCGCGTCGAAGACCCGACCGCCACCGACACCAACGGCGGCAAGTGGTACGGCTTCGCCTCCGTCGCGGTGAACAAGGCGGACGACGTGATCCTCGGCTACACGCAGTTCGCCTCGAACCAGTTTCCCTCCGCCGGCTACTCGACGCACTTCGGGACGGACGCCGCTAACACCGTCCGCGATCCCGTCATCTACCAGGCCGGGCTCGGCTACTACGACAAGGACTTTACGACCAGCGGGACCGACACGGGCGGCAACCGCTGGGGCGACTACAGCAACTCGACGGTCGACCCCGTCAACGACAGCGACCTCTGGACGATTCAGGAACTCTCCAACCCGCAGGTCGGCACCGGCAACCCCGTAGACACCAATAACAATTCCGGCCGCTGGAACACGTGGTGGGCGAAGGTCGCCTTCCCGGCCGCTCCCGGCAGCCTCGTCATCAGCGAGTTCCGGCTGCGCGGCGCCAACGGCGCGAACGACGAGTTCATAGAGATTTACAACACGAGCACCGCCGCGCACAACGTGCTCTCGGTTGACTCCGGGGGCTACGGGATCGCCGCCTCCGACGGCAGCGTGCGCTGCGTCATCCCGAACGGCACGGTCATCCCCGGGCGCGGTCACTACCTGTGCGTCAACTCGGTCGGCTACTCCACACTCGCCAGCTACCCGGCGGGCGACGGCACGACCGCCACGGGCGACGCCACCTACACCGCCGACATCCCCGACAACACCGGCATCGGGCTCTTCAACACGGCGATCTTCGCGAACTTCTCGCTCGCCACGCGCATCGACGCCGTCGGCTCGGTGAGCGAGACGAACGCGTTGTTCAAGGAGGGGACGGGTTACCGGGATCTCACGGCCGTCTCCATCGACTACTCCTACCACCGCGATCTGGGTTCGGGCTTCCCGAAGGACACGAACGACAACGCCACGGACTTCCTCTTCGCCGACACCCAGGGCAACTGCGCTTTCGCCGTCGGTTGCATCACTTCGGACGGTTTCCGCTCCGGACGCCACCTGGGCGCGCCCGGCCCGGAGAACATGTCGTCGCCCATCTTCCGCGGCGATCTGATCAAGGCGGCGCTCATCGACCCGGCGCAGGCTTCGTCCTCGCCGCCCAACCGCGTGCGCACGCAGCGCGCCTCGTGCCCCTCGTGCGACAACTCGAAGTCGAACCTGGGCACGCTGGAGATCAGGCGCACCTTCGTCAACAACACGGGGGCCAACGTCACGCGCCTCAGGTTCCGCATCGTCGACGTGACGACCTTCCCGGAGGCCAACGTCGTCCCCGGCACGGCCGACCTGCGGGCGCTCAACGCCACGGGGTCATTCCCCGTGACGGTGACGGGCGGCGGCAGCGTGACGGTGCAGGGCTTGACGCTGGAGGAGCCGCCCGCGCAGCCCGGCGGCGGCGCTTTCAACTCGACGCTCTCCGCCGGGACGGTGACGCTCGGATCGCCGCTCGCGCCGGGCGGCTCGATCAGCGTCAACTTCCTGCTCGGCGTCCAGATTAGCGGCAACTTCCGCTTCTTCGTCATCGTCGAGGCGCTGCCTTAGCCGCGCCCTGCGCGCCGGCCCGTACCTCGGCCCGGCGCGGATAAACCCCGCGCGCTTCGCCAGTCGGCGGCGCGCACTGACCGGAGAGGGGCGCGCCGCGATCAACGCGGCGCCCCCCTCGCCACGTTTCACGGCGCGCGCGGCTCGCCCGCGACGACCGCGCTGCAAAAGAGGGTCGGACCAGATGGCAGGCACTGTTCCGGCCGACCGAACGGCGCGCTCGTAAAGAAGTGCGAGAAAGAGGCGAGGCGCAAGCCGCGGCCGAGCGCGAAGCGGATCGCCGCGTGGTTCACGCCGGGCACGCGCAAATAGATCGTCTCGGCGAGGCCCGACGACTCGCGGCGCGCGAGCGCGAGGACGGCTTCGGCGTCCGCCGCCGCCTCAGCCGAATGCGTGCGGCGCGTGCGCGCGGCGAAAACTTTTGCTAGTCTTTCCCGCACCCGTTGAGTTATAAATCTGGCTCTCGTCTCGTACAAGCCCGCCCTACATTCGGAGGACACGATGCCCAGCCCCCGCCCAACTCGTCTCCCCCGACGGGGCTCGCGATTTCCCGCGCCGCGATCACCGGCTCAGGGCTTGCCACGCCGCGCCAGACTTTTTCGCTAAACGTCTCAAGAGGTGATTGAGTGATGAGGAACTTTACACGCGCCCTCGCGCTGCTGCTGCTGCTGTCGGCCCTCGGCTCCGCGCAGGGCGGCAAGCCGATGACGATCGAAGACGCGCTCTCCTTCCGCGACGTGAGCGCGCCGCAGTGGTCGCCCGACGGCAAGATGATCGCGTTCACCGTCTCCGAGTGGAACCGCAAAGACAACCGGCGCGACTCGCACGTCTACGTCATCCCGGCGGCGGGCGGGGAGATGATCCGGCTGACGAACGGCGAGCGCGGCGAGACGCAGCCGCGCTGGTCGCCCGACTCGACGCGCATCGCCTTCCTCGCCAACCGCGACGCGCCGCAGCCGGGCGCGACTCCGGGCGCGCCCGCCGCGGGCGGGCGCAACCAGATCTGGATCATCCCCGTCAGAGGCGGCGAGGCGGAGAAGTTGACGGACGAGGAGGCGGGCGTCGCGCAGTTCGCGTGGTCGCCCGACGGCAAGCAGCTCGCCTACGTCGTGCGCGACACGCCGCAGGACAAGGCCGAGCGCGACAAGCGGCGGCGCGACCGTTTCGACACCATCGTCGTCGATTCCGACTTCAACTACTCGCACCTCTGGGTCATCGACCGCGCGACGAAGCAGAAGAAGCGCGTGACCGAGGGCTCGTTCACCGTCGCCGACCCGCAGTGGTCGCCGAAGGGTGACGTGATCGCCTACACGTCGAGCCGCGCGGGCGCGCAGGAGTCCCCCTACACGGACATCTCGGAAGACCGCAACACGGACATCTTCGTCGCCGCGCCGGGCGGCAAGCCCGCGCAGCTGACGACCAACCCCGGACCCGACGCGTCGCCGCGCTGGTCGCCCGACGGGCGCTTCGTCGCCTACGCCTCTTCGCCCGACCCGCTCGACTGGGCGGCCAAGACCGACCTAGTGATCGTCGAATCGACGGGCGGGACGCCGCGCACCCTGACGGGCGACTTCAACGAGTCGATCGGGAGCGCGCCCGACTGGTCGCCCGACGGCGGCTCTCTCTACGTCGGCGCGACGGTCGGCGTCTACGGCCAGGTGCTGCGCGTCCCCGTCGCGGCGGGTAAGCCCGCCGTCGTCTTCGAGAGCCCCGCCGGGTACACGGGCGTCGATCTCTCCCCGGACGGTCGCTGGCTCGCGTTCCTGTTCGAAGACCCGAAGTCGCCACGCGATCTCTACGTCGCGACGAGCGCGGGCAAACAGCCGAAGAAGTTGACGGACTTGAACCCGCAGGCGAAAGGGATCGCGCTCGGCGACATCGAGGTGCTGACGTGGAAGGGGCCGGACGGGCTCGACATCGAGGGCATGCTCGTCAAGCCGGTCGGCTTCGCGCGAGGGACGCGCTACCCCACGATCCTACAGATCCACGGCGGGCCGTACGGGCGCTTCTCCTACGGGTACGAATCGCGCGCGCAGATTTTCGCCGGCCGCGGCTACGCCGTGCTGATGCCCAACCCGCGCGGCTCGACCGGCTACGGTCGCAAGTTCGCCACGTCGAACGTGCGTGACTGGGGCGGGAAGGATTTTCAGGACATCATGCTCGGCGTCGACGAGCTGATCAAGCGCGGCGTCGCCGACGCGGATCGGCTCGGCGTGATGGGCGGCTCTTACGGCGGCTTCATGACCTTCTGGACGATCACGCAGACGGACCGTTTTAAAGCCGCCATCGGTCACGCCGGCATCAGCGACTGGTTCAGCTTCTTCGGGCAGTCGGACATTCCGGGCCTGATGGAGTACGGCTTCGGCGGCACGCCCTGGACGGCGCGCGAGCAGTACGAGCGCTGGTCGCCGATCCGCTACGTCGACAGAGTCAAGACGCCGATCATGATCACGCACGGCGAGCAGGACAGGCGCGTGCCCATCGTGCAGGCCGAAGAGCTTTACCGCGCGCTGCGCAAGCGCGGCGTCGAGGTCACGTTCCTCCGCTTCCCGCGCGAGGGGCACGGCATCACCGAGCCGAACCACCAGATCGATCTCGTCCGACGACAACTCGAATGGTTCGAGAAGCGCCTCAACCCCGGCGCGCCGCCGAGCGCGGCGACGGGCGCGAGCCGCTAAGGCTTTTTGTAGGGGCAGGGCTCGTCCCTGCCCGCGGCGTGCGCCGGCACGCTAACTGTTCGTTCGCGCTCGTGCGGGCAGGGACGAGCCCTGCCCCTACAACTCTTATTCGCGTCACGCAATCAATTCAACTTGAAGGTCGAAGGAGCCCCATCAATGCCGAAAGTAAGTCGCCGTCTCGCGTCGTCGTGTCTCTTGATTCTCGGCCTCGTGCTCAACCTCCCCGCGCGCGCGCAGACGCGGCAGGTCGCGCCCGGCGCGCCCCCGGCCGAGGGCCGCGCCGCCAACCCGCTGAGAATTTTGCAGTGGCGCAGCATCGGGCCATTCCGCGGCGGGCGCTCCACGGCGGTCGCGGGCGTCGCCAGTCAGCCGATGGTCTACTACTTCGGCGCGACGGGCGGCGGCGTGTGGAAGACCACGGACGGCGGCGCGAACTGGGAGCCCGTCTCCGACGGCTCGGTCTTCGGCACGGGCTCGGTCGGGGCCATCGCCGTTTCAGACTCCGATCCTAACGTGGTCTACGTCGGCATGGGCGAGTCGGCGATCCGCGGCAACACCTCGCACGGCGACGGCGTGTACAAGTCGATGGACGCGGGGAGGACTTGGAAGCGCGTCGGGCTCGAAGACACGCGGCAGATTTCGCGCGTGCGCGTTCACCCGCGAAACTCCGACATCGTCTACGTCGCGGCGCAGGGCCACGTCTGGGCGGGCAACGAGCAGCGCGGCGTCTTCCGCTCGAAGGACGGCGGCAAGACGTGGGAGAAGGTGCTCTTCCGCAGCAACCTCGCGGGCGCGTCCGATCTCGTGATGGATGCGACGAACCCGAACGTGCTTTACGCGAGCCTGTGGGAAGTTTACCGCAAGCCGTGGACGCTCGAATCCGGCGGCGCGGGCAGCGGCATCTTCAAGACGACGGACGGCGGCGACACGTGGACGGAGATCACGCGCGCGCCGGGCCTGCCGCGCGGCGCCATCGGCATCAGCGGCGTCGCGGTCTCTCCCGCGAACCCCGACCGGCTGTGGGCCATCATCGAGGCGGAGGACGGCGGCGTCTTCCGCTCCGACAACGCCGGTCGCACCTGGACGAAGGTCAACGAGCAGCGCAACCTCCGGCAGCGCGCCTGGTACTACTCGCGCATCTACGCCGACACGCAATCGGCCGACACGGTCTATGTTCTGAACACCGGCTTCTACAAGTCGAACGACGGCGGGCGCACCTATTCGAACATTAGCGTCCCGCACGGCGACAACCACGACCTCTGGATCGCGCCCGCGGACGCCGGCCGCATGATCAACTCGAACGACGGCGGCGCGAACGTCTCCTTCAACGGCGGGCGGACGTGGTCGGATCAGGATCAGGCGACGGCGCAGTTCTACCGCGTCGCGGTCGACAACGATTTCCCCTACCACGTCTACGGCGCGCAGCAGGACAACTCGACCGTGAAGATCGCCTCGCGCACCGACGATTTCGGCATCACCGAGCGCGACTGGTACGACGTGGGCGGCGGCGAATCCGGCTGGGTGCAGCCGTCGCCGAAGGACTCGGAGATCGTCTACGCGGGCAGTTACGGCGGCCTGCTCACGCGCTTCAACCACCGCAACAACCAGCAGCGCAGCGTCACGCCCTACCCAGACAACCCGATGGGCGCGGGCGCGGACGTGCAGAAGTACCGCTTCCAGTGGAACTTCCCGATCATCACCTCGCCGCACGATCCCAGCGCCGTCTACGCGGCCGCGCAGGTCGTCTTCAAGTCCACGGACGAGGGGCAGAGCTGGAAAGTGATCAGCCCCGACCTCACCCGCAACGACAAGACGAAGCAGGGCTCTTCGGGCGGCCCCATCACGAAGGACAACACGACCATCGAGTACTACGACACGATCTTCACGATGATGGAGTCGCCCGTTAAAGCGGGCGTCATGTGGGCGGGATCGGACGACGGGCTCGTCCACGTCACGCAGGACGGCGGCGGCCGCTGGGAGAACGTCACGCCGAAGGGGATGCCGGAGTGGATTCAGATCAACTCCATCGACGCTTCCGCCTTCGACGCCGGCACGGCCTACGTCGCCGCCACGATGTACAAGTTCGACGACAACCGGCCCTTCCTCTACAAGACGAACGACTACGGCAAGTCGTGGAAGAAGATCACTACGGGCATTCCGGAAACGGCGTTCACGCGCGTCGTGCGCGAAGACCCGAACAAGAAGGGCCTGCTGTACGCGGGCACGGAGACGGGGATGTACGTCTCGTTCAACGACGGCGAGTCGTGGCAGTCTTTGCAGTTGAACCTGCCGGTCGTCCCCATCACCGATCTCGTGATTCAGAAGGGCGAGCGCGATCTGGTCGCGGCGACCCAAGGGCGCTCCTTCTGGATCCTCGACGACCTGCCGCTGCTCCACCAGATCATGGACGCGGGCGGGAGCCTCGCCTCGCTCCCCGACGCCAGGCTCTTCAAACCCGAAGACACCTACCGCACGCAGGGCGGCGGCGGCTTCCCGCTCCCCGCGGGCGCGCCCATCGGCGCGAACCCGCCGAGTGGTGCGGTCGTCTACTACTACCTGAAGTCGCGCCCGGCGACCGACGTGGTGCTCGAATTCCTCGATCCCGCGGGCAAGTCCGTTCAGAAGTACACGGCGCGCGCGCCGCGACCCGCGCCGACTCCCGCGCCGGGTGCGGCGCAGGTGCAGCGCCCGCCGGAGCAGCCCGCCGCGCCTTCCGGCGAGGAGTCGGAAGCCTTCATTTTCGGCGGCGGGGGCGGGGGCGCGCGCGTCTCGACGCAGCCCGGCCTCAACCGCTTCGTCTGGAACATGCGCTACCCGGACGCCGCGACGTTCCCCGGCCTGATCATGTGGGCCGCGGGCACGCAAGGCCCGCGCATCGCGCCGGGCACCTACACCGTGAGGCTCACGGCGAACGGCCAGACGCAAACGCAGACGTTCGAGGTGAAGCGAGACCCGCGCGTCCAGACCAGCCCCGCGGACTTCGCCAGGCAGCTCGACCTGCTGCTCAAGATTCGCGACAAGGTGACGGAGACGCACAACTCGATCACGCAGATTCGGCAGGTGCGCTCGCAGCTCGACGACTTGCAGAAGCGCGTCGCCGATCAGCCCGGCGCGCAAAGAGTCGCGGACGCGGCGAAGAGTCTGAACGCGAAGCTGACGGCGATCGAGGAGGAGCTGTACCAGACGAAGAACCAGAGCAGCCAGGACCCGCTCAACTTCCCGATCCGCCTCAACAACAAGCTCGCGGCTCTCTCCGGCACGGTCAATAGCTCCGACGACGCGCCGACCGAGCAGACCTACGTCGTCTACGAAGACCTCACGGCCAAGATCAACGCGCAGCTCCAGAAGTTCGATCAGTTGATAAGGACGGACCTGCCCGCGTTCAACCGGCTCGTGCGCGAGGCGGACATCCCCGCCGTCATCGTGAAGCCGCCGACGGCCGGGCAGGGCGCGGCACAGCCGCCGGGCGGCGACGATGATGATGGAGAACCGAGGGGGCGGGGTTTATGACTTCGGCTTGGGCAGGGTGGTCGAGTGCGAGGAGACCGCCTGCCAGCGCCCTCTGCGCTTCAGCCAGACGTCGGTGAAGCGCTCGCGCGTCTCGCCGCCGCGCTCGCCGAACGTGACGTTGTAGATGCCCGTCCCCGTGGCGATCGCCGTGTCGCCGAAGACGCGCACCTTCAGGTCTTCGACCTTCGCCGAGGCGAACTTGAGCTGCGCGTCTTTGACGGGCGCGAGGTCCTGCTCCTTGTTGAGCAGGCGGCCGTCCGAGACGGTGATGAGGTAGTCGTCGGCGACGATGCGATCAATCGCCGCCAGGTCTTTCGCCACGAGCGCGTCGAGCCACTGGTGAATCAACTGCGCGATGGCTTGCTCAGCCTCGGCGTCGGCGGCAGGTTTGCCGCCCGCCGTTTGACCGTGGGCGGCGGCGGAGAGGGCGAGGACGAGCAGCGCGGTGGGTAGGACTCTTTTCATCGTGGTGTTCCTTTGCCGTGCGGGGGTTTCGGGACCGGATCGATCTGTAACTACGTCTCGGCGTCTCGACTTGTTCCTGACCGCCGCGCCCCGCAGCGGCGGACGAAACCATCCGGATGTCTGACGCAGGCCCTTTCACCTTCAGCGGAGAGGTCGCCGCGGCGCTCGCGTCGCGCCGCCCCGTCGTCGCGCTCGAATCGACCGTCATCGCGCACGGGCTGCCGCGCCCGCAGAACCTTGAGACCGCGCGCCGCCTCGAATCGATCGTCCGCGAGGAGGGGGCGACACCCGCCACCATCGCCGTCATCGGCGGCGAGGTCTTCGTCGGCCTGGAGCCCGCGCAGCTCGAACACATCGCCGACAGTCAGACGGTTCACAAGCTCAGCACGCGCGATCTGCCCGTCGCCGTCGCGCGGGGCTGGGACGGCGCGACGACCGTCGCCTCGACCGCGTTCGTCGCGGCGCGCGCCGGACTCAGCGTCTTCGCCACGGGCGGCATCGGCGGCGTCCACCGCGGCGAGCTGCCGGACGTTTCCGCAGACTTGCCGGAGCTGGCGCGCACGAGCCTCGCGGTCGTCGTCTGCTCCGGCGCGAAGAGCGTGCTCGATCTCCCCGCGACGCGCGAGTGGCTGGAGACGTACGGCGTGACGGTCGTCGGCTACGGCTGCGACGAGATGCCGGCCTTCTACACGCGCTCTTCGGGTCTGGCCGTGGACGTGCGGTGCGATTCGCCGGAAGAGGTCTGCCGCGTAGCGCGCGCGCGGCGCGAGATGCGGATGCCGGGGGCGCTGGTCGTGACGGTGCCCGTCCCCGTCGAAGATCAGGTGATGGGTTACGTCTTCGAGGGCGCGCTCGAAAAAGCGTTGGCGGAGGCGGCCGAGGCCGGCGTCTCAGGGCGCGAGCTGACGCCGTTCCTGCTCAGGCGCATCGCCGGGCACAGCGGCGGCGCGACGCTCAGGGCCAACCTCTCGCTGCTCGAATCGAACGCGCGCGTCGCGGCCCGGATCGCGCGCGCCCTGCCGGCGGAAGAGGAAGGGGAGAGGTAGTCCTGATCGGGCGCGGCGAATGATGGGCGACGAGAAAAAGAGGGCGCGGAAGATCGTCAAGCGGCTGAGGGCGGCTTACCCGGACGCGCGCTGTTCGCTGAATCACGCGAACCCGCTGGAGCTGCTCGTCGCGACGATCCTCTCGGCGCAGTGCACGGACGAGCGCGTCAACGTCGTGACGGCGGAGCTGTTCAGGAAGTACCGCCGCCCCGAAGACTACACGGCGGTCGCGCAGGAGGAGCTGGAGGCGGACATCCGCCCGACCGGCTTCTTCCGCAACAAGGCGAAGTCGATCCGGGGCGCGTGCGAATTGATCGCGCGGCGTTTCGGGGGGCGCGTGCCGGAGACGATGGAAGAGTTGTTGGAGCTTCCCGGCGTCGCGCGCAAGACGGCGAACGTCGTGCTGGGTAACGCCTTCGGCGTCGCCTCCGGCGTCGTCGTCGACACGCACGTCTCGCGCCTCTCGCAGCGGCTCGCGCTGAGCGGCGAGACCCAGCCCGAAAAGATCGAGCGCGACCTCTGCGCGCTCGTCCCGCAGGAAGACTGGATCGAGTTCCCGCACCTGCTCATCGCACACGGCCGCGCCGTCTGCAAAGCCCGCACGCCCCTCTGCGCCGAATGTTTCCTCTTAGACCTGTGCCCGACAGGCCAAAGGATGAGGGACGAGGGATGAACAAGAAACTGCTTTTAGTCTTTCGTTCATCCCTCATCCCTCATCCTTCATCCCTCTCTTCGATCCAGTCTTTCGTCATGTCGCACCAGAGAGCGAGCCCGCGCCACTGCTGGAAGCGCGCGTAGTGGCGGGCGATCTTTTTGTCGGCGGCGGCCCTCCCCTGGTTGTGCAGTCGCGCGTAAGTCGAGCGCACCCACGAGTCGAGCGCGAGCACGTCGTAGCGACCGACGAGCTTCAGCAGGTTCTCCGCCGCGTAGTCGCCGACGCCCTTCACCTGCTTCATCGCTCGCTTCAGCTCGTCGGTCGGAAGCTCGGAGGCGAGCCAGCCCTCCACGTCCAGCTCGCCGGAGGCGACGCGCTCCGAGAGTTCTTTGAAGAACGGCGCGCGGTAGCCGGAGCGCATCTCGTCTCGGAAGAAACTCAAGGGGGCTGCGGCCAGCGCGGCGGGTGTCGGGAAGCTGTGGCCGCCGCCGCGCGCGGGGCGGCCGAGGTTTTCGACCAGGCGCGTGACCATCGTCCTGGTGAGCGACCACGAGCAGTTCGTCGTGCAGATGGTCTTGACCAGGTCCTCGAAGACGGTCGGCGCGCGCAGCAGACGGCCCGCGCCCGAACGAGAGACCCACGCGAACGCCGGCTCCTTCGCCATCTCCGCGTAGAAGACGCCGAGCGGGTCGTCGAGGCGCAGCATGTGGCGCACTTCGCGCCTGATCTTCTCGACCGCCCGTTCCGGTAACTCGCCCTCGAAGCTCACCCGGAGCGCGCCCCTCGCGCCCCTGATCTCGACGGCGACGGGCTTGCGGTTCGCGCCGACATCGAGCACGCGCGAGAGCTTCGACCACTTGTCGTCGATCCTGAACGGGAGCAGCTCGCTCCAGCCGTGGCTGGCGGCGGTGCGCTTGAAGTTGAAGTCGGGCGTCGTCTTGATCTTGATGTCCATCGGAAATGGAGTCCTCGCGCGGCGGGGTGCGGAGAATCGAGACGCGATCTTAGCAGATGCCGCCCGGCGACGCAGAGCCTCATGGCGCTGACGACTGCGGGGTTCGGGCTCGAACCGAAATCTCCTGTTCCAAAGACAGGCGTCCTGCCCGTTTGGACGACCCCGCAAGGTAATCGCGGCGGCGGGAGTCGAACCTTCGTCTCTCGCTTATCGGGCGAGTGCTGCTGCCGTTGAGCTACGCCGCAAAAGAAGCTGTGAGCGATTAGCTGTGAGCTGTCAGCCGATTCCGAGCCATCCGTAATGAGGTAAATGGCTACTGATCATCTTTGGCTAATCTCTAACAGCTAATCGCTATTAGCTCCAACATGGATCGGGTGAGATTCGAACTCACACCTGACAGTTTGCAGGACTGTTGCTCTGCCGTTTGAGCTACCGACCCGAGTTGCGGAGGCGGGGCTCGAACCCGCGCGCTCACGTTTATGAGACGTGTGCTCTGCCGACTGAGCTACTCCGCAAGGGAATTGGACGGGGCGCGAGACCCAACGCCGAAAGTCTCTCGCTCAACGACCCGGACGCAGTCTGACGTTCTGCGCGGGCGAGCCGACGCCCCGAAAAACCTGATAGCCGGTGAAGGATTCGAACCTTCGACTTCCTGTTTGTAAGACAGGCACTCTGACCAGACTGAGTTAACCGGCTGCTAATGAGTGGTCGGTGTTGGAATCGCGCCAACCTCTCGACGTTTTCAGCGTCGCGCTAATCTGTCTCAGCTAACCGACCGAACCTGGACGCGCCGCGCGATGAGGATTGTCGGGGCAGGGCTCGTCCCTGCCCACCGCTCGTCGTCGCTAACGCGGATTCGGTAAGGCTCAACGTTGAGCATCGCCCGAGTGGTCGGGTGACTCGCGGTCGCGCGGCGGGCGGGGACGAGCCCTGCCCCTGCGGTTGTCACGCCGTCCGTTTCCGCCCGGCGTGTGAAGTCGCCTCTACGCCATCGACGTAGAGGTACTTCTTCCACTCCGGCCGCGCCTCCGCGTAGTGGCAGAGCAGGACGTGATCAAGCTCCGCCCGGAGCGCCGTCTGCGCCGTGAGCAGCGGCATGCGCGCCTCTTCGGGCGTGCGGCTGCCCTTGCGCTGGTTGCAGGCGCGGCAGGCGGTGACGACGTTGATCGCCGCGCCGCCCCCGCCGCGCGAGCGCGGGAGGATGTGGTCGAGAGTCAATTCCACGGGGTTCTTGCGCTCGCCGCAGTACTGGCAGCGGAACCCGTCGCGCATGTAAATCCGCACGCGCTTCGACCCCGAAGCCTCGCGCCGCCGGCGGACGTTGACGTAGGTGCGCCGCCGGATGACGGACGGCACGGGATACTCTTCGCGCGGCGTACGCAGCACGCGGTCGCCGTCCCACTCCTCGACCGTGACCGTGTTCTTGAACGTCATGATCATCGCGCGCGCCACGCCGACCGTGCCGAGCGGCTCGTAAGTCTGGTTGAGCAAGAGGACCCGTCCGTTGATCGACATGGGTCGTTCACCTCCTTTCGTAAAATTATTCGACTCTCGCGCGCTTCGAGCGGCGGAGAGAAGAGGGAAGTGCGAGCGGGGTGAGGGGGAGCCGCGTGGCGCGGCGTCCGCTCGCAAGCCTGAGCCGTGCGACGAGGTCGAAGCACGAGGCTCCAGCGGTCGTCGCGGGAAGAAGCACGTGGTCGGAGTCGAACCGACGATTAGCGGTTTTGCAAACCGCCGCCTTGCCGCTTGGCTACACGTGCGTCGGGAATGACTAGCTGTTAGCGATTAGCTGTTAGCCGTGAGACACGTCTCTTGATTTGCTAACAGCTAATCGCTAACAGCTTCATTAGAAGCGACCGGCGGGAGTCGAACCCGCAGCTTCGAGTTTGGGAAACTCGCACTCTTGCCGTCTGAGTTTCGGCCGCGCGTATATCGGGTAGGGCGGTGCGGGACTCGAACCCGCGGCCTCCACGTTCGGAGCGTGGCGCTCTTCCCGCTTGAGCTAACCGCCCGCGTGAGTCTGGTGCATCGTCCGAGATTCGAACTCGGGTCTCGGCGCTGGCAACGCCGCGTCTTGAACCTCTCTGGACCAACGATGCGCGCGTGAGTGGTCGGGGTGGACAGAATTGAACTGTCGCCACGAGTTCCCAGGACTCGGATGCTAGCGTTACACCACACCCCGTCTGCGAAATGCCTTCGCCGGGAGTCGAACCCGGACCTGACTGGTTAAGAGCCAGCCGCTCTGCGCGTTTGAGCTACGAAGGCGCGCGAAGCGGAACCGGCGGGACTCGAACCCGCGATCTCCTGATTGACAATCAGGCGGCCACTCCGACTGGCCCACGGCTCCCGAAAAAGTTTGGCGGGGCGTGTGGGATTCGAACCCACGCTTCTCTTGATTGAAGGTCAAGCGGCTTCGACCTGACTTGCCAAACGCCCCGCGTGAAGTTTCAAGAAGGTGCGCGTGGAAAGATTCGAACTTTCACCGGGCGGGTTTTGAGCCCGCCGCCTCTACCGATTGGGCTACACGCGCGAGATGCGGGAGGTGGGATTCGAACCCACAACGACCGTTTTTTAAGAACGGCGCGTCCACCAATTTGCGCCACTCCCGCCGGGGAAGGATGCCGACGGAGAGATTCGAACTCTCACTGACCAGTTCCTAAGACTGGCGCCTCTTCCGTTGGGCTACGTCGGCGGATCAATGAACCCGGCAGGACTCGAACCTGCGACCTGTCGTTTAGAAGACGACTGCTCTCGATCCGACTGAGCTACGGGGTCTCTTGAGGATGGCTTCGGGGGAAGGAGTCGAACCCCCACTTCCCGGTTCAGAGCCGGGCGTCCTGCCGGTTAGACGACCCCGAAACGTGAGTGAACCCGGCACGACTCGAACGTGCGACCTCAGGCTCCGCAAGCCTGCGCTCTTATTCCGTCTGAGCTACGGGTCCAAACAAAGGATGAGGGATGAAAGGAAAACCGATCCTGTTGCGATATACCTTCATCCCTCGTCCCTCCGTCTTCATCCCTTCTATGATGCAGGCGGGAGGACTCGAACCTCCGAGGTCGTCGGACGCCTGATCTACAATCAGGTGCTTTCGCCGCTCAGCCACGCCTGCGGAATTTGCTATAGTAAAAAGATGAGGGCGGAGAGCGTCGGGTGCTCAGAGTGGACACACTTCGAGGCACACCTCTCCGGAGGACGGCGCGATCCGTCGAGTGCTTGCCAGAGTCCGACCGGGATCGCAACCGTCCGAGAAGGCAGACACCCTCCGCCCTCATCTCAAGTTCACGAGTCAAATTCGGTTGTCAAATAACACAAAGAGCGGGCACTTGAGCTTCTTAAGAGAAGCCGTCCCGCTCCCGTAACCCGTGAACTTTTTAGTTTGGATTGGAGAGCGGGAGAACCGCTCTCCCGCGACTAAGTCTGGTTGCGTCCGTTCGCGAAACGCGGATCATTTATCATGCCCGCGAGTTTGTGCCCGGCTTCGCCGCCCAGATAGGTGGGTAACGAACTCAGACACACGCGACCGCCCACGGCGACGACGCCGCCGCGGCGGGCGAGGGCGCACGACGAGACGGGAGCCGTTGCGACTCCGCCCTGCGCGCCTATCCGTTGTGTCCTGTTCGTCAACATCGAAAGTTTAATCTCTACCGCGCTCCAACTCTTCGGCGCGGGGTTGTCATGTATAAGGCAGACCACTTTGTTCTGTCAAGCACTTTCTTCGCCCGCCGGATTTTCGATACGGAAAGTCGCCGCCGGGTTGTCTCGCGCCCTTCCGAGAAAACTTTGGCCCGCGACTACTGACACCGGCCGGCCGCTTTGAATCGCCACTTCTCGACTTCGCGCCGCGGCTTCTGCTAGATTCTCCGCGCCTTCTGCGCGCTCGCGCCGTTTAGTGGCAGGACTGCCCGGCGGGGCTCTCGACCGCGCGGGTGCCACGCCCGTCTGACCTGTCGCGGGCCGAGAGGTATGAATTGGAAATCATCGATCAAGTCACGCCGGGCCAGCGCCACCTGAGCGCGCCCGCCTGCGCCGAGTGCCTCGCAGAGGTCTCGCAGCCCGTCGCCGACCTGCGCGGCGAGACGCTCTGCGGCGCGTGCGCCGAGAGCTATTATGCCCCCTGCGCCGGGTGCGGCGGGCTCGTCGCGCGCGACGAGGCGCTGAAGCGGGACGGCGCGAGCTTCTGCCCGGCGTGCGACCTGAAGGCCGCCAACGTCTCCCCCGAAGACGTGCCCGATGAGGCGGAGGTCGATCAACTCGTCGCCGAGTACGTGGCCCTCCACGCCGAAGAGAAGCGGGTCAAGGATCGCATGGACGAGATCAAGGAGCGCCTGAAGACGGCCGCGTCCGCGCGCCAGCGCGTGGCGAACGCCGTCACGCTCCGCGGCGAGGACGGCGCGGTCAAGTGCAGCTACCGCGCCGCGTGGAAGTGCGACGACGAGAAGGTCGTTGCGCTCGAAGGCGCGCTCGACCCGGAACGCTTCGCCGCGCTCTTCCAGCGCAGCGTCAAGTACGCGCCCGTCAGGGAAAACCTCGAAAAGCTCTTCTCGGAGGGAGCGGGCTCGGACGACGATCTGAAAAAGCTCGTCGGCGCGGCGGTCGAGAAGTCCGAGCAGGCGACGCTCACGGTCGTGCGCCCGAAGAAGAGTTAACGCTTTGCGCCCCTGGCGAAGACTGAGGTGCGCCTGACCAACTGAGGCGCGCGCCCCGCCACTCCCGATCACGGAACCTCCCCTCGCGATGCCGACGACCCCCGATAATTTTCAGAGCTTCGAGACCGAGCGCACGCTCGGCGCGCAGCGGCTCGCGCAGTACGTCCAGCGCGAACGCTGCGAGCGCTACCTCCGCTTCGCGCTCTTCCCCTCGGAGGCGAAGTCGCTCGCCGCGCGCTACCGCGTCCCCTTCGACGCGCTCTCGCCGCTCCTCTCCGGCGCGGGGCAGACCTTCGAGCGCGACATCTTCGACGAACTCTCCGCCCGCGAGCGCGTGCGCGACCTGCGTAACACCTCGGCCGCCGCCTTCGTCGCCGCGCTCAAGGAACAGACTCCGGGCCGCGCCTTCTACTACCAGCCGCGCCTCGAAGGCCGCGTCGGCGGCTGGGCTTGCGAGGGCTACGCCGATCTCATTCGGGTCGAGCGCGGCGCGGGTGACGCCGCGGACGAGGTCGCGCTCACCGTCCTCGACATCAAGGCGAGCCGCCGCGAGACGGTCGGCTTCCGCCTCCAGGTCGCCTTCTACGCGCGACTGCTGTTCGACGCCGCGCGACAGGCGGGCCTGCGCGTCGCCTCCATCGACGGCGCTGTCCTCTCACGCGCGCACGCGCCGAGCGGGGACGGCGGGCCGCGCGAAACTAAAATCGATCCGGCCGCGTTCGCGAAGTTCGACCTCGCGCTCTACCTCGACGAGATCGAGCACCTCGTCGCCGCGCACGATTCCGACGTTTCGCGCGCGGCGCGCGCGGGCTTCGAGTCGGCCGCATTTCACCTCGGCGCGCACTGCGACGGCTGCCCCTACAACTCCGTCTGCTTCATCCACGCCGCCGAGCGCGAAGACCTCTCGCTCCTGCCGTCGCTCACCTCCAACGAGAAGGCGGCGCTGCGCGCCGAAGGGTACGCGACTTTGCGCCCGCTCGCGGCGCTGATGGATTACGAAGGCTACGCGATGAAGCCCGCGCGCGGGCGCGGCGGGGAAGCCGAACGACTCGCCGCGCGCTACCCGCTCGCCGGGCGGCTGCCCGCGCTCGTCCAGCGCGCGCGCGCCGCGCTGCGACGCTTCGATCCTTCCGTCGAAGCGCGCCGCCCCCTGTACGGCTCCGACTGGGGGACGCTCCCCGACGAAAGTCTCTACCCGAACCTCGTCAAAGTCTTCGTCGACGCGCAGCGCGATCACCTCGAAGATCGTCTGTACCTCGTCGCGGCTCACGTCGTAGGCCCTTGCGGCTCGGCGCAGATCACGGAGTCGCTCGACGCGCCGCCCGACACGGAAGCCGAACGCGCCCTGCTCGTCGCGTGGGTCAGCCGCCTGCTCCCGCAGATCGCGCGCGCGGCCGACGCCGCCGAAGCGCCCGTCCACGTCTACCTCTTCGACCGGCGCAGCCAGCGCACGCTGCTCGACGCCCTCGCGCGCCACTTCGAGTCGCTGTGCGCCGTCCCGGCCTTCTACGATCTCCTCACCTCGCACCCGGCGTTGACTCAGGGCATGATCTCCTTCCTCTCGGAAGAGGTCGGCGGGCGACTGAACCTGGCCCCCGTCTGCCAGAACCTCTACGAGGTCGCGCGCGAGCTGGGCTTCCGTTGGGAAGACGCCTCGCGGGAGCTGCAACGGAAGTTCCGCACGCGCGTCTTCGACTCGACGCGACCCTTCACCCGCGACAAGTCTACGGGGCTGCTCAGCCCGGCGGAGGCGAAGGACGGCGGCGCGATCTTCGTCGAATCGTCCGCGCGCTTCGGCGCCGAGATTCCGCTCGAATACGCCTACGCCGCGTGGGGCCGGCTCGGCGAGACGCCGGGGATGCGCGACGACGACCGCAGCTACGTCAGCGCTTTCCGGGGCGTGACGCTCGCGGACGTGCGCGCGTTTGCGGAGCTGCGCTGCCGCGCGCTGCGCCACGTCGAGGAGAGTTTCAAATTCAAGAACAGGCAGGTCGAGAAGCAGCCGCTCCGACTGTCGCGGCTCGATCTGATCGAGCTCGACCCGGCCTCCGTGCCCTTCAGCCGCGCGCTCGAAGACTTCCTCTACCTCGAACACCACGCCCGCGTGCAGTCGCTCCTGCTCCACCTCGCGCTCCCGCCCGAACAGCGCGCGCAGACCGGGCGCACGCTCGTCCTCCGTTGCGAGTCGTACGAAAAAACGGAGGCGGGCGAGCGCGCCGCGTTCACGCTCGCCGCGGGCGGCGACGAGGGCGCGCCCGCCGTCGCGCCGCCGGCCGTGAGATTCCGGGCGGGCGACTGGGTCGTCGTCAACCCGCTCGCGGACGACGAGGGTCGCGCCCTGCCGGCGTGGAAACTGTTGCGCGGCCGCCTCGCGGTCGTCGAGGAGTTCGACGGCGCGCGTGCGTCTCTGCGCCTGCTCCCGATGAGCTTCAAAAACTCCGACTTCCGCTTCCCGCACAAGCTCTTCAAGCCGGAGGCGGGCTCGCTCTTCACCCTCGACGAGATGGCGGACGATCTCAACGCCGACAAATTCCTCGACGCCTGCCGCCACGCCGCGACGAACAACCTCTACCGCTGGATCGACGACGCCGGGGAAGGGAAGCGGCCGCGCGCCGTCCGCCCGCGCCGCCTGCGCGACGCTCAGGAGATCGCCGCCGTCGCCTCGCGCACGCAGCAGCCCCACGGCCTGACCGCCGCGCAGCGGCGCGTCGTCGGCGACCTCGTCACGGATCGCGTGCTCGTCCTGCAGGGGCCGCCGGGCACGGGCAAGAGCCATACGCTCGGCTTCGCCGTGCTCGCGCGCGCCCTCGCGCTCGCGACCACGGCGCGCCCCTTCCGCGTCGCCGTCTGCGCGAGGACGCACGCCGCCACGCAGATCGCGCTCGCCAGCATCGCGAAACGCGCGCGTGAGCTGAGGGAAGGCGCGGGAGGCGACGCGCGCTTCGCGCCGCTCGACGGGTTGAAGGTCGTGAAGGTCTGCAACGACGCGGGCGAGCCCGTGCCGGCAGGCGTGGAGAGGATTTTCGTTGACGGCGGCGACGAGTCGAGCGCGGCGGAGCAGTGGGACTCGCTGCTCGGCGAATCGACGCTCGTCGTCGGCGGCACGCCGGGCGGAATCTACCGGCTCGTCAAGGCGGGTGCGGCGCGCGGGCGGGCGGTCGATTGGGCGGAGAAGTATTTTGATCTCGTCGTCGTGGATGAGGCTTCGCAGATGGGCGTCGCCGAGGCGCTGACCGCCGCCGCGTTCCTGCGCGACGACGGCCAGTTCGTCGCCATCGGCGACCACCGGCAGATGCCGCCGATCCTCGCGCACGCCTGGGATCGGGAGAGCCGCCGCGACATGAAGCTCGCGCGCCCGCACCTCTCGGTCTTCGAGTACCTGCGCGAGTCCGGCTTCAAGACCGAGGCGCTCGACGAATCGTTCCGCATCCCGGCCGAGATCGCCGACTTCCTGCGCCGACACGTCTACGCGGAGGACGGGGTCGAGTTTCGCTCCGCGAACCGCGCGCGGCTCGACGCGCCGCGCGGGCTTTCGGGCTGGCTCGCCGCGGTCTTCGCGCCGGAGCACCCGCTCCTCGTCGTCGAGCACGACGAGTCGGGCTCACAGCAGTCGAACGAGTTCGAAGCCTCGCTCGTCGAAGAGATCGCGCGCGTCGCCTCCGCGCAACTCGGGCTCGACCCCGCGAGAGGGATCGGGATCGTCGTCCCGCACCGCGCGCAGAAGTCGCTCCTGCAATCGCGCCTGCCGGAACTCGCCGAGTCGATCGACACGGTCGAACGCTTCCAGGGCGGCGAGCGCGATCTGATCGTCGTCTCCGCGACCGTCTCCGACCGCGACTTCGCGCGCGCCGAGAGCGGCTTCCTGCTGGAGCCACGCAGACTGACGGTCGCCGTCTCGCGACCGCGGCGCAAGCTCGTCGTCGTCTCGTCGCGCGCCGTCTTCGATCTCATCCCCGCAGACCTCGACGAGTACGAGCGCGGCGCGCTCTGGAAGCACCTGCGCCACGAGTGCGCGGGCGCGACGCTCTGGGAGGGCGAGATCGGCGGGCACCGCGTCGCCGTGCGCGCGCTCGACGCAGACTGTTGACTCGGACGCAGGCCCACTCAACAATACGCGCTAATTCGTCGGAGTAGTTACGCCGACTCTAGAGCTGCAAAGAAAAAATCGGGCGTTGATGATCGTTGTAGGGGCAGGGCTCGTCCCTGCCCGCCGCGCGCCATGTTCGGCGTTGTGTCTGCTGATTCAACGCGGGCAGGGACGAGCCCTGCCCCTACTATCTTGTCAGGCGGTCTTCATAGTTCACGGCTGCGCGGGCAGCGGCTCGCGCTTGAGTCTGTCCTTGTGGCCGTCGTTCCAGTCGATGAGCATTTCGACGACCGCGCCCGCGGCGTCGCGGACGAAGGTGATGCGCGCGTCGCCGCCGTTGAGCGTGTAGGAGTCATGCGAGACGCGCTGCATCGGCGCGCCGCGGCCGCCGATGCGCTGGTAGAAGAGCCCGCCGTCCCTGACGGTGATCGTCTTATTCTCGCCGTACTTCCCGACGTAACCCTGTAGTGAGTCGGCCGCGGCCGGCGCGGCCGGCGCGCCCCGCGAATCGGCCGCGGCGGCGAGTGTCGCTTCGAGCCCGCTCGCGATTTTCGTCAGCTCGCGCCTGCGCGTCTCGTCGCCCGTCGCGGCGGCGAGTTTTTTCAGAGCCTCGGCGTGCGCGGCGGCGAGGGCCTTGTCGGCGGGCACGCGCGTGTCGGGCTGGACGCCGACTCCCTCCCAACCCTTTCCCGTGCGCGGGTGTTGGGGGCGGCCGACCGAGACGGAGAGCGTGAAGCCGCCGCCGATCATCTCCAATGAGTTGGCGTAGCCCGCGCCCGCGCTCGGCTCGCCGACGACGCGCGCCCGGCCGTACTGCTGGAGCCCGTAAGGGAAAGCCTCGCACGCCGAGGCGGTCGTGCCGCTCGTTAAGATGTAGAGATCTGTCGAGGGCATCCGGCGACCGGGCAGGTCGGCGACCGTGGCGCTGGGAACGGTCGTGTCGGTCGGGCGGAAGTACATGTTGAGCAGCACGCGCGGCTCGGGCGTGAAGAAGTAGCTGGAAAGAAACTCGACCATGTCGCCCGCCCCGCCGGGGCAGCGGCGCAGGTCGATGATGACGGCGTCGGCGTTGGCGAGGAAGGCCATCACGCCGGCGGCCGTCTCGCGCGCGGCCCTGCCGGGGGCGAAGCCGCCGAGATCGACGTAGCCGACGTTACCGTCCAACCGCTCGACCCGCCGGAAGTAGTTGTTCGAGCGCCGCAGAGATTCCAACTGCCGCGCGTCGGGCTCCATCACATCGGCCCGCGCGCCCGCAGCGTTCCGCCGCCGCTCCTCGCGGTTGCGCTGCCGCTCCCTGTCCCAGGCGTCGGTCGTGACGACGGGCGCGTCCGCGGAAGACGGATCGTAGCGGACGTAGAGGTGCTTGTCCTTGCCGATCTCCCGCAGGTCGCGCGTCAGCGCGTCGGCGAGCTGCACGGGGTCTGCGGCGAGCTTGTCGTATGCGCCCGCCGCGAAACGCGCGCGCATCTGCGCGGCGATCCGCCTGCCGTCTTCGGGCGAGACGTACAGCTCTTCGAGCAGGTGGGCGACGATCTCGCCGAGTTGTTTGATCGACTTCGGATCGACCGGGCGCAACTGTGAAGTCGCGCGAGTCTGCGCGCGCGCGGGCGTCAGGAGGCACAGTGATAAAAGAGCGACGGTCAGTGCGGCGTGTCTCACCACATTTCTCATCTCGATAACCTCCTCACCCTGGAGTGGTCGCCGGCGGTCGCCCCGCCGGGCGCGAGCAGGCCGTTGACGAGTAGTTGTGCGATCAGGCCCGTCTTCGCCTCGACCTCTTTGCGGTCGCCGAGTTCGTGTTTGCTGAGGCTGTAAGGCAGCAGGGAGTTCGTCGCGTCGAGCAGGGCGTGGGCCGTCGCGCGCGGGTCGCGGAAGGCGAAGACGCCCGCGCGCCGCCCCTCCTTCAAGACCCCGGCGAAGATTTGAGCCTCGTCCGCGAAATGCCGCTCGCGGCGCGTGAGCAGGCCCGGGCGGATGGAGGCGAAGATGTCGTCGAGGCTCCCGGTGTAGTGCTGCACGTTGTCGAAGCGGAAGAGGACGCGCTCCAGAAGCATCCGGCGCACGCGCGCGGGCGCGGGCTCGGTCGAGTCCGCGAGGGCGCGCAGCCGCCCCTTGAGCTGGTCGATGACGCGGTCGATGCGCGAGAGGGCCACCTCCTCCTTGCCGGCGAAGTGGAGGTAGATCGTGCCCTTGCCGACGCCCGCCTCCTGCGCCAGATCGTCCACCGTCATCTTCCGGTAGCCGTAGCGCGCGAGCAGGCGGTCGGCGGCGTCGAGGATCAGGTCGGGCACGTCGCTGCGCGCGGGTTTCGCCTTCATGTTTTGACTCCTGACCGAAATAGTAATTCAGTCATAACACGCAAACGCGCGTGCGCGCAAGCTGTTCCGAAAATTTCCTCCGGGGGCCGTGAGTTAAAGGGTGGCGGGAGGGGCGGCGCGATACGCCCGCCCGGCGCGGGTAAAAATATCTCCGCGGGGCAGCCGCATAACTTGACCGAGGCGGGTTTTCCTAATAATGTGTCTCATCCTATCTCGCGCGGGGCTTCCTGAGCGAGCCCGCTCATTACTAACACGATTCTGAATACGTGATTCGAACTGACGCCGGCGATCCCTTATAGAGACTCCTCCGCCTGCCTGTTTGTCGAGTTTTAGAGATGTATATGCCTGCCGCCTCTGCCAGCCAAATCTCTAACTTCTCCTTACGGTCAGAGCGATTCGTCCCGCTGCCTACCTGATTGGTGTTGATCGCTGCCACGCGCTTTATCGACGAGTAAGAGGTAATCAATGAAGGCTGTCACATCGCACGCGCGCGCGGCGCGCCGCCTAACTTCGAGAGCCTTGGCGTTCGCGCTCGCCTGCGCGGCGGCGCTGTCGTTCGGGGCTTCGCGCTTCGGCGCTTCGGCGCAGAAGGCGGCGCGAATCTCCTTGAAGCCGACGGTCGCGTCGCCGGGCAAGAGGGCGAGCGTCGCGCCGGGCCGCGGCAAGTTCAAGCCGGGCGGGGCGAAGGCTTTCGCCGTCGCGAAGGGCGGCGGGGCTGTCTCGCCGCTGGCTCTCGGCTGCGCGAATCCGGACGGCGCCATCGCTTTCGGTCAGACCGTCAACGGCGCGCTCCAGAGCGGCGACTGCACCCTGCCTTCGGACGGCTCCTTCTTCGACGCCTACACCTTCGGCGGCACTGCCGGGCAGCAGGTGTCGATCAGCATGACCTCGCTCCAGTTCGACACCTACCTGTACCTGCTCCAGCCCGGCGAGACGAGCATCGGCGGCGGCACGATTCAGGACGACGACGGCGGGGGCGGCACCGACTCGCTCATCTCCGTCACGCTCCCGTCCACGGGCACTTACACGATCCTGGCGACCTCCTTCGTGTCTGGCGCGACGGGCTCCTATAGCCTGTCGCTCAACGACGTGACGCCCTGCACGCCGACGACCACTCCGATCACGCCCGTCAGCGGAGGCACGGCGACCGCGACCGGCGCGCTCTCGACCTCGGACTGTCACGACCTCGGCGACAACTCTTACTACGACGTGTACACCTTCAGCGGCACGGCGGGCCAGCAGGTCGCCGTCGCGATGAGTTCTTCCTTCGACAACTTCCTCTTCCTGATCGGCCCCGACGGCGACGAGTTGGCGCGCGACGACGACGGCGGCGGGGGCACGAACGCGCGCATCCCGGCCGGCACCGGCTTCGCCCGGCTGCCGCAGACCGGCACCTACCGCATCGTCGCCAACTCCGCCTTGCCGAACGTCACCGGCAGCTACACCGTCTCGCTGGCGGTCGCCGCGAGCCCCTGCCCGTCCACGCCGATCAACTTCAACGAGACGAAGAACGGCACGCTCGGCGAGGCGGGCGACTGCCGCCTGCCCGCCGACGGCTCCTTCATCGACGTGTACACCTTCGGCGGCGCGGCGGGCCAGGCCATCAGCATCACGATGAACTCGAACGCCTTCGACGCCTTCCTCTTCCTGCTCTCGCCCACGGGCTCCTTGATCGCCGAGGACGATAACGGCTCGGGCACGACCAACGCGCGCATCCCCGCCGGCAGCGGCACTTTCACGCTGCCCGCGAACGGAACCTACACCATCTACGCGAACTCATCGCTACAGGGCGAAACGGGCGCGTACACGCTCACGCTCAACGGCACTCCGGTCGCGAGCGCGCTCAGGATCGACGCCGTCGCGCCGCCCGCGGGCCGCGCCTCGGGCGGTCAGCAGGTGAAGCTGACGGGCGCGTTCGCCGGGGCGTCGAGCGTGACGGTGGGCGGCGTCGCGGCGTCGTTTACGTTCACGAACGGCACGAGCGAGATCACCCTGACCACGCCGCCGCACGCGGCCGGGGCGGTCACGATTACGGTTTCGACCTCGACGGGGGAGACCGTGTCGAAGACCAACGCCTTCGCCTACCTGCCGACGGTCTTCACGGACGATACGCTCGTCGCGGGCGTCACGACCGCCAAGGCGCAACACATTCTCGAACTACGTGCGGCGGTCGACGCGCTGCGGCTGGTGGCGGGACTCAGCCCCGCGCCCTGGACGGACGCGACGCTCACGCCGGGCGCGACCGTCATCAAAGCCGTGCACGTTCTTGAACTGCGTACTTACCTGGACGACGCGGCACAGAGACTCGGCTACCCCGCCGGCCCCGCCTACTCGAATCCGTCGTTGGGGGCTGGCTCCGTCATCCGCCGGTTGGACATCGAGGAGTTGCGCCAGCGTGTGCGCGCCATCGCCGGCTGACGCGGAGAGGGTTCTCTCGAAGAGAGGCAATGATCTTGAAACTCTTGCCCCGGGCAGCGCGCCGCAGCCGCAGAGTGAGAAATAGGTATAGCTGTGCGAAGGCGAGCTGCGCCCATGCCGAAGACTGAGCACGCGCTAACAGTCGCACAACTTCGTACGCCATGCTGTTGCGACGATTGGGCGGCGGTAAGAGGGAAGTCAAGATTGCCTCATTGAGTTGGAGGAGATCAGGCTTACTTCGTGGAAATGAGACGACAAATCCGGCGTCCATATTTTTCATCGAGCTGGATTAACTGTAGCCGTAGGGTTCCGGCGCAGCGACGCCTCTCTCATAGGCTCAAGCATAACGTCTAGCACTTACGGCCTTAGCACAGTTTCCCTGCGCCATGCTTGACCGGCTAATCGAGAGTGTGGCGATAATCTTGACAGCATGTACCTTGAGGGCATAAGGTCATGCCTGTTTCTACAGGAAGCGGCTTTCCGTAGCGCCCGAATCACGCTACCTCACGGTTGTTTCCGCCCAACACTCCGGCGAGGAATACTGATCCTACTCATTGCTTGCCGTAGTACGCCTGGTCTTTATCCTACATCGCTTCATCTAGTTCGAATGGCATGTTCCTCACGCTTGTCGTTGCAAGTGAATGTGCGCGCCACGATCTAATCAACGACGTATTTAGATATGGGTCCCCGACGCGTCGAGTCCCGCTATTCCGTACCACATACCGTCCATCTGCTTTCGCCTGAGCATTGATAGTTTTACCGAACCGAACGATAAGGTTAAAGGAGAGTTATGAAAAGAACGTCTTTGGTTTTATTAATCGTTTTGGCCTTCTCGTCTTTCTGTCTTCTGTATTTCGAGCCTTCCAAAGCGCAAACCAAACCCTCCGACGAAGATTCATTGCATAAACAGCCCGCGCCTTTCTCGAAAGGGGCCGACAAGCTAAAACAGGTCCCGCAAATGATCAAAAATTCAAAATCCGCCGGGGCGCATTTTGACCGGCGAGAATTATTTCAATCCGCGGCCAATACAATAGATCAATACGCGACCGATGCGACGGGTAACGACGCACAGTTGCGCAAGGTTATAAGCCACGGCACAGTTCTTAATTTGAATAAGGCGGCTATCGAAAACATCCTGACGGAAAATGCCGGTTTTCTCACACTGCCCTTACCGGACGGCAAAGGTGCGACAATTGAGTTGGAGTTGGTGAAAGTAAATATTTTTGCGCCGGGCTTTACGGTTAAAACGTCGAAACCGACAACTAATAAATCGATTAACGAGAGCTTGGGCATTCATTACCGAGGGATAGTCAAGGGCAATGATCGCTCGCTCGCCGTCATCAGCATTTTCAAGAACGAAGTGATGGGATTCTTCAGCACCGAAGTTGATGGCAATTTCACCGTGGGCAGGGTGGGCGGTAATAACCCGATTGACAAACATATCTTGTACGCCGAAAAAGACTTGAAAGTCAGGTCGAAATTTCACTGCGAGACGAAAGACCCGGAAGGGCCTTTGCCCGTGTCGTCCTTGCTAGAGACGGACGCAGTGCTGGCGAGATGCGTCCGCATATACATCGAAGCCAATTACGACCTATTTCTGAATAAAGGAAGTGTCGCTAATACGACCAGCTACCTGACCGGAATGTTCAATCAATCGGCGGCGCTTTTCAGCAACGATGGCGTTCCCGTTTCACTCTCGGAGATTTTCGTCTGGAACTCTCCGAGCCCTTACACCGGGGGCGACTCTAATACGGTGCTATCGCAATTCCGATCAAACCGCACAACTTTCAACGGCGATTTGGCTCATTTAGTGTCTTTGCAAAATTATGGCGGACTGGCGACCAGTATTAACGGATTATGCAACCGCAGCCTGGCCTACGATTTTAGCGGTATCGAGCCAAACTATAATACTGTGCCGACCTATTCATGGTCTGTCTACGTGTTCACTCATGAAATGGGACATACTCTGGGTTCCAGACACACCCATGCCTGTGTGTGGAACGGGAATGATACGGCGATAGACGGGTGCGGGCCGACTGCCGGCTTCCCTTACGAGGGGAGTTGCAGCGGCGCGCCCGTCCCACCCAACGGTGGGACTATCATGAGTTACTGTCATCAGCTACAAAATGTCGGCATCAATTTCACTCTCGGTTTCGGACCTCAGCCTCGTAATGTGATTGTTAATGTTTTCAACTCTTCCACTTGCCTCTTAGATTGCGGCGGCGGCGGCGGCTGTACATACAGCCTCAGCCCGACGAGCCAGAGTTTCGCGGCGGCGGGCGGAAGTGGCTCTTTTAGCGTCACCACCGGAAGCACTTGCTCGTGGGCGGCCACGGTCAACGCCCCCTCACTGCCCGGAAACTCTTCGCCCTCCCCGCAGGCGAACCTACTTTCGTCGGCTGGCGCTGCGACGGCACAGCCTGGGGCGGCAAACACACCCGCCGCCCCGCAATCGCTTTTCCTCAACTCAACTCCAATCACCGTCAATGATCGCTCAAGCAACAGCAACCCGCCCGCGACCGGCTCTCTTTACCCTTCAACCATCAATATCTCCGGCATGACCGGAACGATCACGCAGGTAACAGCATCTTTGAACGACTTGAGCCACACTTTCCCGGACGACGTTGACGTTTTGTTGGTCGGCCCCACCGGCCAACGCGTCATTTTAATGTCCGACGCAGGCGGTAGTTTCGACGTATCGGGAGTTACCTTAACCTTTGACCAGAGCGCGGCGGCGCTGCCGGATGAAACACAGATCGTTTCGGGAAATTATCGCCCGTCGAATTTTAATACCAGCGCCACACTCGAACCGGGCGGCGTGGATAATTTCCCGGCGCCCGCGCCCGGACAAACTACCTACGGCTCTGACCTTAACGTCTTCAACGGCGCCGCGCCGAACGGAACTTGGCAACTGTATGTGGTTGACGATGAGGCCGGAGATTCGGGAAATATTGCGACCGGCTGGGCGCTGGGAATTACTACCAGCAGCGGCGGAACCAGTTGGATTAATATTACTTCCGGCGCGAGCGGCACTGGTAACGGCGTAGTCAACTACACGGTCGCCGCCAACGGCGGAACGAGCCAGCGCACCGGCACGATTACGGTCAACGGACAGGTTCACAATATAACGCAGGCCGGGACCGGCGGCGGGTGTCCGTCCACACCGATTTCTCCCGGACAAACCATCAACGGCTCGCTGACAACTGCCGATTGTATCTTCTCCGGCACGACACGATATGTCGATGTTTACGGCTTTAACGGTGCTGCCGGGCAGAGAGTTGCCGTGTCGATGAACTCCTCGGCTTTCGATACTTATCTGTATCTGGTAAATTCAAGCGGTCAAGTCATTGCCGAAGATGATGACGGCGGCGGCAGTTCGAACTCGCGCATCCCGGCGGCTTCAGGGTTTTTCACATTACCGGCCGCCGGAAATTACTCGATTTGGGCGTCCTCTTTTTCCGCCAACAGTACCGGCGCCTATTCGATCAGCTTAGTAAACGAAACCGCGACTACGCTGAGGATCGACAGCGTGACGCCGAAGGCGGGGCGTACCGGGGGCGGGCAGGCGATCAGTCTCTCCGGCGCATTCGCCGGACTCTCTACCGTGACGATTGGCGGAACCTCCGTCGCTTGGAATTACACCAGCGGCACGAGCGTAATTACATTCAACTCGCCGGCGCACGCCGTCGGGGCCGTCGGCTTCGTCCTGACACCTACATCGGGCAGCACTCTCACCAGGAGTAATGCCTTCGCCTATCTGCCGACGGTCTTCACGGACGACACGCTCGTCGCGGGCGTCACGACCGCCAAGGCGCAACACATCGTCGAGCTGCGCCAGGCGGTCGACGCGCTGCGCGCGGTGGCCGGGCTGCCGGCGGCGCAGTGGACCGACACCATTCTGGTCGGCACCTTCATCAGGGCCGTGCACATCCAGGAGTTGCGTACGTCCCTGGAGCAAGCCGCGCAGCAGCTCGGCTACCCGGCGGCGGCATACACCGACCCGTCCCTGGCCGGTGTCAGCGTCAAGCGGATTCACATCGAAGAACTGCGGCAGCGCATCCGCAACATCGCCGGTTAACGTTCGCAGCGGTCCGCCCCACGCGGTCGGATCACCCCCATATAACCCCGGCTCCGGTCCGTGGAAACGATTAGGGAGCCTTTAGTTCGAGAGGAAGTGTCAGAGCCATGAAAATCACCCGCAATACTTTCCTGAGCCTATCTCTGTTGTTCGCCGCCTCCGTCTCGGCCATCGCGCAGGAGGGTGGGGCGGGGAAGCGCCCCGCGCCGGACGACGCGACCGTCACGATCTCGATCTCGGCCGGGGGCGTGCGCTTCAGCGCGCCGGGCGGCGTCGGGCAGGTGCGGCTCGAAGTGTTTGACGCCGGCGGCGCGTCCGTTTACAGCTCCGGGTTCCAGCCCGGCAACGTGCGCGACTGGTCCCCGGTGGACAAGCAGGGCCAGGCGCTCGCCGACGGCTCATACCTGTGCGTCGTCACGGTGCGGGGCGTGTCGAAGCGGATGAGCGTCAAGCAGGGCACGGTCATGATCCAGGGCGGTCAGGCTTCGCTCCAGTTGAGCGAGGGCGACGCGGTCGGCTCGGTCGAGGCGGAGAAGTCTCTGGCGCAGGTCGCGCCGGACGCCGCGGCGGCCGGGACCATCCTCGCGCACGACGGCAAGGTCGGGCAGGTCATCTCGACCAGCGGGGCTCTGACGTTCCGCGTCGGCGATTTCTTCGGCGGCAAGGACCGTGAGCTGATGCGACTCACGCCCGAAGGCAACCTCGGCGTGGCGGGCACGATCCGCGCGCGCGGCGGCATCCTCTTCGACGACGGGACGGTGATGACCTCGTCGGGGCTCTCCGCCCGCATGGGCGCGGGCGGAGAGGTGCAGCCACTCGTCGCCGGGACGGGCACGCCTAACAGGATTACGAAGTGGACGGACGGCGCGGGCACGCTCGGCGACTCGACCGTCACGGAGGCGGGCGGCAACGTCGGCATCGGCACTTCGAGCCCCGCGTCGCTGCTCCACCTGGCCGGCCCGGCCGGCGTCAACGCCATCACCTTGAACACGCCCGGCAGCCAGAAGTTCCGCTTCCAGACCGTGGCGAACGTGAATAACTGGGGAGCCTTCACCCTCAACGGCATCTACAACGCGGGCTGGCAGCTCGACGACACCTCGACGAACGGCTGGTTCTTCAAGCTCGACACGCGCGGCGGTAACGGCCCCGTCGCAGAGAACGGGCTGTGGCTCTACCGCATCCCGTCGGGGCCGAACCCGCACACGGACGAGCTCCCGATGTTCGGCGTGACGACCGGGCAGGCTTACTTCGCAGGCAACCTCGGCATCGGGACGCAGAGCCCGCAGGCGAAGCTCGACGTGACGGGAGACATAAGAGTAACCGGCAACGCGGTCATCAACGGGAACATCGCGGCCAAGTATCAGGACGTGGCCGAGTGGGTGCCCGCCAGGCAAAAGATCGCCGCCGGCACGGTCGTCGTCCTCGACACGACCCGCTCGAACGGGGTCGCCCCTTCCGGGCGCAGGTACGACACGCACGTCGCGGGCGTCGTGTCGGCGCAGCCCGGCGTGATCCTCGGTCAGGGCGGCGAGGGGCAGGTGCTCGTGGCGACCACGGGGCGCGTGAAGGTCAAGGTCGACGCGACGCGGCACGCGATCAAGATCGGCGACCTGCTCGTGACGAGCGGCACGCCGGGGCTGGCGATGAAGTCTGAGCCGATCCGCGTCGGCGGCAACCGCCTCCACCGGCCGGGCACGATCATCGGCAAGGCGCTGGAGTCGCTCTCAGGCGGCACGGGCGAGATCTTAGTCCTGCTCAGCCTCCAGTGAGGGCCGCATTACTGTCGAGATTATTTGCGGGGTTACGGAGAAGATCGGGGGAGGCTCAGCGAGCCTCCCCCGATTCATTTCCTTCAGCCCCATGACTGATTGCTCAAGCAGACGAATTCTCTTGCTTCAGACTTCAAGTCCCACGGATCGCATCAGTTCGAGGGCGTTACTCCTTTGCACCACGCCGGGTCGCAGGCGATAGTCGAAGGTCATCTGCCCCCCTTCGAGATGATCCTCGAAATGGACGTTATCCGCGCGCGGGGAAAGCTCTTCGGCAATGCGGGAGAGCGCCAGGTCGTGTGTCGTGACCAGCCCGACCGCGCCGCGACCGATTAGCCCGCGCACCACGCCTTCGGCCCCGATGCGGCGGTCGTGCGAGTTCGTCCCGTGTAGTATCTCGTCAAGCAGGAAGAGCACCGGAAGCCCCCCGCGGGTCAATTCCACAATCTGCCGCAGGCGCGTGATCTCGGCGTAGAAGCGCGAGGCCCCGGTCTGTAGCGAGTCCTGAATGCGAATCGAGGCCCCCACCTGGAGCGGCGAGAGGCGCAACCGGCGGGCGCGGACCGGCGCGCCGGCCAGTGCCAGCACCGTGTTGGTTCCCACCGTGCGCAGCAGCGTGCTCTTACCCGACATGTTCGAGCCGCTGACGATGAGCACCCGCATCTCATCGGTCAGGCGCAGATCCGTGCGCACGCTGCGGGGTTCGGGGATCAACGGGTGGCCGAGCCCCTCCCCCTCGAAGCGCGCCCCGTCCGCCACCAGTTCGGGGAAAGGATCCTGCGGGTGCTCGTAGGAGTAGCTAGCCAGTGAGCCGAGGGCTTCGATCTCGCCCACCGCGGCGAGCCACTGTGCCACGGCAGGCCCCGAACTCTGACGCCACCTTTCGATAGCGAAGGCGAACTGAAGCGGCCAGAGTAAGAGGGCCGCCACGGGCGCGAAGATCATGTTGCGGCGGGCGTCGAGCAGATCGATCAGGCCGTTGAGCCTGGCGATCTGTTGGGAGGGGGCCAGCCCTTCTACGTCGAGGGCCGCGCGCAGCTCGACCAGGCGTGGGCTGGAGAACTGCTCGCGCTCTAGCCGTTTAAGCACCCCCGAGAGCAGCGCCAGATCGCGCCCCGGCCCGTCGACGGCGCTGGTGACGCGCTCGACCCGTGCCCTCAGGTAGAAGGCGTAAGTTCGTCCCAGGATGAAAGCGACGAGAAAAGGGGTCAGGCCGAACCCGGAAGCCCAGAGGACGAGGGTTGACGCCGCGAGCAGCGCCAGCACTATCGCGACGACGCGCATGGAGCGCGTGACGACCCACGGCGGCGAGGCGGCCCACGACGCGAGCGACCGCGCGTCATCGCCGGAGCGAACGCCTTCGCCGAGCAGCGCCAGGTCTTCGCGCAGATCGAGTTTGGGGCGAAGTTCGACGACCGCGGCCTGGCGGGCGCGCGCCACCTCCGGCGACGCCGGCGCGAGCAGCCAGCCGGCGAGAGTCTCTTCACCGGCGCGGGTGCGCGCCGTCGAAAGAAGCTCGAAGAGTGATCCCCGGCCGAAGAGATCGAGGTCTTCGGCATAGGGGTGCGCGCCGTCGAGGAAGCGCTCGCCGGTCTCCCCCGTCCCCGCCCAGCGGTCGGCGAGCCTGTCAAGCCCCCGGTCGTAGAGGGCGGCCGCGCGCTCGCACCGTCGCCGCGCCTGAGTGATGTTCTCCTGCACGACGGCCAACGCGACGGAGAGGGCCGCGGGAAGAAGCAGCCACCAGGCGGACAGCCCGCCGAGCGCGAGCCACACCAGCATCAGCCCGGCGGCCAGTGAGGCCAGCCGCAGTATGCCGATCTTGCGAAAGCGTTCCATCCGGCGCGCCGATTCCGCGCGGCGCGCTTCGCGGCGGCGGGTATACTCGGCCCGGGGTTCCGCCGACGGAGTTCCGGCCAATTCTGATAAGGGGACAACGTCCGGCTCGTTCATCCGTACAGATTAAACCATCCACTTAAAGCGTTACACTCCCGCGTGCGCTGATTCCGACGAAACAAACTTTGATGCGAGTAGGATTCGCACACGAGTAATCATCGTCGTGACCGTAGAGCCGCACCGGGAGGCCGAAGAAGCAGTCATGGCCGGTGATGAGAACCGCCAACGGCAGCCCCAATGTCGCCCGGCCGCGCGGTGGCGGCAGGCGGCGGGCTACTGGCGCTGACCACAGTCGGGCTATTCTATGGCGCGAGTATTATTTCGTCGGTGCCGCACCCGGACGGGGTTGAAAGGCGTGAATGAGCGACAAGCCGCAGACTGAACCGCTCTGGCGGGCGCGCGACCAGGCGTCGCGTCTCGCCGAACTGGCGAGCGACGAGCCGGGGCTCAAGGAGCGCCCGCTGCGGCGCGACGTGCGCCTGCTCGGCCGCCTCCTCGGCGACGTGCTCAAGGAGCAGGCGGGCCTCGCACTCTTCGACGCGGTCGAGGAGTTGCGCCGCCTCGCCATCCGCCAGAGGAGTTGGCGTGCGGGCGAAGGGCGACAGGGCAGTCCGGCGGTCGACGAGCAGGAGTTGGCGAGAGGCGCCGGGAAGATCATCGACGGCATGACGACCCTTGAGGCGTACAGGCTGACCAAGGCGTTCGCCATCTACTTCGAGCTGACCAACCTCGCCGAGACGAATCACCGTAAGCGCCGCCGGCTGTCCTCGCAACTGCAACCCGAGCGGCCGGCCCAGCCCGGCACTTTCCTCGGCACGCTCCGCCGCATGAAGGACGCCGGCGTCACGCGCGCCGGGGCGCTCGAATACCTGAACCGCGTCGAGGTCGTCCCCGTCTTTACCGCGCACCCGACGGAGGTCGCGCGCCGCACGGTCCTCTTCAAGCGTCACCGCATCGCGCGCGAGCTGGAACGGCTCGAAAGTCTGCCGCTCACGGACGGGCAGGCGACGCGCAGTCAGGCCGCCATCGCCGCCGAGATCACCGCGCTCTGGCAGACCGACGAGGTACACCGCCGCCGCCCCACGGTCGCCGACGAGATCAAGATGGGGCTCGACTACTACGACGCCTGCCTCATCGACACGCTCCCGCAGGTTTACGAGGAGATGGCGGACGCCTTCCGCCTCACGTACGCCGAGCCGACCACGCCGCCGGAGCTGCCGACCTGCGTCCGCTTCGGCTCCTGGATCGGCGGCGACCGCGACGGCAACCCGTTCGTCACGCCGGGCGTGACGCGCGACGCCCTCAGCATGGCGCGCGGGCTGATACTTGATCGCTACATCAACACCGCGACGGAGTTGATGGATCGGCTCAGCGCCTCCGCGGGGCAGACGCCCGCCTCCCCCGCACTCGAACGGGCGCTCGACGCCTACGGCGAAAGGTTTCCCGCCGTCTCGGCGGCGAACCCCACGCGGGCAGAGCAGGAGCTCTACCGACGCCTGCTCGACTACGTGCTCCACCGCCTGCGCCACACCCGCGACGACGCGGCCCACGCCGCTTCGTACCGCGATGCCTCAGAGTTCGCCGCCGATCTGGAGTTGATGCGCGCGAGCCTCACCGAGAATAGTGGCGGGCGCACCGCCCGCCTCTGGCTCGACCCGCTGTTGCGCGCCGTCCGAACCTTCGGCTTCCACCTGCACACGCTCGACATCCGCCAGCACGCGAACGTGCACGCGAAGGCGGTCGAGGAGCTTTCGGGCGGAGGGGGGCTCGCGGCGAAAGGGGGCGGGGGACCGGCCCTGCCCGCCGCGCCGTCAGAGTCGACGGGCGTGCTGCTCGACACGCTGCGCGCGGTCGCGGAATTGAAGCGCAGCTTCCCGCCGGAGTCTCTCGTCGCCTACGTCATCAGCGGGGCGCGCGACGTAGGGGACGTGCTCGCGGCCGTCTGGCTGGCGCGTCTGTGCGGCGTGCGCGTCGAGGCGTCCGAAGACGGCAAAGACCCGGGGCTCATGCCCGTGCCCCTCTTCGAGTCCATAGAGGATTTGCGCCGCTGCCCCGCCGTCTGCCGCGCTCTCTGGACTTCGCCGGACTACACGCCGCTGCTCGAATCCTGGGGCCGCCGCCAGGAGATCATGCTCGGCTACTCGGACTCGAACAAGGACGGCGGGATGCTCACGAGCTCCTGGGAGATCTACAAGGCGCACCGCGAACTGCACCGCGTCGCCGACGAGTGCGGCGTGCGTCTGCGCCTCTTCCACGGCCGCGGCGGAACCGTGGGCCGCGGCGGCGGGCCGACCCACCGCGCCATCGTCGCCCAGCCCGCCGGGGCTTTCACGGGGAGTCTGAAGATCACGGAGCAGGGCGAGGTGCTTAACTTCAAATACTCCGACGCGGTGCTCGCGGAGCGCAGCCTCGAAGTGATGATCGCCGCCTCGCTCGAAGCGCTCTCGCGCTCGGCCGGCGTCCCGGCGCGCGAAGAGCTGGCGGAGTGGGAGTCGGCGATGGAGACGATGTCGCTCGACGCCTTCGAGTTCTACCGTGAGCACGTCTACGAGAACCCCGACATCCTCGCCTACTTCGAGGAGGCGACGCCGGTGCTCGAACTGGAGCACGCGCGGATCGGCTCGCGCCCGGCGCGGCGCGGCCAGAGCGCCGGGATCGGCGACCTGCGGGCCATCCCGTGGGTCTTCGGCTGGATGCAGAGCAGGCAGGTGCTGCCCGCCTGGTTCGGCGTCGGGTACGCCCTGGAAAGGTTCGTCGGGGCGGACGAGGGGCGCGAGCGGCTGCTCCGTTCGATGGCGCGGGGCTTCCCGTTCTTCGCAGACTTCGTCTCGAACGTCGAGATGGGGCTGGCGAAAGCCGATCTCTCCATCGCCGCGCTCTACGCCGGGCTGGTGCGCGACGAGGCCCTGCGCGCCCGCGCTTTCCGCATGATCGAAGACGAGTTCGGGCGGACGCGCCGCATGATCCTGCGCGTGAGCGGCCAGTCGCGGCTGCTGGAGAACAATCAGGTGCTCGCCCGCTCGATCCGCCTGCGCAACCCTTACGTCGATCCCCTGAGCCTGATCCAGGTCGAGTTACTGCGCCGCAAGCGCGCCGGCGAAGGCGGCGACGAACTCAACTACGCCCTCGCCGCGACGATCAACGGCATCTCGGCGGGCCTGCGGAACACGGGTTGATTCAGTGAAGAGCGCGCGCCATGCGGCGGGTCTCGCGCCGACGTACAAGAATAGGGATCACGATGTAAGTCCCTGGAGAAGAGCGGCTGTCGCGCCCGCAAGCGTGCGAGGGAAATGATGGCCGAGCAAAAGAAGAGAAAGATACGCTGGTCTGCCGCGTGGGGCGAAGCGCGGGAACTGCTGTGGGCGCACCGCCACCGCCTCGAACTGGGCGCGGGGCTGATGATCATCAATCAGGCGATGGGGCTGGTCCTGCCGGCCTCGACCAAGTACCTGATCGATCAGGTGATCGTCAAAGGGCGCGCGGACCTGCTCTGGAAGATCGCGCTGGCGGCGGGCGCGGCGACCGTCATTCAGGCCGTCACGTCGTTCGCCCTGTCGCAGGTGCTGGGCGTCGCGGCGCAGCGCGCGATCACGGAGATGCGCAAGCGCGTGCAGGCGCAGATCGCGCGGCTGCCGGTCAGCTACTTCGACTCGACGCAGACCGGAAAACTCATCTCCCGGATCATGAACGACGCCGAGGGCATCCGTAACTTGGTCGGCACCGGGCTCGTGCAGTTGGTCGGGAGCCTCATCACCGCCGTCGTCGCGGTGAGCGTGCTGTTCTGGCTCAACTGGCGGCTGACCTCGATCACGCTCCTCGTGCTCGCCCTCTTCGGCGGCGCGCTCGCCTTCGCCTTCACGCGCCTCAGGCCGCTGTTCCGCGAGCGGGGGGAGATCACCGCCGCGCTCACCGGGCGGCTCGCCGAATCATTGGGCGGCATCCGCATCGTCAAGGCGTACACGGCGGAGAAGCGCGAGGAGCTGACCTTCGCGCGCGGCGCGCACAAGCTGTTCCGCAACATCGCCAAATCGATGACCGGCGTTTCGGCGACGACCGCCTTCTCTTCGGTCGTCGTCGGCGCGGTCGGCGTCGTGATGATTCTCGTCGGCGGCCGCTCGGTCGTGGCCGGCGCGATGACGCTCGGCGATCTGTTCATGTACGTCTTCTTCACGGGCCTGATGGCGGCGCCGCTGATCCAGTTCGCCTCCATCGGCACCCAGATCACCGAAGCCTTCGCGGGGCTCGACCGCATCCGCGAGGTGATGAGCATGACGACGGAGGACGAGGCGGACGCGAGTCGCGCGCCGCTGCCGCACATGCGGGGCGAGATCGAGTTCGAGGACGTGTGGTTCGAGTACAACGAGGGCGCGCCGGTTCTCAAAGGCGTCTCCCTCAGAGCCCCCGCGGGCTCGACGACCGCGCTCGTCGGGTCGAGCGGGTCGGGCAAGAGCACGCTCATCAGTCTCGTGATGAACTTCAACCGGCCGCGCTCCGGCACGATCAAAATCGACGGCAAGGAGCTTCAGACGTTGCGCCTGCGCGACTTCCGCTCCTACCTCGGCGTCGTCATGCAGGACAACTTCCTGTTCGACGGGACGATTGCGGACAACATCGCCTTCTCCGACCCGCACGCCACGCGGGAGGAGATCAAGGCGGTCAGCCGCGTCGCCCACTGCGAAGAATTCATCGAAGGCTTCGAGCAGAAGTACGACACCGTCGTCGGCGAGCGCGGGGTGAAACTGTCCGGCGGTCAGCGCCAGCGCATCGCCATCGCGCGCGCCATCCTGGCCGACCCGAAGCTGCTCATCCTCGACGAAGCCACATCGAGCCTCGACAGCGAGAGCGAGGCCTTAATCCAGGACGGCCTGCGGTCGTTAAGGCGCGGGCGCACGACCTTCGTCATCGCGCACCGGCTCTCGACGATTCGCAGCGCGGATCAGATTCTGGTGCTGGAGGGCGGGGAGATCGTCGAGCGCGGCACGCACGACGAACTGCTCGCGGCGGAAGGAAGGTACAGACAGCTCTACGACAAGCAGTACAAATTCGAGCGCGATCAGTTCATCAACCCCGGCGAAGATTTTACGCCCGAGCCGGAGCAGCCCGTGGCGGGTGGCGCCCGTTTCCCAAGTTTCAACTTGAATGAGCCGAATTAGAGACCGGAAAGACTGCACCTCGCCCTGATGCCTCGCTCTTGACCGCCCACGCTACCCGCCCGCCCGCGTGGTTGAGCTTGAGGGCCGCGCTGTTCGCGGGCCGGGGGCAGGCCGTCGCCAGGCTGCTTTTACACGCGCGAGCCGTTATTTATGATCCGTGGAATCACTTGCGATCTTTCAACAGGCTAATGACTTCGTCCAGGCGATGCTCAATGGCCTGTAACACGGCTAACTGTTTAGCGGTTAAGGCGACGCTGTTTTGAGCAGTAATGTCGGATGTTTCATGGCCTTGATATGAGCGTTGCCTTAATGCCTCACGCGCTTCGAGAATCTTGTTGCGAAACTCGTGCGCATCGATGATGCCGGTGAGGTGCATGTCGTGTGCCTGCCCCTGACTATGACCGGCCGTTTCAAACTTGAGCGTGCTTAAATGAAAGTAGCGCAGGATCGGGCCTTCTATGAAGGTCACGTCCTGGATGTTTTCCAACGGTATGGTTTTCTCGACCTGCACCAGAATCCCTTTGCGATAACGCAGCGTCTTCTCCCCCAGGTGGCATTCCAGCTTATGAAAGTAATGGCGTGCCCACCATTGTCCGACACCACAAAACCAGATCAGCGCCAGCGGAATGCCGACGACGGTGGCGGCCATGTAAAAGCCTATGGTGCAGACCAAATACGGACGGATAAGAGGATTGAACTGTGCGTTGGAGACGGGCTCCAGTGAAGCATCCATGCCGTCAGTTTAGAGATGGAGTGTCGATTAGCGCAACAACTATTACCGTTAGAAAACTTAGTGATGCCTATAGCGATTTGCAGTTGGATGCGACCGGCGTGTGAAGACTGTAGGGGCAGGGCTTGTCCCTGCCCGCTTGGTTCCGGCAGCATCCGGGCAGGGACAAGCCCTGCCCCTACAGCCATTCATCCGGTCGCACTCATGTGCAAAACGCTATA
>DATLMC010000076.1:0-7975 GCA_035537435.1 Pyrinomonadaceae bacterium | reverse complement strand
TAAGTCACGAGTGCGGGGTCTAGAGTCAGAAGACCAATGCCTTTGACTCCGGGCCCCGGACTCCAGACTTGAATGTTAGGAGAGCAAACAGGTGGATCGTAAAGACATACGCATCATGGTCGTGGACGACGAGCCGATGATGGCGGACTCGCTCAAGCAGAACCTCGCCGAGGAGGGCTACACGGTGGACACCGCCTCTTCGGGCGCGGAGGCGATTGAGCAGTTCGACCGCGGCGGGCACCACCTCGTCGTCTGCGACGTGAAGCTGCCGGACATGGACGGGATGGAAGTCCTCAAGCACGTCAAGGACACGCACCCCGCGACCGAGGTCATCGTCATGACCGGGTACGGGTCGGTCGAGCGCGCGGTCGAGGCGACGAAGGCGGGCGCGTACTGGTTCCTCCAGAAGCCCTTCGACTTCGAGGTCTTGCAGCCGCTCGTCGAGAAGGCCCTGGAGCGCCGCGAGCTGATGGCGGAGACCGAGACGATGCGCCGCCAGCTCTCGACCCGCACCGAGTACTTCAACATCATCGGCGCGTCCAAGCAGATGCAGATGATCTACGAGACCATCGAGTCGGTGGCGAAGTCGGACGCGAACGTCCTGATCGTCGGCGAGTCGGGCACGGGCAAGGAGCTGATCGCCAACGCGATCCACTACAACTCCCTGCGCGCGAAAAAACCCTTCATCAAGGTCAACTGCGCGGCGCTCCCCAAGGAGCTGATCGAGTCGGAGCTGTTCGGTCACACGAAGGGCGCGTTCACCGGCGCGCACGCCGACAAGGACGGCCTCATCCAGCACGCGGCGGGCGGCTCGCTCCTCCTGGACGAGATCGCCGAGATGCCGGTCGAGCTCCAGCCGAAACTCCTGCGCGTGTTGCAGGAGCGCAGCTACCGCAAGATCGGCTCGGAGCGCACCTACGCCGTCGACTTCCGCCTCATCACCTCGACGAACCGCCTGCCGGCCGACGCCATCCGCGACGGGCAGCTGCGCGACGATCTCTTCTACCGCATCTCGACCATCACGATCCACGTCCCGCCGCTCAGGGAGCGCACGGAGGACATCCAACTGCTCGCCGAGCACTTCTTCAAGATGTACGCGCGCAAGTACCAGCGCGGCGTCAACGGCATCTCGCAGGCGGCCTACCAGCGTCTCTTCTCGCACGCGTGGCCCGGCAACGTCCGCGAGTTGCAGAACGTCATCGAGCGCGCGGTGCTGCTCGCCAAGACGAACAAGATCGATCCCGTAGACCTGCCCTTCGACAACGGATCGCTCCCCGAGAAGGGCGCGCAGGGCGGCGGCTGGGACGTGCCGCCCAACATGACGCTCGAAGACATCGAGAAGCTCGTCATCGAAAAGACCTTGCAGCGCACAGGCGGCAACAAGCAGGCGGCGGCGAACCTCCTCGGCATCTACCGCCCGCGCCTCTACTCGAAGATCAGGAAGTACAACATCGACGTGGCGACGCTCGTCGCCTCTTAGTAGTCTGGAGTCGCGAGTCCGGAGTCGAATAAAGAAAGCCCGTCTTGAATGACCGGGCTTTTTTTGACTCCGGACTCCAGACCCGCGACTCCGGACTATTCGATCTGGTAGGTGGCGACGCTCGTGGGCGTCTCGAAGCAGCGCACCTTGAAGACGCTGACGCGCTCGTCGCCGACCCGCGAGGCGACCCGTTCGAGGATGTAGCGGGCGAGGTTTTCCGCCGACGGGTTCAACTCTTCGTCGAAGGGCGGCAGCTCGTTGATGTTCCGGTGGTCGAGGTAGGCGACGATCTCGTCCGCCGCGTCTTTCAGCTCGCCGAAGTCCACGAGCAGACCTATATGATCCAGCTCGCGCCCGCGCGCGTAAATCTCGATCTTGTAATTATGCCCGTGCAGGTTCTCGCACTTCCCCTTGTAGCCGCGCAGTTGGTGCGCGCTCGAAAAGTTGCGCTCGATCATCACCTCGAAGGTTCCGCCCATCACACTCCCCGTTCCGCGTCATGCGTCGGGCGGCCGCCCCGCCCCGCAGCGCGACTGACTACTCGCCCTCGTTCCCGGCTTGCTCCATCTTCTTGCGCAGGGAGAGCGGGCGCATGTCCGTCCACACCTCCTCGACGTAGGCGAGGCACTCCGCCCTCGTGCCGCTCTTCCCGGCGTCGTTCCAGCCGAGCGCGTTCTCGCGGTCGGCGGGCCAGATCGAATATTGATCCTCGTGGTTGACGACCACTTTGTAGATCGTATTGTCCTCGCGCTCGTCTCTGCTCATGTCGCCTCCTGTCGGTGAAGAAGAGTTTTCCAGTTCGGCCGCCGCGGAACGCTTCGGCTCCATTATCGCGCCGCCACCTCGTCCGCTTCAAACACCCGCGCCACCTCGGCGAGGTCGGACGTGACGCGGCACGGCGGCAGGCTCGCGAGGAACTGTCTGCCGTACCCTTGCGTCCGCAAGCGCGGGTCGAGCACGGAGAGCACGCCGCGGTCGGTCGCGCTGCGGATCAGACGCCCCAGGCCCTGCTTGAGCGAGATGATCGCCTGCGGCACGCTGTACTCGTAGAAGCTCGATCCGCCCGCGTCCTCGATGAAGCGCAGGCGCGCGGCGACCACCGGGTCGGTCGGCACGGCGAACGGCAGCTTGTCGATGATGACGCACGAGAGCTGACGCCCGCGCACGTCCACGCCCTGCCAGAAACTCGACGTGGCGAACAGGACGGCGTGCGGCGTCTGCCGGAACTTGTCGAGCAGGTACGTCTTCGAGGCGTCGCCCTGCACGAAGCAGGGGAAGTCGACGCGCGGCGCGACCCTCTCGTAGAGGGCGCGCATCCCGCTCAGGGAGGTCGAGAGCACGAAGGCGCGGCCGCGCGAGACTTCGAGAACCTTCACGATCTCGTCGGCCGCCGCCTCGGCCCACTGTGGCGAGCGCGGGTCGGGCATCCGCGCGGGCAGGTAGAGCACCGACTGCCGCTCGTAGTCGTACGCGCCGGGCGCGACCAGCTCGTCCGTGTTCTCCGTGAGCCCCAGCCGCTCGCGCACGAAGGTGAACTTGCCCGCGCTGGCGAGCGTCGCGGAGGTCAGCACGCACGTCTCGACGCGGTCGAACAGCTTGTCTTGCAGCAGAGTGGAGACGTCGATGGGCGAGGCGCGCAGGAACGTGCCGCGCCCGCGCCGCTCCAGCCAGTAGACGAAACGCTTGTCGTCGCCCGCGACGATGAACTCCAACTGGAAGCGCAGCTCTCTCACGCGCCTGAGCAGGTTATCGACCTCGGGCGGCTGCTCCCTGAGCGCGTCGAGCGTGGCGTCCATGCGCGCGAGCGCGCCGTCGAGCGCGAGGTATGATTGGCCGAGCGACGTGGGCTCGATCTCGCCGCGCGCATTCTTGCGCGCGAAGGTGCCGGGCAGGATCGGCGAGCGCGACCCTTCAGCGTCGCGCCCGCCCTGCTGGAAGCCGAGCCACAGGTGATCGGCGAAGCGCGCGACGCGGGCCGACGCCTTCGTCAACTCACGGTTCGCGTCGGCGTCGCCTATGGGCAGCGTTTGCAGGTCGCGCAGCACGTCCTCGATCTGGTAGCTCGACACCTGCGCGCCGAAGTACTCCGCCGCCACGTCCTCGATCTGGTGCGCCTCGTCGAAGATGACCGCCGAGTAGTCGGGGATGACCTGCCCGTACTCGCCGCCGCGGAGCGCCAGGTCGGCGAAGAACAGGTGATGGTTGACGATGATGATGTCGGCGTCAGAGGCGCGCTGGCGCATCCGCGTGATGAAACAGGGGTCGTATTCGGGACATTTTTGCCCGAGGCAGGTTTCGCTTCTCGCGTCGAGGTGTCGCCAGAAGGAGAGGTTTTCGGGAAGCTCGATGAGTTCGGCGCGGTCGCCCGTTTGCGAGTCGCGCGCCCAACGCTTCACCTCGTCGAAGTGGTCTACGTCTTCGAGCCCGTCGAGGATGGGCGAGTTTTCGGCGCGCTTGATGCGCTGGAGGCAGGCGTAGTTGTTGCGCCCCTTCATGTAGGCGGCGGAGAACTTTTTCGGGAGCACGCGCTGGAGGAAGGGGATGTCCTTGCCCATCAACTGCTCCTGCAAGTTCTTCGTCCCCGTCGAGACGACGACGCGCCCGCCGCGCGCGGTCGCCGCCGCAATCGCGGGCACGAGGTAGGCGAGCGTCTTGCCCGTGCCCGTGCCCGCCTCGACGACGAGGTGGCGGCGCGACTCGAACGCGCGCAGCACGGCCTCGGCCATCTCGACCTGACCGGGGCGGTACTCGTAATCCGGGTGGGCGCGCTCGATCAGACCGCCGCGCCCGAAAATCTCTTCCATGAAGCCAGACCTTGCTGCGTGAGTCGGGAGGTAAAGTTAGATGCGGCGCGCGCCGCCGGGGCTGCGCCGGAAGCTCGCCGCGCGCGCCGACAGCGCGCCCAGTTTAACTTAGGAGCGGGGCGGGCGGTATCCGCGGGGCGACGCGGGGGTTCGCGCCGCGCGTCACTTGACGTTCTGCGGGAGGCAGTCGGAGCCGCCTTTGAGCGTGACCACGTCGATGGCGACGACCTTGCTGCCCTTCCTGCCGAGGAGTTTGTTGAGCGGCTCGCCGCGACCGGGCTGTCTGTCTTCGACGCGGAACCTGACGCCGGGATAGGCGTAAGCCGACGCCCCGCCCGCGTCGCCCGTCGTCGTCGCCGTCGGCTCCGCCTGACCGTAAGCCTTGAGCACGTCGCGCGCGCTGCTCTCGCCGAGGATGACGCCCCGCGCGGTGAAGCCGCGGAAGGGCGCGCGGCACTCGATCTCGTAGATGCGCTTGCGCTCGTCGGCGCGGCAGTAGAAGAAGGAGAGCCCGAGCGCCGCGTACCTCATCTCGGACGACTGCGCGCCCTGCTCGACCAGCTCGAAGTCCTTGCCGTAAGTTGCCGCCACGTCGTCGGCCGTCGAGCGCCCGACGTAGACGCCGCGCAATCCCAACCCCTCGCTGATCAACTCGCGCCCCTCGCGGTCGTCCGCGACCGCCGTCGTGGCAGGCCACGACGGGCACGCCGCGAGCAGACCGACCGCCAACAGGCAAACGAACACAGGTCTCGACCGTTTCATTCTCATCATTCTCCGCGCCGCCCCCGCCCTAGTCAGCGCCGACGCCCTCGACCTCCGGGAGTTTCTTCAGACGCCGCGCGTAGAGCGGGAAGCGCGCCGTCAGATCGGCGACCTCGCGTTTGACCTTCCCGCGCACCTCTTCGGACTGCGGCTCGTGTATGACCTCGCTGATGAGGCGCGCGACGTGGCGCATCTCCCCCTCGCCCATGCCGCGCGTGGTGAGCGCGGGCGTCCCCAGGCGGATGCCGGAGGTGACGAACGGCTTGTTGGTGTCGAACGGGATCGTGTTCTTGTTGGCGGTGAGCCCCGCGGCTTCGAGCGACTTCTCGGCCTCCTTGCCCGTGATGCCCTTGCCGCCCAGGAAGACATCGACGAGCACCAGATGGTTGTCCGTCCCGCCCGAAACGATCCGCAAGCCCTGCGACTGCAACTCGGAGGCCAGCGCCTTCGCGTTCCGCAACACCTGGCGCTGGTACTCCTTGAAGTCGTCGCGCAGGGCCTCGCCGAAGGCGACCGCCTTCGCCGCGATGATGTGGACGAGCGGCCCGCCCTGCACGCCGGGGAACAATTTCTTATTCACCTCCGCCGCGTGCTCCTCCCTGCAGAGGATGAGACCGCCGCGCGGCCCTCTCAAGGTTTTGTGCGTCGTCGTCGTGACGTAGTCGGCGTGCGTGACGGGCGAGGGGTGGAGGTCCGCCGCGACCGGGCCTGCGATGTGCGCGATGTCCGCCATCACCTTCGCGCCGACCGAGCGCGCGATCTCTCCGATGCGCTCGAAATTGATCGTGCGCGGGTAGGCCGATGCGCCGCAGACGATCATCTGCGGGCGGTGCTCTTCGGCGCGGCGCGCGAGATCGTCGTAGTCGATCTGCTCGGTCTCCCGCGAGACGCCGTAGTCGGCGACCTTATAGCTGATGCCCGAAAAATTCAGCGGGTGCCCGTGCGTGAGGTGCCCGCCGTGCGAGAGGTTCATGCCGAGGATCGTGTCGCCGTACTTGATCGCCGCCAAGTAGACGCTCATGTTCGCCTGCGCGCCCGAATGCGGCTGGACGTTGGCGTGATCGGCTCCGAACAACTCCTTCGCGCGGTCAATCGCCGCCTGCTCGACCACGTCGGCGAACTCGCAGCCGCCGTAGTAGCGCTTGCCCGGGTAGCCCTCGGCGTACTTGTTCGTAAAGACCGAGCCCATCGCTTCGAGCACGGCTTCCGAGACGAAGTTTTCCGAGGCGATCAGCTCCAGGCCGCCCGACTGGCGCGCCACCTCGCGGTCGATGGCTTCACTCACGAGCGGATCAACTTCGGCGAGCGGCGCGTTCCTGCGGTCGTCCATCTCTTTACCTCTGGCGTGCGCGTCGTGTGGGTGCAAAAGCGGACAGGATGTTACCTCACGCGTCAGGGCGGTGCAACGCACAGTAGGCGGCAGGTGGAGAGCCAAGGGCAGTTCAAGCGAAAACCTTTCGTCGCCCGCCGCCCGACGCTTCCCGCGCCCCGTCCAACCCCGTGTCGGCCGCAGCGAGTGTTTTACGGCCGTCGCCCGCCCCTCGAAATTATTTTGAACCTTTTGCCCCCGCGCGTCGTCTTACTGACCGGAAGTTAATTTTGGTCAGAGGTCAGCCGGGCGAAAATGGCGGTAGTTTCAGCAAATCTTGAGGTGAGGGACGCGATTCTGGACGCGACCGACCGGCTGCTGGCGCGCTACGGCTACCGGAAGATGACGGTCGAGGACATCGCGCGCGAGGCGGGGATCGGCAAGGGCTCGGTCTACCTCCACTTCGCGAGCAAGGAGGAGGTCGTCCTCTCGCGCGTCGACCGGCTCGTCGAGCGCCTCAAGGAGCGGCTGCGGGCGCTGGCGCATTCGGACGCGGACGCCGGGATACGCCTGCGCCTGATGCTGCTCACACGCGTCCTCTACCGCTTCGACAGCGTCCAGCACTACACGCAGAGCCTCAACGATCTGCTCGCCGCGCTCCGCCCCGGACTGCTCTCGCGACGCGCACGCTACTTCGACGAGGAGGCGCGGATCTTCGCGGAGGTCTTAGGCGAGGGGCACGCGAGCGGCGAGTTCGAGTTCGCCGACGCGCTCACGACCGCCTACGCGCTGCTCGACGCGACCAACTCGCTGCTCCCCTACAGCCTGAGCACGACCGAGCTCGGCGAGCGCGAAGAGGTGAAGGAGAGAACCACGCAGATCGCCGATCTCATGCTGCACGGGCTGCTCAAAAAGCCGTCCGTCGTCAGTGGTCAGTCGTCCGTCGCCCATGACTGACAGAGCGGCCGCCCGAAGCTGGAATTAACAACGGACGACTGACCACTGACGACGGACAGATCTTCCGTTCATCGTTCCGCGTTCGCCGTTTCAGAAAGAGCCGCCCCCGCGGCGGACATTAACTAAGGAGAAGCATCAGATGAAGAGATTATCACCCGCCGCCACGCTCGCGGCCCTCGCACTGTTCCTGCTGGCGCTGCCCGTGACGGGCGCGGCGCAGCAGCCGGGCGAGCAGCCCGACGGCGCCGTCGACGCCGCGTCGCGCCGGCAGATCATCGACACCATCAGTAAGCGCCTCAACGAGTCCTACGTCTTCCCCGAAGTCGCGCAGGCGATGGAGAAGTCGCTGCGCGAGAGGGCGGGGCGCGGCGAGTACGAGCAGATCACGAGCGCGCAGAAGTTCGCCGAGACGCTCACCGAGCACCTCCAGGCCGTGAGCAAGGACAGGCACCTGCGCGTGCGCTACTCGCACCAGGCGCTCCCGGAGCGCGGGCCTGCCCGCGAGCCGACCGAGGCGGAGCGCGCCGAGGAGCGCCGCGAACTCAGTTGGATGAACCACGGCTTCAACCGCGTCGAGCGCCTGCGCGGCAACGTCGGCTACATCGAGTTCAACGGCTTCATGGACGCGGAGGCGGGGGCGGAGGCGGTCGCCGCCGCGATGAA
>DATLMC010000075.1:0-9802 GCA_035537435.1 Pyrinomonadaceae bacterium | reverse complement strand
CGCGCGCCGCCGAAGGGGTCAATCTAATTTTGTCGGAACTGTGTCGGGCGGGGCGAAGAGGAAAGGGTCGCCCCCGCCGGGAGGCGACCCTTTCGTCAATGAGCACGCCGCTTCGGAAGCGTGGGGCGGCGCGTTCAGAGTTGAAGTTCGAACCGGCTAGCGGATGATCGTCGCGACGACGGGGCCGACCGGCGAGGCCGCCTCGGTCGCGTCCTCAGCCGTGATGAAGAGGCCGAAGTCGGCGAGCGAGGTCTCGCTCTTGATCTCGGCCTCGTTGCGGTTCGCCGTGTTGATGATCTGGCCGAGCTTGGTGAACTTGTTGTCGGGGCTCACGGCCCAGAGTACGTAGCGCTTGCCGGCAGGCGCGTCCTTCAGCTCGTGGAAGCGCGCGGTGATGGCGGTCGGGCCGTCCTTGCGCGGCAGCACGCGGAAGTTGACGCGCGAGCCGGTCATCTCGCCCGCGAGGTTGACCTTGACCTGCGTGTCCTCGCCGCGCTTGAGCGTCGGGATGCCGAGCATCGGCACGCTGTAAGCCGGGGCGGTCGTCACGACCGTGCCCGCGCCGGTGTTGGTGGCGGTCGTCGCGCCCGCGACCGTCTCGCCGACGGCGTGAACCTTCTCGTCGCCGGTGCGCGCGAACGGGATCACGGCGAGCCCTTCGGGCGCGGTGCTGCGGAAGAGCCACGGCGTGTCGTTGTTAAGCGCCGTCAGCTCGGCCTCGGGCGAGAGCACGAGCATGAACTTGTCCATCGGCGTCGTGAAGGTCTGCGTGACCGCGCCGTTCGTGACCGACACGGGGCCGAGCAGCGTGAACTTGCCCATCGGGTCGACGGCGAAGACGTTGAAGTTGTTCATGTCGGCGGGCAGGCTCGCCACGTCGAGGTTGATGGTCGTCACGTCGCCGTGGCGCATCACCTTGGCGAGACCGCGCGCGCCGGTGAGCGTCTGCGCCGGGGTCAACTGCACGGTGACTTCCCGGTCGGCCGGGTACTGGACGATGGTGTAAGTGCCGTCCGGGTTCTGGGTGGTCTTGGTGACTTGCGTGGTGGTGGTCGTCGTCGTCTTGGTGTCCTGCGCGGAGGCCACGGCCGCCGACGCGAATGCGAGGGCAACACTGCCCGCGATGGAAAGCAAACGTTTGTTCATAGTGAAACTTCTCCTCCTAAAGTTTGATACCAAATTTGGGGGTTGTTTGAGACAAGGGTCAGCACGGGTATATTCAGCAACACCCATGCCGTGCCCGACCGACCCTTAACAGTAGGAGTGTGAGGGACTTAGGCGAGCCCGCCGCCCCGGCCGCGCGAAGTGTTACCGTACAGGTGTACGGCAACTTGCCGCACGATCGCGGCGCGCGACACTTTGTCGGCCCGCGCCCGCTTGTTAGAATCACGCGGACGCATAACACCGCTCGGAAAAATGGTTCTCAGCACTGACTTCATCGTCGTCGGCACGGGGGTCGCGGGTCTGCGCGCGGCTCTGGAGATCGCCTCGGCGGGCGCGCGCGCCGTCGTGCTCACCAAGGAGCGCGCCGACGAGTCGAACACCGAGTACGCGCAAGGCGGCGTGGCGGTCGCGCTCTCGGAGGACGACGAGCCCGTGCTGCACGTCGAGGACACGATGGCCGCGGGCGCGGGGCTGTGCGACGAGGAGGCGGTGCGCGTGCTCGTCGAGGACGGCCGCCGCTACATGAATGAGCTGATCGGGTGGGGCGCGGAGTTCGACCGCGAGGGCGGGCGGCTCCTCTTCACGCGCGAGGCGGCGCACTCGCGCCGACGCATCCTGCACGCGGGCGGCGACGCGACGGGCAGCGAGATCGTCCGCGCCCTGCTCGCCCGCGCGCGCGCCGAAAAGCTGATCGAGTTCGTGCCGCACGCGGCGACCGAAGGGCTGATCGTCGAAGGCGGCCGCTGCGCGGGCGTGCGCTTCCTCGATCCGCTGACGCGCTCCGCGCGCGAGATTCGCGCGCGCGCCGTCGTGCTCGCTTCCGGCGGCGCGGGCCAGTTGTACCTGCACACGACGAACCCGGGGGTCGCGACCGGCGACGGGGCGGCGATGGCTTACCTGGCGGGCGCGCAGGTGGCCGACATGGAGTTCGTGCAGTTTCACCCGACGGCCCTCAACGTCGAAGGCGCGCCGCGCTTCCTCCTGTCGGAGGCGATGCGCGGCGAGGGCGGCGTGCTGAGGAACGCCGACGGCAAGCGATTCATGACGCGCTACCACGCGGGCGCGGAACTCGCGCCGCGCGACATCGTCAGCCGGGCAATCGTCGCCGAGATGGATCGCACCGCGACGCGCACGGTCTTCCTCGACATGACCGCGCTCGCCCCGCGCTACGTCCGCTCACGCTTCCCGAAGATCTACGAGACCTGCCTGCGCTTCGGGCTCGACGTGACGAGAGAGCCCGCGCCCGTCTCCCCGGCGGCGCACTACTTCATGGGCGGCGTGCGAACCGACATCGAAGGGCGCACGACCCTCCGGGGTCTCTACGCCGCGGGCGAGGTCGCCTGCACCGGAGTCCACGGCGGGAACCGCCTCGCCTCCAACTCGCTGCTCGAAGGGCTCGTCTTCGGCGCGAGGGCCGGGCGAGCCGCCGCCGCCGATCACGCCGCCGCCGCGCCGGTCGCGGCGCGCGCGGGAGTTAAAGACGAGGACAGGCGCGTGACGCAAAGCGCGGCGGGCGGGGTCGGGGCGAGCGTCGACGCGCGGGGGGCTGACGGGTCGGTCGGCGAGATCGCGCTCGCGGTGAGGAAGCGCGTGCGGCGTCTGATGTGGGAGCGCGTCGGCATCCTGCGCTCGCGGCAGTCGTTGCGGCGCGCGCTCTCCGAGTTCGAGCAGATCGCGGTGGCGCGCCTGCGCACGCCGTCGCGTAATTTCCTGACGGTCGCCACCCTCGTCGCGCGCGCCGCGCTGTGGCGCGAGGAGTCGCGCGGCGCGCACTACCGCGTCGATTTCCCCGAGCGCGACGACGCGCTGTGGCGCACACATTCGATCCAGCAGCGGGGCGCGGAGACGGGCGCGAGCGGGACGATAAATTTTAGCGAGGCGGTAAATCTTCAGATCGGTTGAGGGCTGTTCCGTTATGGCGAGCTACGAGAAGCTGCACGAGTGGGGGATGACGCCGCGCGAGGCGGTGGAGTTGCAGAGGAGCCTGCGCGAGCGCGTGCGGCTCGCGCCGCTCAGGCAGGAGGTGCGCACGGTGGCGGGCTGCGACATCTCCTTCAACAAATTTTCGCCGGTGGTCTGGGCGGGCGTCGTCGTGATGAGTCTGCCGTCGCTGGAAGTCGTCGAGGAGGTCGGCGTGATGAGCGAGACGAAGTTCCCCTACGTGTCGGGGCTGCTCTCGTTCCGCGAGGCCCCGTCGGTGCTCGAAGCGTGGGGGAAGTTGAAGACCGAGCCGGACGCGGTGATGTTCGACGGGCAGGGCATCGCGCACCCGCGGCGGATCGGCATCGCGTCGCACGTCGGGCTGATGCTCGGCCGGCCGACCTTCGGCTGCGCGAAGTCCGTGCTCGTCGGCAAGTACGAGGAGCCAGACGAGGAGCGCGGCGGCTGGTCGCCGATGATCGATCCGAAGAACGGGGAGACGGTCGGCGCGGCGCTGCGCACGAAGACGCGGACGAACCCGATCTACGTCTCGCCCGGACACCTGATCGATCTCGCGGGCGCGATTGAATTGACGCTCGCCTGCGACGGCGGCTACCGCCAGCCAGAGCCGACGCGCCGCGCGCACAACCTCGTCAACGCGATCAGGCGGGGCGAGCGCGAGCCGGATCAGGGGCGGCTGTTTTAGTTTCGGGCGACGGCAGAGGGAAAGGCGGCGGTTCCGACTTAACGGAACCGCCGCCTTTCTCCTCGCGCGGGCGCGTGCCGTGCCCGGTCAGCCGTTACAGTCGGTCGTGAACTCGAAGCTCAGCGCGGTGATCTCGCCGTTGGCGTTGACGGTGGTGTGGATGGTGGTGCGGACGACGAGGTTGTCGCCGCCGCCCTGCGAGATGAGGTGGAGTTGCCCGACCGAGTTGAGCACCTGCGCGCCGCCGGCCGAGGAGTTCTCGATGGAGTCCACGGTCTCGTTGGCGACGTACTCCGTGCCGCTCGCGGACGTGCCGCTCAGGTGGAACTGGATGTGCGTCTTTAACGTGTTGTGGTTCGGGTTCGACGTGGAATGCACCACGACGTGCGACTCGCCGCTGATGATGACCGTCTCGCCGTTGCAGGCGGTGGCGATGAAGTCGATGGGGACGGTCCGGTTGTCCGTGATGACGGAGGCTTGCGCTGATGCGCGGGGCGGCGCGACCGAGACGGCGAGCACGAGGGAACATGCGAGGAGTAGTGCGGGGGTGAAGATTCTTCGGTGCATTAGTGAGAGTCTCCTTTGTTCAGAGGGTGAGGAAACGCGTAGCTGCGAGGCGTGCGCGGGCGGTTGATCGAAGGGCTGAGATCGGCGAGGGGGCACCGGCCCGGAATCGCAGCCGGCGAAATCAAGGAATGGGAAAGATAGGCTAACGTCGGCGGCGAGTCAATGGTCGCAGTCCGGGCGCGCGCTCCGGCGCGCAAAAAGAGGTGCGGGGCGTTCCGACGAACTCGGAACGCCCCGCGGTTTTTGTCAGCCGGCATTGCGGCGCGCGCCTACTCGACGACCGTGAACTTCGCCGAGGGCGAGAGCGACTGACCGGAGACGCGGTCGCGGATGTTGACCGTGATCTGGTAGTCGCCGGGCGAGAGCCGCTCGGTGGTGAAGAGCTTGGCGAGGGTCAGGCGCTGCCCGGCGTCGCTCATGCCGCGCCAGTCCTCGGCGATCTTGCCGATCTCCTTGCCGCCCTTCGTCACGACGTAGTCCACGTCGACCGACGGGCGCAGCGTCGTCTGATCGATGCCGGCGTTGTAGACCTGCATGTAGACGCCGACGGGGCTGCCGCGGCGGTAGGTGGCGGCGAGGTTCGGGATCACCTTCAGGTTGCCGATGGTGAACTGGCCGACCGCCGGCTGGTCGGAGAGCGATTCCAGGCGCGTGGCGAGCACGAGCGTCGAGGTGGCGAGCTGCTTGGGATCGTACTTCGGCACGGTGAAGCCCTGCCGCCTGATCTGCGTCGCGCCGGAGTTCACGTCGCGCACGACCACGTCGACGCGGTAAGTTCCCGGCGGCAGCGGCACGGTCTTGCCGTAAGCCGACTTGCGCCCCCGCATGTCGACCAGCTCTTCGGCGGTGGCCGTCGCCGTGACCACGTCCTCGAAGACGCCGACGCGGCGGCCGTTGACGGAGGTGATCCGGCCGAAGATGTTCATGCGCGCCGTCTGGATGCCGCCCACGTCCTGGAACTGCAAGTCCTTGTTCTCGGTCTGGACGGTGAAGGCGGTGATGATGCGCTCGTCCGACTGGCGGAAGTAGTCGACGCCGAGGTCGAAGTTGAGCGGGTTCTCCTCGATGGTGCTGTTGGTGCCGAGCAGATCCGCCATCTCCTTGTTGCGGATGGCGGGCGGGCGGTTGAGGTCGGCGAGCAGTTGGAGGCGCGTGAACGGGCTGTCCTGCTCGCGCATCGAGTTGTGCGAGCCGGTGCCGCCGAAGGCGCCGAACGCGACGCGGTCGGCCTTGTTCGACAACCCGAGCTGCTCGGAGAGCGTGAGCCCCGCGCCGGGGATGTTCAGGAGCGCGTCCTTCTCCTCGGGCGAGCGCGCGATGCGGTACTCGCCCGAGCCCGTCGGATCGACGAACTCGATCTCGACGCCCGAGCCGACGCCCTCGATGTAGCGGTAGAACCACTTCTCGAACGGGTAGGTCGTCGTCGATCCGCCGCCCTCGTAGCTCTCGCGCTGGTAGGAGCCGCCCGAAGGGTGCGACTCCTTCTCGTCGGGCTTGCCGAACATGATGTAGATGCGGCCGCGGTCGGTCTTCCAGCCGGGGATGCCGGAGGCGAAGTGCTCGTTGGCGTAGGCGATGCGCTCGTAGTACTCCTCCTTGTACTCGTTCTCGTCCGTGTCCGGGTCCGGGTCGCGCTTGCGCCAGAAGCCCTCGATGAACTGCTCGCGCTCCTCGTCCGTGGCGAGCTTCTTGAAAGCCTTGCGCTCCTCGTCCCTGATGATGTAGGTCACGTCCTCGTTGAGCCAGTCCTTGTAGACCTTCTTCAGCTCCGGCTTGCGGTTGCGCTCGCGCGACATCACGTCCGACGGCTGCTGATCGGATTTTTTGGCGTCCTGCGCGAAGGCGGCGGAGGGGGCGAAAACGAGCGCGGCGAGGAGGCTGGCGAGCGCGCGACGCCGGAGAGAATTGGGACGAGCCATAGTTAAAACTCCTGTCGATTCGGGGACGGCGAAACTTGCTTTGAATGCCGCCCGCGACTGTTCGGAAGCGGCGACGGCGTCTGTCGGAAAGATTGACCCTCTTCGGAGTCCGTCCGGCGGTCAAGAAAACGGCGACGCCCGCGTCTCGTAAAAACGGCCTGTTGAGGCCCCGACGGGAAGCATCGCCCGACTTTCAGACCACGGATTCTAAAGTCTCAGCCGGACGAAGGTCAAGATGCGGCGCGGCGGCGCGAAGTTGCCCGAAAGCCAGCAATTTCGGCCGCCGCGGCGCGGCCGACTCAGCCTTTCGCCGCCCGCCGTTCCCGCGGCTTGCCGCACGCCCAGGCGACGAAGATCGAGATGATGTAGAGGACGACCATCGGGGCGGCGAAGAGCATCATGTTCGGGATGTCGTTGGTGGGCGAGAGGACGGCGGCGGCGACCATGATCACGATGAGCGAGATTTTCCAGACGCGCACGAGGTAGCCGGCGGTGACGATGCCGATGCGCGCCAGAACGTAGGTCACCGCGGGCATCTGGAAGACGAGCCCCATGCCGAGCATGATGAGGATGATGAAGTCGAAGTAGTCGTCCGCCTTTAGGAGCAGCCGGAAGTCCTGCCCCAGACCGAGCAGGTAGGCGGCCGCCGGCGGGAAGATGACGTAGTAGGCGAACGCCGCGCCCGCGGCGAAGGCGATGGTCGAGAGCAGGATGAACGGGATGGCGTAGCCGCGCTCGTGCGGGTAGAGACCGGGCGAGACGAACGCCCAGATCTGCCAGAGCAGGAAGGGGAGCGCCAGGCAGATGGCGGCGTAGAGCGAGACCTTGACGTAGAGCGAGAAGGGCTCGATCGCCGTGTTGACGACGAGGCGGTCGTCGATGCCCGGCAAAGCGTCGGGTCGCGCGCCCACGTCGAAGGGCAGGCGCACGCCCTTCGGGATGACGGTGTTGCCGGCGAACAGGGGCTCGTCCGTGAAGAGTCCCAACTGCCCCTGCGCGTCGCGCACGACCCGCGCCGACACGGACGCGCCGGCCGGGATGACGCTCGTGCCGAGCTTCGTCGTCTCGGCGAAGACGTAGCGCCCGGCGTCGTTCTCCTTCGCCGCGCTCAGCGGCTGCACGGCTTCCTGCCCCGTCAGGCCGCCGAGCGGCAGTTGGCGTCGCTGCGCGTCGGCGAGCGCGACGCGCACCGGGCGCGCGAGGAAGTTGTAGATGTAGTTGGAGACGAACCAGCAGGCGAAGAAGGCGACGAAGACGAAGAGGGCGGAGCGGATGAGGCGGCCGCGCAGCTCGTCGAGGTGATCGAGGAACGACATCTGACCGCCGAGCAGCGATTCCCGCTCGCCGGAGTCTTCCCCGCCCTCAAAGAGTGTTGACGCCATCCGTGTGCTGCCGCCGACCTTAGAGCCAGTCCGTCTTGTGCGGCGACTGCGGCGCGGGCGCACCCGCGCCGTCCGCCTCTCCCCCCGCGTGCGCGAGCGACTGCGCGGGCGCATCCACGTACCCCGCGCCGACGCGGGCGATCGCCTGAGCGCCTTCGTCCGAGTCCGCCGCGGCGGGCGGCGGCGCGATCATGTTGACCTCGGAAGGCTCCCCGGCGCGCGCCTCGTCGGGCGGCGGCATCGCCTCGCCGACCCGCCGCTCGCGCTCGTAGCTGTCGAGGTTCGCCTCGCGCTCCCAGGTGCGCTTGAACTCGTCGGACGCGCGCTTGAACTCGTTCAAGCTCTTACCGATCGAGCGGCTCAGCTCCGGCAGCTTGCGCGGCCCGAAGAGGACGAGTGCGGCGACGAGGATCAGCAGTAGCTCGGTCGTCCCGACGGATTCGAGAAAGAGTAGAACCATAAGAATGAGTCTGGAGTCCGGACTCCAGTCGCCGGACTACTTCTTGTAGTCGGGCGGGTAGTAGATCACTTCGACGACCTGCCCGCCGACGCCCTTCGTGTAGAAGGAGACCGTGCGGTCGCGGTGCTCCTTGACGGGCCGCCCCTCGCTGCGCGCGTACTCCTCCAACTCCTCGCGCGAATCGACGCGCAGCCCCAAGTGCGGCGGGTGCTTCGAGCCCGGCGGCAGAAGCGCGAGCCCGAAGCCGCGCGCGTCGCGCAGCATCGCCCAATCTTCGTAGAGCGTTTCCAGGCGGAAGCCGATGCGCTCGTACTCGCCCACGTCGCGCCGCAAGTCCTCGCAACGCACCGCGACGTGATCGACCACGCCCCCGAAACGAGACTCCAGCGGCTCCGTCATAACTCAACTCCGCAAACTGCCAGTCGTCCGTGGTCAGTTGTCCGTGGTCAGTTGTTCGTATCTGAGAAGCGAGTCGCCGGGACGATTAACTAATGACAACTGACCACTGACAAAGGACAACTGACAGCCTTTCATCTCTCTTCCCACGCCTCGCCGAACCGCTCTTCGTAGACGATGCGGCTCAGCCCGAAGCGACCCGGGTAAGGCTTCTCCGCCCCCTTGGCGCGGCCGATGGCGAGCAGCGCGACGACCTCGCCCTCCTCCGGGATGCCGAACTCGCGCTTCACACCCGCAGCGTCGAAGCCCTCCATCGGCGCGGTGTCGAAGCCGTAAGCCTCCGCCGCGAGCATCATCGTCGTGAACGCGATCATCGTGTGGCGGTTGACCCACGTCGGCATGTGCTGCATCCCGTCGAGGAAGCCCACCGCGCCGTCGCGGTACTTCTCCCACGTGTCCAGGCTCCCCGCGCCGCGCTCCGCGCCCTCGCGGAAGACTTCGTCGGCGCGCTCCTTCCACTCCTCCTTCATCCCGACCGCGATGACGACGACCGGGGCCTGCCCGACCTTCGGCTGGTTGAAGGCGACCGCCTGCAGGCGCTTCCGGTTCTCCTCCTCGCGCACGACGACGAAGCGCCACGGCTGCAAGTTGTAGCCGGAGGGGGCCTGCGCGCCGAGCTTCAGGATCGCCTCCAGAAACTCTTCCGGCACCTCGTCGGGCAGGAACTCGCCCGTCGCGCGGCGTTCGAGCAGCACCTGCGTGAAGGGCTTCAGCGGCTCGCCGTTCGGCTGGGCGGTCGGCAGATTCTTCGGCTTGTCGTCCACGGTTAAGACACTCCCTGCTTGGCGGATTTAATACGGCGTGGATTGTAACGCGCCGGGGCGACGGCGCACAAAGACGCGCGGGAGGCGACCGTCGCGCGCGACCCATCTTGACAGCCGCGCCGGGCGCGGGCGAACCTCTCGCATAAAGTCTGGAGTCTCGGAAGACGTTTGTAACTCCGTGTCTCCGTGGGATCCACCGGGACTCGCAAAACAGTTTCTCAGAGGCCTGAGTTGATGAGCAACACACCGCCGCGCATCGTCTCTCCGCCGTGCGGGCGGGAGAGGTCTGGGCTGTTGATGCGACCTCCTACTTCAGCCGCCCCGGCCCCCGCGTCGTGCGCGGCGCCGAGATACTCGCGCGCGTCGCCACCGAGTTGTTGAAGACCTGAGGACACGCCGAATAGCCGTAGGGGCAGGGCTCGTCCCTGCCCGCGTCGTGCGTCGTCAAATTGTTCGCGCTCGCG
>DATLMC010000074.1:0-18711 GCA_035537435.1 Pyrinomonadaceae bacterium | reverse complement strand
CGCAGATAGTCCGGCATCAGCATCGTGAGGCTCTGACCGACCAACGACGGGGCGGCGTGCCCGAAGATTTTTTCGGTCGCGCGGTTGACGAACAGAATCCGGCTCTCCACGTCAATCGTGATAATGGCGTCCGAGGCGCTCTCGGCGACGGTGCGGAAGCGCTCCTCGCTCTCCCTGAGTTTCTCCTCGGCCTGCTTGCGCTCGACGCCCTGCGTGATGATGGGGGCGACGGATTCGAGAGCCTCGATCGTGTCCTGCCCGAGCGCCTCGCGCGAGAACATGGCGACCACGCCGACGAGGCGGCCTTCGGCCACGAGCGGGTAGCCGGCGAAGGATACCAACCCCTCCCGCCGTGCCCACTCCTTGTCTCCCACGCGTTCGTCTTCCTGGACATTATTTGTCAGGTGCGGCTCTCTCTCGGCGGCGATGAGCCCGATCTTGTACCGGCCGACGGGGACGCGCGCGTGTCCGCCGTCGAGATGCGTGTAGAGACCCGCGCTGGCCTGAAGCTCAAGCACGGCCCCGCTTTCGTCGAGCGTCCAGATGCGCGCGAAGGCGGCGCCGAGGTGGCGAACCATCGACCCGGCACACGATTGCAGGATGGCCCGCAGCGAGCCGCCTTCATTGAAGGCGGCGCTCACCTCCGTGCGCAAGGCGGTGTGTCGGTCGATGCGCGCCTGCCTGGCCTCGGCGCGCTTGCGGTCGCTGATGTCGAGCGCCACGGCCAGCACGGCGTTCTGGACGCCCGCGCCGTCGCGCAGGAACGTCACATTGTTGTGTACCCACACCTGCGTGCCGTCGGGCCGCACGTAGCGCTTCTCGATCTCGAAGTTCCCGTCGCCGGTCCTGGCGCGCTCAAACATCTCCGCGTTTCTAGGGAGGTCGTCGGCGTGTGTGATGTCCGCGAAACTTAGCCGCAATAACTCCTCCCGAGAACGCCCGACGAGTCGGCTAAAGCATTCGTTCATAAACTTAAACCGGCCTTCCAGATCGGCCACCGCAACTCCCACGGACGACTGGTTGACGATTGCCGACAACAGCCCCTCATTCTCGTCGGCACGTAGAGCCCGCGGGGACTGCCCCCGCATCGCCGAAACCTCATTGTCTGACATATAACCCCCCCCATAATGAAGGGCCGTCTTCATGTGGAAACTCGGAAATCCGGGGTAGCCCGGACCACTGGTCGTGCGAGGTGGTCGGCAGTCGTTCGCCTTCTGGGTTATGCGTGATTCTATGAACTGATGCCAGGGGCGTCAACGAAAGATGTAGCAGGCTGGGGACACAAAGACTCCGCCCGCTGAAAGTTGAATCACGCGGCAGGTGTCGGTCGTGACGAATGTTGAACCTTAGACACTCGGCCGAGACAGTTCCGTCAGCGCCGTGTACCCGAGACAGACCAGCCGCCCGCTGTTAAGTGTTTCGCGAACAACCGCGTACGTCGATACCTCCGGCTGTTCCACGTGCCGGCATGATACGTGCTGGTCCACGGGGGCGCCGATTGATTCAGAGGACGCGCCGCGCTTCGCCGAGCTGTCCGGCGTGCGCCCCGTGGTTGAGACCTACCCGCTCGAAGAGGTGAAGAGATGACGACCCGTTCGGACTACGGCAAGGCCGCGCCGGGCTCGGTGCAGGCGATGTACAAGCTACAGGAGTTCTCCGAAGGGTCGGGGCTGGAGCGCCCGCTGCTCGAACTCATGAAGACGCGCGTCTCGCAGATCAACGGCTGCGCCTTCTGCATCGACGTGCACACGCAGGACGCGCGCGCCGCGGGCGAGGCCGAGCAGCGGCTCTACGGCCTGAGCGCGTGGCGCGAGGCGCCCTATTACTCCGAGCGCGAGCGCGCCGCGCTGGCGTGGGCCGAGGCCGTCACGAACATACCGCAGATCCATGAGTCGGACGAGGAGTACGAGGCCGCCCGCGCGCAGTTCAGCGCGGAGGAGTTAGTTAAGCTGACGGTGGTCGTCATCGCCATCAACGGGTGGAACCGCCCTGCGAGGTTGTTCTGTATACTAGTTTTCACGTGAAGCCGCCTAACGCCGCCAATCACCCGCCGCCCGGCCGGATTGATTATCTTAACAGCCGTCGTGTCGGCGGTCGGGTGCATTGGCTTGTTCGGCCGCGACACGCTGCGAGAAAACGCGGAGCGCGCAACGCTCACGACACGCGACCGCTATCGCAGCACGGGGGACTAAATCACGCCCGGCGCGCTACCCGCGACTGTTTCCTGCTGTGAGTATCCGGCCCGCGAACCCTTCAGATTCCGGTTACTCTAGAGAGCGGCCGAACGCCAAGTAGACGTACTATAAGCCGCGGGTAAAGACGCCCATTCGGGGGCTTCGTCATCCTCGCCTCCTGTACCGGCATGAGGAAGGGAGAGATTTTACCCCGCAGGTAGGAAGACGTGAGGGTGGATGACGAGTATCAGTTCATCTACACCGCCAAGACCAAGAACAAGCGTCCCAAGCGTCTCCCCCTGCCCAAGCTGGCTGTCGTGGCTCTCAGGCTGATGCCGAGCTACCAGACGCACGAATATTTATTCCCGGCTAAGCCGAACGTCCGGTTTAAGGGAAATTCCTTAAAGCCCTATGCCTGGGACCTGGGGAAGCGGTTCAGGAGGGTTTGCGGGCTGGCAGGGGTGAACGATTTAAGAATCCACGACCTCAGACACTTCGCTACCACCGCCCTATTTATGGAAGGCGTGCCGGATGCCATCATTCGCAAGATGACGGGTCATGCCTCACAGATAATGGAGAGATATAAGCACCTTTCCCCCTCGTTCAAGCAGCAATGGGTTGAGTTAATCGCCGGTCAGTTAGGGAGGGACTTGGGACGGCACTTATCTACCTTTTCAGGTACTAAGGCTAAAAGCAAAAGAGCCGCCCGCAAGGGCGACTCTCAAGCTCCTGGTTTACCAGGGTTTAGTGGCGGAGCCGACGGGACTCGAACCCGCGACCTCCGACGTGACAGGCCGGCGTTCTAACCAACTGAACTACGACTCCGCGAAAACTTCCGCCACTCGCGCGCGGGCTTTGGTAGGCACGGTGGGACTCGAACCCACAACCCCCGCCTTGTAAGGGCGGTCGTCTACCATTGACAGTACGTGCCTGCTGGCGCGGGAAACTTCGATGCGTCCCCGCGGCTCAAAAATCCTTTACGACACGCGCCCGCTTCAAAGAACTGTGCGCCTCGGAAACTGCTGACGAAGCGAGACCATCCTAAGAGAAGGTGCGCGCGGGTGTCAAGCAGCCTCGGCGCTTAAAATTGGCGCGGTTTTCGACCCAGCAGCAGGGCGGCGACTCCCGCGGGCGAGTCGCAGATGACCTCGGCGCCGGCCTCGACGAGTTCCGCGCGCGAGCCGTAGCCGTAGGCGACGCCGACGGCGCGCAGGGAGTTGCGGCGCGCGGCGATGATGTCGTGCTCGCGGTCGCCGATCATGACGGACTCGGCGGGGTCGAGCCCCTCTTCGCGCAGGAGGCGGGCCACGAGGAGGGCTTTGTCGTCGAGGCTGCCGTCGGGCGTCGCTCCGTGAACCGAGACGAAGAACCCGGCGAGGTCGAAGTGTTCGAGGACGCGCACGGAGTACTCCGTCACTTTCGACGTGGCGACGAAGAGGCGCAAGCCCGCGGCGCGAAGACCTTCGAGCATCTCGCGCACGCCCGCGTAGACCTCGTTCTCGTAGAGCCCGACGCGCGCGAAACGCTCGCGGTAGAGCGCGACGGCGCGCTCGATCAGCTCCGCGTCGTCGGCGCCGAGAATCCCCGCGAAGCTCTGGCGCATCGGGGGGCCGATGAACTTGAGAAGGTCGCCCTGCGCGGGCGCGGGACGGCCCAGGGATTCGAGCGCGAAGCGGTAGCAGTTGGTGATGCCGAGGGCGGGCTCGGTGAGCGTGCCGTCGAGATCGAAGAGGGCGTTACGGAGGGGCATTGGCTGCGGCGGTCATTCGCAAGGGGCCTATAACAGCCAGACGGGGAGCTGGCCTGCGCGTCGTGCGTCCTCGCGAGAGTCGTCCCGCGCGTCGTCGCCGGCGGCCCCCGCGCCGTCGCGCGGAGCCTCGCCCGTCGCCGCGGGCCGCGCGCCGTCGTGCGCGGCGCGCTCGTCGCGCCCGTCGCGGGGTCGCCTGTTACCGACGGGCTCGATCAGCACGTCGTTCACCTGGGAATCGAGTCTGCCGATGACAGGCATCGCGTCCGCTCCTTCCGGTCGTCAAACTTTGCGGCTATCATTACTAGCACAACTCGCCTGAAAGTGTAGGCATATGTCGAAGCAACTTCCAAGCAGACGTGACGCGGGCTGGCTCCTCTTCTCCGCGCTGCTCGCGATCTCCCTCGTCGCGGGCTTCGCCCGAATCGTCTACGGGCAGGCGCAAGGCGCGCCCGCCGCGCAAGAGGAGCCGCGCCAGCGCCCGCGCCGCGTCGGCGACAACAGCAGCGCGCAGCCGAAGCCGACGCCGGACGCGAGACCCGCCGCCGGGCAGAACGCGCCCGTCGAGGTGGGCGACGACGAGGTGCTGAGGGTGGACACGCAGCTCGTGCCCGTGCCCGTCGTCGTGCGCGACCGCGCGGGGCGGCCCGTGGCGAATTTGCGCGCGGAGAACTTCACGGTCTTCGAGGACGGCCGGCCGCAGCGCGTGACGAACTTCGCGACCACCGACGCGCCCTTCGAGATCGCGCTTTTGCTCGACACCTCCGGCTCGACGCGCGAGGACATCGGCTTGATCCGCCGCGCCGCCAACCTCTTCATCGAGCAGCTCCGCCCCGGCGACCGCGTATCAATCGTCTCCTTCAACACGAAGCAGGAGGGCGCGAGCAAGCTCGCCTCGGTCGAGGTGAAGACCCCGCTCACCGAAGACCGGGAGAGGCTGCGCGACGCGCTCGACAAGCTCGGATCGAGCGGCGGCACGCCCTTCTACGACGCGCTCGAACGCGTCGCGCTGGAAGTCTTCCGCGAGCCGCCGCGCGAGGAGGTGCGGGGGCGGCGCGCGCTCGTCGCTTTGACGGACGGGGTGGATTCGACGAGCGAGGCGGAGTTCGACGAGTCGCGCGCGCGCCTCAGAAAGTCGGGCGTCATCAGCTACTTCATCCAGGTCAACACGGAGGACTTCGTCGAGGAGAGACTGCTGCGCGACTGCCGCGACGACGGCCGGCTCTCGCTCTCGAAGGTGCAACTGCAACGCTACCGGCGCATCTACGCGGCGGGCGCCGACGCGGCGGACTACGCCAACTTCTGCCAGATGGGACAGTTCGAGCGGATGGACATCAGCCGCCGCCTCTACCAGCTCGCGCGCTCCGAGATGCAGCAACTCGCGAAAGACTCCGGCGGCAAGGCCTTCAACGCGCTCGACCTGCGCGACGCGCGCCGCGCCTTCGCCGAAGTCGCCGAAGAGATCGGCAAGCTCTACAGCCTCGGCTACTACTCGACGAACAAGGCGCGCGACGGAAGTTTCCGCCAGATTCGCGTCGAGGTGCGCGGCGTCCCCGGCGCTCAAGTCACCGCGCGCGAGGGCTACCAGGCCCCGAAGGGTTAAGCGATAGATTCAAATATCTAGAGTACGAACAAAAAGTTTTTAGAATTGATTACAACATCGGAGGATCATTAATGCCGGAGACTAATTCGTTCGACCGTATTTGCTTGATCGTCCTCGACAGCGTCGGCATGGGCGAAATGCCGGACGCCGCCGCGTGGGGCGACGCGGGCGCGGACACGCTCGGCCACATCTGCGAGACGCGCGTGGTGAAGCTGCCGAACCTCCAGGCGTGGGGCCTGGGGAACGCGCACCCGCTCGAAAACATTCCGCCCGCCGAGAGCCCGCGCGCCGCCTACGGTCGCTGCGCGCTGCGCTCCAACGGCAAGGACACGACGACGGGCCACTGGGAGATGGCCGGCATCATCCTCGAAAAAGCCTTCCCCACCTACCCCGCGGGCTTCCCCGCCGAAGTCCTCGACGAGTTCGTGAGGGAGACGAAAGTGCCCGGCGTTCTGGGGAACTACGCCGCGTCGGGCACGGAGATCATCAAGGAACTCGGCGCGGAGCACGTCCGCACCGGCAAGCCCATCGTCTACACCTCCGCCGACTCGGTCTTCCAGATCGCCGCGCACGAAGAGACCATTCCCCTCCCGCGCCTCTACGAGATTTGCGAGACGGCGCGAAAGATTCTGCGCGGGGAGCACGAGGTCGGCCGCGTCATCGCGCGCCCCTTCCTGGGCTCGCCCGGCGCGTTCCGTCGCACCGAGAACCGGCACGACTACGCCGTGCCCCCGCCGCGCGAGAACCTGCTCGAAACGATCTCCGGCGCGGGGCTCGATGTCGTCGCCGTCGGCAAGATCGCCTCCATCTACGACTCGGCGGGCGTGACGCAAGATTTGCCGGGCAAGAACAACGACCAGTCCATCGATCAGACGATCAAGGCTCTCCGAGCCGACTCGCGCGGCCTCATCTTCTCGAACCTCGTGGACTTCGACATGCTCTACGGGCACCGCCGCGACCCCGAAGGCTACGCCCGCGCGCTGGAGCACTTCGACGCGCGCCTGCCCGAAATCACCGCGGCGATGCGCGACAGCGATCTTCTCATCATCACCGCCGACCACGGCAACGACCCGACCTACCGCGGCACCGACCACACGCGCGAGTACGTCCCCCTGCTCGCCCACGGCAGGCGCGCACGCGCGGGCGTCGGCCTCGGCACGCGCGCCTCGCTCGCCGACATCGGTCAGACCGTTGCCGAGAACTTCGGCCTGCGACTCGGCGCGGGCGAGAGCTTCCTCTCTTCACTCGCCGGCTGAGTCGTCGTCGTGACCTCCGGCCCGATCAGCACGATGGAAGTCACCGTCGAAGAGATGCGCGCCGACGACTGGGCGCGCGTGCGCGCGATCTACCTGGAAGGGATCGCGACGGGCGACGCCACGTTCGAGACCGGCGCGCCGGCGTTCGAGGCGTGGGACGCGGCGCACCTCGGCGCGTGCCGGCTCGTGGCGCACGCCGGCGACGAGGTCGCCGGGTGGGCCGCGCTCTCGCCCGTCTCCTCGCGCTGCGTCTACGGCGGGGTCGCGGAGGTGAGCGTCTACGTCGCGGAGAAGTTTCGGGGTCGCGGCGTCGGGCGCGCGCTGCTCTCATCACTCATCGAGGCGTCGGAGCGAAATAATTTGTGGACGCTCCAGGCCGGCGTCCTCGCCGAGAACGAGGCGAGCATCAGGCTGCACACGACTTGCGGCTTCCGCGTGGTCGGCAGGCGCGAGCGTCTGGGGAAACTGAAGGGCGAGTGGCGCGACGTGGTGCTGCTCGAACGACGCAGCGCGGTGGTGGGGAACGATTAGCCGCCCGGCTCAAAAGTTTTCTCTGCGGCTCCAGCGCCTTTGCGTGAGGATGATTTCATCACGCAAAGGCGCTGGAGCCGCAGAGGGAAGACAAGTTACTTCGGCGCGGCTGGAGGCGGAGTGAAGAAGGGGAGGCGTTGAATCTGATCGACGCAAGCAGTGTCGAGCCCCTGCCACGTGCCGCGGTCGAAGAACTCCGCCATGAGCCGCTCGGTGCATTCGTAGCTGGAGTGCGTGCCGTTGTGAACGAGCACCTGCTTGCCCTGTGTGTACTGCGCGAGAGCCGACGCGCCGACGAACGGCGGCGTCACCGGATCGAAGTCGCCCGAGATCATCAGGACGGGCACGTCCAGCTTCTTCGTGTCGCGGAAACTGGCGGGCACGTCGCCTTTCTGCCAGAGCCCGCAGGCGCGCTGGTAGGCGCGTATGCGCGCCTCGCCGTAGAAGGTGCCCGCCGTCTCGCGCTTGATCTCTTCCTCGGTGATGAAGGGGATGCTCTCCGAGCAGACGACCGAGAGGTGCATCCCGCGCGCTATTTGCTCGTCCAGTTGCCGGAAGACCTGGTAAGAGATCGAGGCGAAGCGTGAGTAGTCGCCGCCCGCCAAGTCGTGTATCAGGAGCGGCAGGTAGTTCATCACGTCGGGCAGGTAGAGCGCGGCGCGGATGTGCTCCATGAAGCCCTCGCGCGTCATCGTGATCCGCTGCTTCTGCTGGTTGAACGGGTTCGTCGCCTCGAACGTCGCGGGCGCTTTCGCGAGGCGCGCGACGACTTCGGAAAACTCTTGACGCAAGTTCGGGAACGCCTTGCCGCACCCGGCGTCCGCCGCGCAGTCGGAGAACAGGCGGTCGAGCGCGTGCTCGACCCCCTTGGCGAACGGGAGCGCCATCTTGTAATCGACGGGCGCGACGCCGGAGACCGCCGCGGCGCGGACGCGCTGCGGGTAGAGGCGCAGGTAGGCGAGCGCGGCGGTCGAGCCGTACGAGCCGCCGTTCACGTTTATTTTGTCGTAGCCCATCGCCTCGCGCACCTCGTCGAGGTCAGCCATCGCGATGTGCGTCGTGTAGAGTTTGAGATCGGCGACCTTTTCAAGCTCGGCGCGGCAGGCGCTGACGCGCTCGGAGCGAAAGGTCTCGCCGAAGTAGCTGTTCATGTTCGACGCGTCGCCGTAGAAGTCGCAGCGCAACGGGCTCGACTCGCCCGTGCCGCGCTGATCGACCATCACCACGTCGCGGTGCTGTCGGAGCCTCGTCATGAACGGCGCGCCGGCGTACATCGACGCCGCGGCGCCGGGTCCGCCCGCGAAGTAGAAGATGGGATCGGGCGCGGGCTTCTCGGCGAGCGCGGGCAGCATGACGATGTTCAGACTGATCTTGCGACCCGCCTTCGCGGCGCGATCCTCGAAGACCTCGTACTTGCCGCACAGCGCGTTCTTCGACACGCCCTGCTTCGCGCACGCCCGAAGCTGCACGCGCCCGCGCGCGAACGCCTGCGGCGTCGTCGCCTGGGCCGCGCTCGACGCGCCCGCCCGCGTGAGGTTGAGCGGGCGGCGCGCGCCGCCCTGACTCCAGTAGCCCTCGATCTCCGCGCCGTCGTTGCTGAGCGCGCCCTCGTAGACGCCGGGCGCTCCCGGCGTCTCCAGAACGAAGCGCAGGACGCGATCCGCGTAGGTCACGTCGGCGAGCGGCAGATCGTTCGCGCCCTGATCGGGGCTGTCCAACGTGGCAACGAGCCGCCCCGCCTGCCGCTTCAGCTTCACCACGAGGCGGAGCTTCCCGACGCCCGCGATTTCGAGCGTGCCACGCCACTCGCCTTCGACGCTTACCCGCTCCGCCGTCGGCTGGCCGGCGGCGGGGCTCTGCGCTTGCGCGGGCGGCGTGGCAGTCGCCTGCGGCGCGGGCGTCTGCGCGGCTGCGGCGTGGCTGATGGCGGCGGACGCGCAGAGAGCCGCCGCGAGGAATCCCAAACTCAACTTCATTGCGATGCTCCGTGACGGACGAGAGTCAGGGCGGGCGGCTCGCGCGCGCCCGCGTGCGGCTACTGATACGCGGCGGGCGGGCGCTGGGTTATGCGTGTGGGGTTAAAAATTTCGGGCGGCGCGCTAGCGAGCGCGCTAGTCGAGCGAAGGGTCTTTGAGCACGGCGATGTAGGGGAGATTGCGGTAGCGTTCGGCGAAGTCGAGCCCGTAGCCGACGACGAAGGCGTCCGGGATGTCGAAGCCGAGGTAGTCGATCTTAACTTCGCGCAGCCGCCGCTCCTGCTTGTTTAAGAGCGCCGCGAGCTTGACGCTCTTCGCGCCGCGCGACGCGAGGTTCGCCAGCAGGTAGCTGAGCGTGAGCCCCGTGTCCACGATGTCTTCGACGACGATGAGGTCGCGCCCCTCCACGGCCACGTCCAAATCTTTCACCAGCCGCACCTCGCCCGAAGAGCGCGTGCCCGCGCCGTAACTCGAAATCGCGATGAACTCCATGGAGACGCGCGCGTCGGTGGCGCGCACGAGATCGCTCAGGAAGACGAACGCCCCCTTGAGCACGCCGATCAGAAGCGGGTTGCGCCCCGCGTAGTCGCGCGCGATCTCGGCGCCCATCTCGGCGATGCGCGTCTGAATCTGCTCGCCGGTGAGCAGCGGCTCTAAGTTCGGGTTGGAAAACTCGGAAGGGCTCTGTGCGGTCGAAGCTGACACTGGCAGTTCTCCTAAATTCTCGCCGACGTTTTCAACGATTCATTGAGGGATCGAAACGCGGGGGCGCCGGGCTCAGTCGCTCCGTTTGCGCCCGCGACTCACGGTGCGACATACTACAATAGCTGTTAGCTATTAGCTATTAGCTGTTAGCTGTTGGCTATTAGGGATCAGCCGGCACGCGTCGCCGCGCCGAGCGTTGGGAGTTAATGACAGTCCAGACAGTCTGCTACCGTCTGCTAACGGCTAACGGCTAACAGCCAATAGCTAACAGCTACTCTTATGTCTGACGAACAACCCACACGCGACCGCGTCCGCGCGCTCGTCCGCGAAGTGCTCGCGCACGCGCTCCCCGAAGACGCGACCGAAGGTGCTGCGACCGGCGAAGCGACCGCGGGTGCGACCGCGCCGCCGGCCGCCCCCGCGTCGACGCGCCCCGCGCAGACCTCCGAGATCAACGTCCGGACGCCGGAGCGCGCGCGCTCCGTCAACATCGCCCCGCCTGACGCGGCCGACGAGCCGCCCTTCACGCGCGACGAGTCCTCGAAGACGGTCATCACCGAAACTGACGTGCGCGGTCTCGCGGAGGGCGCGCGCCTGCGCCTCAGCGAGGACGCGCGGCTGACGCCCCTCGCCGCAGACATCGTACGCGAGCGCCGCATCGAGATCGTCCGCCGCGCGTCGCGCCGCGGCTCGCGCGCACACAAGCGCGTCGCCGTCGGCGCGGATCACGGCGGCTACAGGATGAAGGAGGAGCTGAAAACCCTCCTCGCCGAACTCGGCCATCACGCCCTCGACTTCGGCACCGACTCGACCGACGCCGTCGATTACCCCGACTTCGCACACGCCGTCGCGCGCGCCGTCTCCGAAGGCGAGGCGGACCTCGGCATCGTCATCGACGGCGCGGGGGTCGGCTCCGCGATGACCGCCAACAAGGTTCCGGGCGTGAGAGCCGCCGCCTGCTACTCCGTCAAAGTCGCGGTGAATTCGCGCGAGCACAACGACGCCAACGTGCTCTCCCTGGGGAGCGGCACGATCAACTCCGAAGAGATGCGCGAGATCGTCCGCGCCTGGCTCGCGACCGAGATCAGCGAAGACCGCCACCGGAAGCGCGTCGCGAAGATCGAGGCGGTCGAACGGCAATACAGATGCTAAGTTGTAACGATCCTCACCGCAGGGTGTAAAATTTATGGGCAAGTTCGAAAAGCTCTTGTCTCAGATTCTGCGGAGCACTTCGGATGCAAACATTGCTTTTGATGATTTATGCCAGCTACTTCAACGCTTAGGGTGTGAGGGGCGGACGCGCGGGAGTCACCATATTTTCAGGAAACAAGGGGTCGAGGAAAAAATTAACCTGCAACGCGAGGGCGGCAAAGCCAAGCCGTATCAGGTCAGGCAAGTGCGAGCCGTGATCGTGAAGTACAAACTCGGAGGCGAAGAATAATGCACAAGTACGAAATCATTATTTATTGGAGCAATGAGGATCAGGCTTTTATCGCCGACGTGCCCGAACTCCCCGGTTGCATGGCTCACGGGAGCAGTCAAGTAGAGGCTCTGGCAAATGCGGACGAAGCGATCCAACTTTGGATCGATACCGCCCAGGAATTCGGCGACCCCGTGCCCGAGCCGAAGGGCCAGCGGCTGACGCTGGCTTGAGTCTGCCTGAATCCAACGGAGTTTGTGGATACATGTCCTACTCAGACAACGGCAATCTCGAACACCTCGTCGAGCAGATCACGGACGTGATCGTGGCGCGCCTGAACGGCGACGCCGACTCGCAGGCGCGGATGTGCGGGTGCGGATCGACGTGCTTCAACCGCTGCCCCGAGCGGATGCAGCGCGTGGTGGACGCCGGGGCGGCGCGCATCGGGCTCGTCCTGGGCGAGACGGCGACGGCGCGCGACTGGTCGGGCCTCGTCGATCACACGCTCCTGAAGCCCGAGGCGAGCGACGCCGACATCCGCAAGCTGTGCGAGGAGGCGGCGCAGTACCGCTTCGCGAGCGTGTGCGTGAACCCCTCGTGGGTGCGCGCGGCGGCGTGCAACCTGCGCGGCTCGAATGTCCCGGTCTGCACGGTCGTCGGCTTCCCCCTGGGCGCGACGCTCGCCGACGTGAAGGCTTACGAAGCGCGGCGCGCGATCTTCGACGGCGCGCGCGAGGTCGACATGGTGATCAACATCGGCGCTTTGAAGAGCAATGATGACTGCGCCGTCGAGCAGGACATCCGCGCCGTCGTCGAGGCGTCGCACGAGTACGACGTGCTGGTGAAGGTGATCATCGAGGCGGCGCTCCTGACCGACGAAGAGAAGGTGCGCGCCTGCCTCGCCGCGCAGCGCGCCGGGGCGGACTTCGTCAAGACCTCGACGGGCTTCGCCAAGCACGGCGCGACCATTGCCGACGTGGCGCTGATGCGCCGCACCGTGGGCGCGGGGATGGGCGTCAAGGCGGCGGGCGGCGTCAAGGGCATAGACGACGCGCGCGCGATGCTGGAGGCGGGCGCGACGCGCATCGGCGCGAGCGTCGGCGTCAAGATCGCGCAGGAGGCTTCGGGCGTCAAGACGACAGCGGGCTCGGCGGCTTACTGAGCGGCGCGGCGCGCGTGACACGCGAAGGGTGAGGCGCGGAAGAGGTAAGAGGGCCTGACAAGACTGTAGGGGCAGGGCTCGTCCCTGCCCGCCGCTACCCGAAGACTCAAGTTGAGAGCTACTGCGGCTCACGGGCAGGGCTCGTCCCTGCCCCTACGAACGATCCCACCCGCTGAGTTTGGTTAGAGGCTTTAAAAGACCTGAACGTCGGAGGGCGAAAGGATGATGACGGTCATCCTTTCGCCCTCCGAGTTTATTGCCGCGCCGATCATCGCGTCGCACGGTCAGTCGAAGCGGTAGCCGATGCCGGCGTTGACTTGCAGGTTGTGGCGCGTGTTGCCGGGGATGGTGAAGGTCGCGGGGAAGGGCGGCGGCGCGCCGGTCAGGCCCGTCTGGCGGCCGTAGCGGATGATGGTGTCGCCCACGTCGAAGCGCGTCGTCCAGCGGCGCGTGACGTAGAGTTCGAGCACGCCGCCGACGTCGGTGGCGAAGTGCGTGGCGCGTTCGAGGCGGAAGCTGGAGGGGTCGTCGGAGAACTTGCCCTCGCTGAAGCTGATGAGGCCGGGGCGCGCCTTGGCGAAGACGCCGAACTTCTCCCAGCGCTTGCCCGCCTTCACGCCGAACAGACCCTGAACTGCCCAGCCCGAAGCGCGCGGCTCGGCGGAGCGGCCGGAGTTCGGGAACAGAGTCGTCTCGGCTTCGAGCGCGACGTTGCGGTTAAGGTTGAAGGTGATGCGACCGCCGAAGCCGATCTCCGTGCGGTAGCCGTCGCTCGGCGTCAGCGTGAGCGCGGAGAAGTGTATGCCGACCTCGCGCCGCGGCGGGTCGTCGGGCACCGACTGCGCGCGCGCCGCGACCGGGTTGAGCAGGGCGAGGGCCGCGAGTGCGACGAGGGCAGAGAAACTTTTCTTCATCGGTTGTGTCTCCTTGAGAGTTGACCCGCTTGCGGGGTTTCCGATCCGTGTCGACGGGGAGTCGTCTATTTGCCCCGGCGAAAGATCGAGAGGGCGCGCGTGAGCGCGTTCGGCTTGCCCTCCGGGCGCGGCTCGTAGCGGGCGTAGCCGGCGGGCACGGCGAAGAGCGCGTCCGGGAGCGCGTCGGTCGATAGCTCCAGCGTCTCGCGCGTCTGCTCCCTGACGCCGCCGCGCTCGTCGTAGGTGCGCGTCGTCTCGACGAGGGGGAAGCCGAGTCGCGCCTGCCCCTCGTACTGCCGGCGGAAGAAATACTTGCGCGTGTTGAACCGCTTGGAGAGACACGTGCTGCCCCCGAGATCGACGAACGAGCGCGGGATCGCGCCGGAGAGATCGGGCGAGCAGTCGACGCCGTAGAGCAGATCGACGTACCAGCCGTCGGTCTCGGCGCGCGCCGCGCTCACGGGGCAGGCGTCGGGCTCGATGCGCCAGGTCATCAGCGTCTTCAGGCGGCGCGCGTTGAAGCCGAACATCTCGCGCCGCTCGCCCGTGTCGGTGACGGTCGTGGTCTCGACGAGCGTGCCCTTCGCGCCGGGCGGCGTGGGCGCGGGGAACTGCTGCTCGTTGAAGGCGGCGATGACGGCGAAGGGGACGCCGCCCGTGTACATGGAGTAGCGGCCGTTGACGAGATCGAGCCAGATGAACTTTTGGCTCGCGCAGTCGTTGATGAACGCCCAACGCATGACGCTCCCGTCGCGCTGCGTAGACTTGCCCTCGCGCCGCTGCGATGAGCCTTTCAGGTAGAGCGTCTCCTCGTAGGGCTGCGCGGACGTGTCGCGCCAGCGGACTCTCACGTCCGCGCGCGCCGGGGTCGTCGCGGCGCACAGCGTCGCGGCGGCGACGAACACGCTACAGATATTGATTCTCATGTCACCCTCGTAGGGGCGGGGCTCGTCCCTGCCCGCCGCGCGAGAGCGCGGCAATGATTCTTTGCCGATCAGCGCCGGAAGTCTGACGGATCGGCTGAGCGACCTCGCGGACGCCCGGCGGGCAGGGACGAGCCCCGCCCCTACAGTTGTTCCGGCGCGCTCACTTCTTCGGGAGCAGGTTCTCGATGCGATCGGCCGCGCCGAAGCGGACTCGCCGCGCCGACGCCGCGCGCGCCGCGTCATCCTGAGCTTGCTTCGTGCCGAAGCCGGCGCGCGGGGGCGGCTGCGGCGTCTTGCCTTCGAGCGCCTGGCGGACGGGACTCGCCCCTACAGTCTCGCCGCGCCCTTCGACGCCGCGCTTGATCTCTTCGGCGGAATTGATTTCGGGCGTGTAGCTCTGATCGAAGAGCACCCACGCGAACCAGTCGCCGCCCGTGCCGACGACGGGCGCGCTCGACACCAGCTCGTAGTGGTCGCCCTGGTAGTCGAAGCTGACGCGGTTGTCTTCGATGATGGCGGTCTTGCGGAAGTCGTAGCCCTCGCGCGGGACGAGCGAGAGGATGAAGCGGCCGCGGCCGGGCACGTAGAACCAGACGAGCGCGCCGGAGACGGGGCGCGGCTCGCGCGCGGCGGGGGAGACCTCGCCGTTGACGAGCAGGCGCTGATCGCTCAGGGCGATCTGCACGCTGTCGAGCGTGAAGTCGCGCGGCGCGGACTGCCACAGGCGCGCGCGCTCGAAGGCGACCTTGACCACGTCCACGACGCGCACGCCGGTCTGGGAGTTGACCAACAGATCGAGCGCGACGGCGTCGCCGTCGTCTAAGGTCTGCGCGTCGGCCGCGCGCGCCAGCGTCGGGATGGGGGGCGCGCTCGCCTGCGCGCCGTTGCGTCGGGCGCGCAGGCGGCGCTCGAAGTCGGCGGCGAGCGGCCGCGCCGTGACGCGGAACCTGCGCTCCGCCGCGGCGGGCTCGACGACGAGGTCGTAGCCGAAGACCGGGCTGCCTTCGCGGTCGAGCACGACGCGGTGAATCGTGTTGCCGTCGTCCAGGAGGGCCTGCGGCAGCAGCGCCGCCTGAATCTCGTTGAACCCCTGCGCGCGCGCGCCCTCGAAAGTCGTCTCCAGGCGGAAGCCGACGAACCCCGCGCCCGCGAGCGGCACGACCAACTGTTGTCGCGCGCGATCCTGCCCCGCCGCGACCGCGGAAAGAATCGCGAGCGACAGGCAGACCAAACCGGCGAGCGGCCTACTTCTCATTCGCGAAATTCCCCTTGATGACTCTCAGCTTCGCGTCCGACGCGGGGCGGAAGCCGGCGAGCTTATCCGCGCCGTCGTGCGACCCCGCGCCGTCGCCGCCGCCCGCCCGCGCTAAATCTTGCGCCGCGCCGACCCGCACGGCCCGTGTTGAGCGATCCGCGCGCGGGCCTTCGCCGCGCGCGACGTAGACCGTGCGCGTGACGATCTTCTCGCGCACGACGGGCACTTCGACCGTGCGAACCTCGACGGGGATATCGGCCCGCGAGGGCGACTCGACGGCCAGGGGCGCGGGCGCGGGCCGCGCGGCGAGGATGGAAAGGCAGACGACGAGCAACGCGGCGGCGACCGCCGCCGGGGCCGGGACGCGCCACGTCGTCGAGAGCACGCGGCGCAGTCGCGCGGCGTAGGATGAGAGACGCGCTGTCGTGGGCGTGGGCCTTCGGGTCGCACCCGCCGGCGGTATCCACCCGGCAGAGGTCGGCGAGAGACTTGCCGTCGGACGATGGAGCGGGTCGGGCGACGGGGCGGCGCGGGGCGGGGCGAGTGATTCGTCGCCGGGCGCGTCGAGGCGGGCGGCGAGACGAGCGTGGTAGCCCGCCCAGAAATTTTCGCTCGGCCGCACGGCGTCGGCCGCGCGCCCGTAGGCGTCGAGGGTCTCGGCGAGCGCGCGGTACTCGGCGCGGCAGCCGGGGCACGACTCGACTTCGGCGCGCAGCCGCGCGGCGTCCGGCGCTTCGTCGAAGGCGAGATCGATCAGTCGTTCTTTCGTCCTCGTGCAGTCGTGCATTCTCATCTCACCTCAAACTTTCGTCGCTAGTAGCCCTCGCGCGCCGACAGACGCGGAAAATTCGTCGCCTCGCCCGCGCCGTCGTCCGCCTCGGCCCCGGCGCGGAGTCGGGCGCGGAGTTTCGCGACCGCGCGCGCGAGCGCTTTCTTGACTGTGCCCGCCGAGCAGGAGAGTGCGACGGCGATCTCTTCGTAGGTCATCCCCTCGTCGTGCTTGAGCAGGAAGACGAGGCGCTGCTGCGGCGACAGTTCGGCGAGCGCGTCGCGGACGCGCCCGGCGAGCAGGCGCTCGTGGAGCGCCGACTCCGCGTCGGGCGCGCCATCTATCGTCTCCGCGTCCGCCTCGCCGCCTTCGAGACGGCGCGCCGCGTCCTCGAAGCGCGAGCGCGCGGCGCGCCGCTGGTTGAGGAAGGTGTTGACGGCGATGCGGCGCAGCCAGGTGTAGAAGGACGACTCGGCGCGGAAGGTGTCGAGCGAGCGGAAGGCGCGCAGCCAGACCTCCTGCGACAAGTCCTCGGCGTCGGCCGCGTCGCGGCAGTAGTGGAGCGCGAGGGTGTGGACGCGCCGACTGTGGAGCGCGGCGAGGCGGCAGAACGCCTCGCGGTCGCCCGCCCGCGCGCGCGCGATCAACTCGGTCTCGCTCGTCGAAGTTTCCTTTCTCATCACGCGCGTCCGATCAAATAGACACGCGCCGTCGCGGTTTGGTTGGCGGGCGGGCCGGGAGATTCTTCGCCGGACGCCGTCGCCGCCCTCCCGCCTTTGCGCCCGCCCCCGCGTGCCGGGCTTGATACGCGCGGCTCGGAGCGTCTATGCTGCGCACAAAGGGTGCTGTAAACATTCAACTCAGGCGGTGGACTGAAGATGGCGGAAAAGCATGACGTGCTGGCGGTCATACTCGGCGGCGGCGCGGGCTCGCGGCTCTTCCCGCTGACGCAGCACCGCTCGAAGCCGGCGGTCCCGCTCGCGGGCAAGTACCGCCTCGTCGACATCCCGATCTCGAACTGCATCAACTCGGACATCATCAAGATTTTCGTCCTCACGCAGTACAACTCCGCGTCCCTGAACCGACACATCGGCCGCACCTACCGCTTCTCGCGCTTCTCGGACGGCTTCGCCGAGATCATCGCCGCCGAGCAGACGCCCGACAGCCCGCAGTGGTTTCAGGGGACGGCCGACGCGGTCAGGCAAGTGCTGCCGCACATCCGCGACTGGCGCATCGACACGCTCCTCATCCTCTCCGGCGATCACCTCTACCGGATGGACTACCGGAAATTCCTCGCGCGCCACTTCGAGTCGAAGGCCGACGTGACCGTCTCGGTCGTGCCGTTCGTGCGGGAGGCGGCCGAGGAGTTCGGGCTCCTGAAGGTGGACGCGACGGGGCGCGTCACGGAGTTTCGCGAGAAGCCGAAGGGCGAGGCGCTGGAGGAGATGCGCGTGGACACGACCGCCTTCGGCCTGAGCGCGGAGGAGGCGGCGCGCCGCCCGTTCCTCGCCTCGATGGGCATCTACGTCTTCGACTACCGGCGGCTCGAAGAGCTGCTCGCGCAGAACAAGTCGTGGCTCGACTTCGGGCGCGAGGTGATCCCGGCCGCGATCCAGAACTACAACGTGCAGGCGTACCTCTTCGACGACTACTGGGCGGACATCGGGACGATCTCGGCCTTCCACTCGGCGAACCTCGACCTGACCGCGCCCGTCCCGCGCTTCAACCTCTTCGACGCGGTCGCGCCCATCTACTCGCGCGCGAGGTATTTGCCCCCGTCGAAGATTCACCACTCCGAGATCGTCGACTCGATCATCAGCGAGGGCTGCATCATCAACCGCACGCGCCTCCAGCGCGCGGTGGTGGGCTTGCGGGCGCGCATCGAGTCGGGCGCGTTCATCGAAGACACCTGCCTGATGGGCGCTGATTTCTACCAGACCGTCGAGGAGATGCGCGACGACGCCCTGGCGGGCGTCCCGCGCATCGGCGTCGGCGAGGGGACGATCATCCGCCGCGCCATCGTCGACAAGAACGCGCGCATCGGCGCGAACTGCCGCCTCGTCAACGAGGCCGGCGTCGAGAACGCCGACAACGAGGAGGCGGGCTACTACATACGCGACCGCATCATCATCGTCCCCAAGAACGCGACGGTGCGCGACGGGACGGTCGTTTGAAACGCCGAACGCGGAACGACGGCGTAAAGACGAAAGTCACGCGAGCAGATTTCAATCGGCGCGATAATTGTAGGGGCAGGGCTCGTCCCTGCCCGTCGT
>DATLMC010000073.1:0-4644 GCA_035537435.1 Pyrinomonadaceae bacterium | reverse complement strand
ACCGTGACGGGTGACAAGTAAATCTCAAGACGAGTTTTACGTGTCACCCGTCACGGTTCACCTGTCACGTCCCTAAGAGCTATGAGTTTTCTGAACAGCATCTTCAACGACCCCGACTACCAGAGGGAGGAGCCGCGCGCGGCGGAGGCGGTCGCGGCGGCGGAGCCGGACGTGATCGTCAGCCCGGACACGCAGCGTGACGTGAGAGTGCCGCCCGGCCAGACGCGGACGAAGAAGTGGCCCGTCCTCGACGCGCACGGCACGCCCGACATCGATCTCGCCGACTGGAAGTTCGAGATCGGTGGCCTCGTCGAGCGCCCGCTCGCGTGGTCGCTCGACGAGTTCATGCAGCTCCCGGCGGTCAAGGTCTACGCGGACTTCCACTGCGTCACGCGCTGGTCGCGGCTCGACAACGTCTGGTCGGGCGTCTCGGCGCGCGAGCTGGCCCGCCTCGTCGGCGTCAAACCAGAGGTGAAGTTCGTCGTCGCGAGCGCCTACGACTACGGGTGGACGACGAACCTGCCCGTCGAATACTTCCTCGCCGAAGACGCGCTCGTCGCGTGGTCGCACGACGGCAGGCCCATCCCGCCGGAGCACGGCGGCCCCGTCCGCCTCGTCGTCCCGCAACTCTACGCGTGGAAGAGCGCGAAGTGGATCAAGGGCCTGACCTTCCTATCGGAAGACCGCGCGGGCTTCTGGGAGGAGGGCGGCTACCACATGCGCGGCGTCCCCTGGAACGGGAGCGACGGCGAACGCTTCCGCTGGCAGGAGGAGGGGTAGTGTCGCGCGGCGCGCCGGGCGTGAACCTGCCCGCGCCGCCGCAACTCTCTCCGGCGGACGGCGCGACGTTCGACCACTTCCCGCGCCGCACGAGGCTCGAATGGTCGCCCGTCGAGGGCGCGGCCTCCTACGCGGTCGAGGTCGACTACTGCGAGGCGCGCGGGAGCCGCGCGGGCGGCTGCGCCGACCCGCAACCGCTCGCGTCCTTGATGAAGAACGTGCCGCCGACCCATGGCGTCAAGGGGACGGCTTATGAGTTCGACTTCGGCGGGGCGCAGCCCGGCAGGTGGAGGGTCTGGGCGGTGGACGGGGAAGGGCGCGAAGGGTTCAAGAGCCCCTGGAGAAGATTCGTGTACCTCAAATAGCCGGCGAGACGCGACACCCAAAGCGCGCCCCGTGGAAAAGTTTAACCCAGCCCTATTAGCGCTTCAGCAGGCGACGCCGACGCCCGCGCAGTCCGCGGCGGAGATCGCCGCCGGGTTGCAGCGCGATCTCATCGAGGTCGTGCCGCGCCTCTTCAAGGGCGCGCTCATCCTGCTCGTCTTCTGGCTCGTCGCCTCGGTAGGACGCCGCATGATCGCCTACACCGCGCCGCGCGTGAAGGCGGACACGAGCGTCGTGCTGCTGCTCTCGCGGCTCTACTATTACGGCGTCTTAGTCTTCGGGGCCGTGACCGCGCTCGGCACTACGGGGTTGGACGTGCGCGCGCTCGTCGCGGGGCTCGGCCTGACCGGCTTCGCGCTCGGCTTCGCACTGAAGGACGTGCTCTCGAACTTCGTCTCCGGCGTGATGCTCTTAGCCTACCGCCCTTTTCACATCGGCGACCTGATCGAGATGGGCGAGTTCGTCGGCGAGATCGAGACCATCCGCATCCGCGACACGCTCGTGCGCGCCGAGGACGGGCGGCTCATCATCATCCCCAACACGAAGCTCATCACCGAAGTCGTCGTCAACCACTCGGACGCGCGGCGCGCGGGCCACGCGCCGGCGGACGCGCGGGCGCAAAGCCCACCGACACCGCCCCGGCAGCCGCAGTCGTCACCCCCGCCGGTCGGGTCGCCTAAGCGTCCCGCCGTGAGAAGGCGCGCCGCCGAAGAGGACGAAGACGGCCTGCTCTCGCCGCCACCGCCACCGCCACCGCCCGCGCCGGAATAATCCACCGCCCGAAACTCCCGCACGCCGGACGTTTTTCAGCCCTTCATTCAGACCAGCGCGGTGATGCCCTGTGCGCCGCCCCGCGCGACGGCCGGCGTGCGCGGGCGGACGAACCGGGGGCGCGTCCGCCGCATCTAAGTTACGCAGAAAATAGGAACGCCGGTGCGTGTCGGTTTCGGTCGGCGGCGCGCGGGCGTCGGCTCCCTGACGAACCGATCAGCCCGCCTCTTCTCACGCCACCCGCCGAACCCCGCCACGGGCGCGGTCGCGCAAAATTTTCGCGAAAAATTCGTGTCAGAATTGGGCGACTCGGAAAGCCTGCAATCATTCTCATAGAGGTGAACATCATGAACAGAAGTCTTCTCGAATTCGCGCGCGGCTGGCGGAGGGTCGCGCTCGCGCTCGCCCTTAGCGTCTCGCTCGCGGGGTGCAGCCGCGCGGCTTCGACCCCGCAACAGCAGCAGCAGGTCGCGTCGGCGACGACCGCGCCCGCGCCCGTCAACGCGAGCGCGCCCGCGGCGGCGGTCAACTCTTACGCCGACGTGGTGGCGCGCGTCGCGCCCGCGGTCGTCACCGTGCGCTCGGAGCTTCGCGTGCGCCCGGCGCAGCAGCAGCCCTTCATCGACGATCCCTTCTTCCGGCAGTTCTTCGGCGACCGCCTGCCGCGCCAGGATCAGACGCCGCGGCGCGAGGAGGGGACGGGCTCCGGCGTCGTCGTCTCGCCGGACGGTTACATTCTGACGAACTATCACGTCGTCGACGGCGCGCAGCAGATCAAGGTCGAGCTGAACGACCGCCGCGTGCTCGAAGCGAAAGTGGTCGGGACCGATCAGCCGAGCGACCTCGCCGTCATTAAGATCGAGGCGACGAACCTGCCCGTGCTCCCGCTCGGCAACTCCGACGCGGTGAGGGTCGGAGACGTGGTGCTCGCCATCGGCAACCCCTTGAACATCGGCCAGACCGTCACCTCCGGCATCGTCTCGGCCAAGGGGCGCTCGACGGGCCTCGGCGACGGCAGCTTCGCGGACTTCATCCAGACGGACGCGGCGATCAACCGCGGCAACTCCGGCGGCGCGCTCGTCGACGCGGCGGGCCAACTCGTCGGCATCAACTCGCAGATTCTCTCGCCCACGGGCGGCAACATCGGCATCGGCTTCGCCATCCCCTCGAACATGGCGAAGGGCGTGATGGATCAGCTCCTGAAGACGGGCAAGGTGCGCCGCGGACAGCTCGGCGTCGTCGTGCAGCCCGTCACCTCGGAGATCGCGCAGTCGCTCGACCTCAAAGAGATTCGCGGCGTCATCGTCAGCTCGGTCTCGGCGGGCAGCGCGGCCGACTCGGCGGGTCTCAAGCAGGGCGACGTGATCACGGCCCTCAACGGCGCGGCGGTCAACGACTCGAACGAGCTGCGCAACCGCATCGCCGGCTCGCAGCCCGGCGCCGAAGTGACGCTCGACGTGCTGCGCGACGGGCGCAACCAACAGATCCGCGCGCGCCTCGGCGAGTTGAAGGCGGCGGTTAACGCCGGCGACGGCAGAGACTCCGGCGGCGGCGGCGGCGAAGGCGCGACGGGCGGGGGCAAGCTCGGCGTCGCGGTCGAGCCGCTGACGGCCGAGATCGCGCGGCAGCTCGAACTCAAACCCGGCGCGCAGGGTCTCGTCGTCACGAGCGTCGACCCGGCAGGCCCGGCGGCTGACGCGGGCGTCCAGCGCGGCGACGTGATCGAGCAGGTCAACCGCCAGCCGGTGCGCTCGCAAACGGACATCACGTCCGCGCTCGGGCGTTCGGGCTCGCGCCCCGTCCTGCTGCTCGTCAACCGCGGCGGCGCTTCGATCTTTCTGACCGTGCGCCCGCGGCAGTAAACCGGCGACGCAGTAAACCGGCGACCAAGTCGCCGACGAAAGTCAGCGCGGCGGATCGAGTGATCGATCCGCCGCGCTGACTTTTTTAACCCCGAACTTTTAACTAAGGTGCTCAGACCTGGCGCGCGACGATGTTGAAGCTGATCTTGAGTTTGTCGCGGACGCGCACCGTGCCGTGGAAGGCGGAGGTCGCCTTGACGTTGAAGTCCTTGCGGCTGATCTCGAACTCGCCGCGCGCGCGCAGGTCTTCGCCCGCCATCGTCACCCACGCCGGTATCCTGACGCGGCGCGTCACGCCGTGCAGCGTGAGATCGCCCTCGATGCTGACATCGAACTCGCCGCCCGCGGGGATATCGACCCGCACATTCGTGCTCCTGAAAGTGATCTCCGGGTACTTGTCCGGCTCGACGACGATCTCGCGCAGCTCCTTGTTGATGATCTGCTTCTGCGGCTCGGTGAAGACCTCGCGCGTCTCCGCGAGCGAGTCGGCGCGCACGCTCATCGTGAGCGAGGCGGGCGTGATCGCGCCGATGGTAAGCGTGACCTCGCCGGAGAACTCGCGCGGGCGGACGAAGTGATCGTGCCCCTTGAACCAGAGCGCGCCGCCGGCGAAGGCGCGCACCATAAAATCGCTGCGCGCCGCGTCGATCCGAAAGCGCGCGGCGGGCGCGGCGCTCGTCGACGGATGGGCGGAGCCGAGTCGCGCCGGTTGGGCGTTGAGGGCGAGCAGGGCGAGCAGGGCGAGTCGGAGCGTCCGCATGGTCTTCTCCTCAGGGTCTTTTCAAAATCGGAAATTCACCACGGAGGGCGCGGGGGACACGGAGGAAGACCACGTATTTCCTCCGCG
>DATLMC010000072.1:0-10651 GCA_035537435.1 Pyrinomonadaceae bacterium | reverse complement strand
GAGATCGACGGTCGCGTTGACGGTCTTCGTCGCGCCGAACACCTTCATGCGCAGCTCCGCCGTACCCATCGAGCCCTGCGTCTTGATGTCGCCCGTCGGGAAGTAGCCGAAGTCGCGCACCTCGCCGATCTCCCGACGGAGCTTGTCGTTCTGGCGGAGGAAGGTCTTGGCGGACTTCGCCGCGTCGCTGTTGCCGATGGTGTAGAAGACGAAGCCGACGATGGCGCCCGCGAAGAGCGCGACGAGGAGCGCGACGGCGGAGAGGACGGCGGCGGCGACCAGCACAGCTTTCTTGGTACTCATCCGTTCGTCACGTCCGTCGCCCGAAAGGCCGCGCGCGGGCGCAAGGGCCTAAGGGATCACCTGCTGGTAGTGCGCGGGGAAGTAGTTCGCGGCGAAATAGTAGAGGAGCGGCGCGTTGAAGAGCAAGCTATCGAGCCGGTCGAGCAGCCCGCCGTGACCCGGCAGGATGCTCGCCGCGTCCTTCGCCCCCGCCCCGCGCTTCAAGGCGCTCTCGGTGAGATCGCCCAGGACGCCCACGACGTTCATCACCGCGGCGAGCGGGAGCGCGGCGCGCAGAGAGAGTTCGTGGAAGAACCAGTAGTGCGCGAGCGCGGCGAAGGCGAGGCTCGCACACATCCCGCCGGCCGCGCCCTCCCACGTCTTGCCCGGACTCACCTTCGGCGCGAGCTTGTGGCGGCCGAGCGCGCGCCCCGTGTAGTAGGCGGCCGTGTCCGAGCCCATCAGGACGAGCAGGAAGAAGAAGAGCAGGTGGCGCGCGAGCTGCGGCTCGAACGACGTGCGCAGCGCGACGAGGTGCCCGCCGAGGAAGACGACGTAGAGCACGCCCAGGACGGTCGCGCCCGCCGATCCGATCATGCGTTCGAACGGGGCTCCGCGCAGCATCGCCGCGGCCAGCGTCGCCACGACGAACAGCACCGCGAGCGCGAGGAGCAGTTCGGGCGCGGCCGAGGGCGCGCGGTAGAAGAAGAGGATCAGGAACGCGACGGCGAAGAACGTGCCCAGCTCGCGCATCGCCTTCATGTCGCGCCGCGCCGAGAGGATCCAGAACTCGTAGAGCCCCGCCATCATCGCCGCCGCCGCGATCAGCACGAAGAGGAGCCTCAACTGCTCGAACCAGATGGAGGCGATGATGACGGGCAGCGCGACGAGCGCGGTCAGGATGCGTTTCATTCAGAGGTTATGGGAAAAGACAGAACTCGACCTTGCAGAACCTAATGTCCGACGAGGAATCATCAATAGCCTAATACTTAGTGCCACTAACAAAATTATAATAACAGTAGGGGCAGGGCTCGTCCCGGCCCGTCTCTTTCGCGACCGGGCGGGCAGGGACGAGCCCTGCCCCTACAAAACTATCCACGCCCGTCGAGTTTTGTTAGACACTCTTAAGACATTGAATTCAACATACTGCGTAAATCGCGCTTCAGCCCGATGATTTGTCGGCCGTTGCCGCGATCCTCTGGAGCTTCTTCGGCGAAACTCTTATCCCTCTAACGCCGGTTGCTCGATTTCACCACTCGCATCAAAAAGGGCGCAAATATAATGTCCCCCAAAAATGTCGTCGGCCGTATAGACAAGCTCTCCGCCGCCTTCTGTCAAGAACGTCACGTCGGCAAGATTAATCCTTTGTGCAAGCCCTTCGGGAGTAATGGTCTCGCCATCGCTCCATTCCTTATAAAGCTCGATCATTGAATCCGCGACTTTGTGACGCATAAGAGGTTCATTCGCCGTCAGGAAGTTAATGGCGTTCCAAACTGTCGGGGTGATGAACTCGTCCATTCCGTCGACTGTGAACTTCACGGTTTTCCCGTCTGCCAGAGTCAGTATTCCGGACTCCCCGAAACGACCTACATCCCACGTTAAATTGCCTGAGGGCTCATCTCCCATAATCTTTATTTGTCGTTTCCGCTTCCCGTCGCGCCGACAACTTACTGCGTCGCCGCCACTCACTTCGCGTTGACGACGAGTTTGAGGCCGCCGAAGCGGCGGTCGCGGCGCTGGAAATCGACGACCGCTTCGAGCAGGTGCTGGCGGCGGAAGTCGGGCCACAGGGTCTCGGTCACGTGAATCTCGCTGTAGGCCGCCTGCCACAGCAGGAAGTTGGAGATGCGCATCTCGCCGCTCGTGCGCACGAGGAGATCGAGTTCGGGCAGGTCGCTCGTGTAGAGCCCGCGCTCGATGTCGGCCTCGTCGATCTCGGCCGGGTCGCGCCCCTCGGCTTGGAGTCGCGCGACGGCCGCGCGGCAGGCGTCGATGATCTCGGCGCGCCCGCCGTAGTTGAGCGCGACGCTCAGGGTCATCCCCGTGTTCTTCGCGGTGCGCTCGGCGGCGTTCGTGAGTTCGCGGCGGACGCTCTCGGCGAGCGCCGCGGTGCGGCCGATTGACTGGAAGCGGATGTTCTGCCGGTCGATCTCGTCGAGTTCGAGGCGCAGGTAGCGCTTGAGCATCCGCATCAGCGCGTCGACTTCGAGGCGCGGTCGCTTCCAGTTCTCGGTCGAGAAGGCGTAGAGCGTGAGCGCGCGCAGGCCGAGCCGCGCGCCCGTATCGACCGCCGCGCGCACCGCCTCGACGCCCGCGCGGTGTCCCGCCACGCGCGGCTGCCCGCGCTGCGCCGCCCAGCGGCCGTTGCCGTCCATGATGACGGCGACGTGGCGCGGGAGCCTGTCCCACGCGACGAGTTTTAAGAGCGACTCGTCGCGCGAGCCGGGCTCGACCACCTGTGCGAAGTCGGAGAGCATGGGAGTGACAGGTTATACGTGACAGGTGACGGGTGACAGGTGACAAGTAGAAATCATCTGTTCACCCGGCCTATCTCGATGCAGCAGCATCTTAGTCGTCACAATTACAAACGCGCAACCCGAAGAGCCGCGACGGTGGCGGGTGGCTGGTGACAAGCAAACCAGTTTTTACTTCTTACTTGTCACCCGTCACCTGTCACTCGTCGCCGTCGTAATGCACGCGGACGAGCGTGAGCCCGCGCGCCGGAGCCGTCGCGCCGACGAGAGTTCTATCGCCCGTCGCGAGGGCGCGCGCGATCTCGTCTTCGCCCGACTCGCCGCGTCCGACGGCGAGCAGCGTGCCCGCGATGGAGCGAGCCATGTAACGCAAGAAGCCCCCGGCGGAAACGGTGATCTCGATGACGCGCCCGCGCCCGCTCTCGCTAAATCCTTCCCACACGTCGAGGCGCGTCACGGCGCGGACGCGGCTCTCGACCTCGGCCTGCGCCGACGAGAACGCCGTCCAGTCGTGCTCGCCGACGAAGAGACTCGCGCATTCGCGCATCCGCCCGACATCCAGGCGGCGCGCCTCGTGGTGCGCGTAGCGGGCGAGGAACGGCGAGGCGAACTGCTCGTTGAAGATGCGGTAGTGGTAGGTCTTGCCGCGCGCCGAAAAACGGGCGTGGAAATCTTCCGCCGCGACTTCCGCCGCGATCACGCGCAGGTCACGCCCGACGTTCCCGTTGATCGCGGCGCACAGCCGCCCCGCCTCCCACTCGCGCCGCAGTCGCGCGCTCGCCACCTGCCCCTCCGCGTGCACGCCCGCGTCCGTGCGCCCCGCCCCGTGAACGGTGACGGGCTCCCCTTCGAGCAGCGCGAGCGCGCGCTCCAACTCGCCCTGCACCGTGCGCTCGCCCTGAGACTGCGTCTGCCAGCCGGCGAAGTCCGTGCCGTCGTACTGGATCGTAAGGCGGAAGTTCATAAAAGCCGTGACGGGTGACAGGTGACAGGTGACAGGTAAGACGGTGTCGAGTCCGGAGTCTGGAGCCTGGAGCCTAAGACGAACGCGAATCGAGTTGACTCATGTCTCTCGACACCGGACTCCAGATTTTTCTTATCACCTGTTCACGGTTTACTCGTCGCGGCGTTCCTGCTGCCCGGCTTGATCGCCGCTTCGCCGCGCAGGCAGGCGGGGCACGAGGCGGGGGCGACGGCGGGCACGTCGAGCGTGGCGAGGGCGACGCGGGGGACGCCCACGTCGGCGCGGCCGTCGGAGCGGTCGATGATCGAGGCGGCGGCGACCACGCGCGCGCCCGCCTCGCGCAGCGCGTCGATGGTCTCGCGCGTCGAGCCGCCGGTCGTGATCACGTCTTCGACGACGAGGACGCCCTCGCCGGGTCGCAGCGAGAAACCGCGGCGCAGCGTCATGCGACCCGCCTCGCGCTCCGTCCAGATCGACTTCGCGCCGAGAGAGCGCGCCACCTCGTAGCCGATGACGATGCCGCCGATGGCCGGGGCGGCGACCGTCTCTATACCAGCGTCGCGAAAATGCTCGGCCACGGCGCGCGCCAGCGCCTCCGCCTCCGCCGGGTGTTGCAGGACGAGCGCGCACTGGAGGTAGTGCGTGCTGTGGAGGCCGCTCGACAGCACGAAGTGGCCTTCGAGCAGCGCGCCCGTGCGGCGGAATCTTTCGATGACCTCTTCGGATCGCATTAGTCGCTCATCCCTCCGCGCGCCCGCGCCGTGCTACAATCCCGCGCGATGTCGCACCCGCCGAACCTCGTCTCCGCCTCGCCCTTCGTCGAAGAGGCGGTCGTGATGTTGCGCGCCTGCGGCGGGCGGGCGCGCGTCGAGGCGGTCGCCGAGCACGTCCTGCAAATCCCCTGCTCCGATCCCGCGACCGCCGCGCTGCTCGTCTCCTCCTTCGCCGACGACGACTGGCGGCTGCGCCTCAGCGACAGCCACGAGGTCTGGCTCGACTGCGAGGACGACGAGTGCCGCGCGCTCGACGCGACCGACTTCGTCGTCTTCGACGTGGAGACGACGGGCTCGAAGATCCCCCCCTCCCGCCTCGTCGAGATCGGTGCCTACCGCGTCAGCCGCGGTCGCATCGTCTCCGAGTTCGTCTCGCTCGTCAACCCGGAAGTCCCGATCCCGCCCTTCATCAGCTCGCTCACCGGCATCAGCGACGCGATGGTCGCGTCCGCGCCCCTCTTCGAGCGCATCGCCTCGGACCTGCTCGACTTCGTCGGCAAGTCAGTCCTCGTCGCGCACAACTCCTCGTTCGACGTGCGGTTCCTCAACTACGAGGTCGGGCGCGCCTACCCCGGCCGCAAGATGTGCAACGCCGAGATGTGCACCGTCTCGCTCTCGCGCCGCGTCGTCCCTTCGCTCGCCAACCACCGCCTGCACACCGTCGCCGAGCACTTCGGCGTCCCCATCCGCGGCCGCCACCGCGCGCCCGGCGACGCGCGGGCCACCGCCGAGGTCTTCATCCGCCTGCTCGAAATGCTTCGCGAGCAGGGCGTCGGCGACATCGCCGCCGCGCGCCGCTTCCGGGCCGAGCCCAATCGTCGGACTCAGGCCCGCGCGACCTAGAGCGTCTCACAAAACTGAGCGGCGTGCCCGATGATGTAGGAGCGGGGCTCGTCCCCGCCCGTTTTGCGTCACGCGGCCGAGCGGGCGGGGACGAGGCGTGCCCCTGCAAGCGTCCCGGTCTCGTTAATGACTCTAACTTCTGACCTCCGTCCCCCGCCCCCTGTTTTTGATCAGACTCTTCGCGACGAAGTAGACGACGACGAGCGCGGCGACGGCGAGCGCGGCGTAAGGGTAGTAGTGCGCGAAAATCTCTCTGGCGCGATCGCCGTAGCGTGCGGCGAGGTAGCCTTCGAGGGCGAAGCGGAAGGCGCGCCCGACCGTGATCGCCGCGGCGAAGCGCAGGAGGGGGAAGCGGAAGACGCCCGCCGAAACGACGAAGAGCTTAAACGGGAAGGGCGGCGGCAGCAGCGACGCGACGAGCACGGCGAGCACGTCGTAGCGCTCGATCAGTTCCTTGACGCGCCGCTGCTTCCGCTCTGAAAAGCGCGAGAGCGCGCGGCGACCGGCGCGGCGCGAGATGCGGTAGAGGACGACGCAGCCGACGACCGAGCCGAGCGTCGCCGCCGCCGCGTAGAGCGCCCACTGCGAAGGGTTGTTGTGCGAGAGCAGCAGCGTGACGGCGTCCACGCCGCCCGGCATCGGCACGAACGTCGCGTCGAGCGCCCCCACGGCGAAGACGCCGAAGGCCCCGAGCGTGACGAGGTAGGCGGAGATTTTCGCGAGCGCGCCCGCGACCTTGTGCCACAGCCATTTCACCCGACGCCAGTTCCTTTCTAACCGAGAGCCACTAACAGAGCCGGAATAATCGTAGGGGCCGTGCTCGTCCCCGCCCACGTGCCGCTAACGGAAGACGGGCAGGGACGAGCCCGGCCCCTACATGAGGACACGCGCCGCCGGGTTTTCTTAGGCGCTCTAAATCAGCGGCGCGAGATCAGCGCACACCTTTCGACCATCGCTGTCGTCAGTCGCCGCCCGCCGCGCCGCCCGCCGTCGGGGGGGGCTCGTCCGTTTCGGCCAGCGCCGGCTTGCCGCGCCTGACGAAGACGTAGATCGTCAACCCGACGACGCAGACGCCCGCGACCCCGATCAGGATCGCGAAGCCGAACTCCTTCAAAAACTGTATGACGTACTCGCCGTAGTAGATCGCGAGCGCGCCCTCGATGAAGTAGCGCAAGCTACGCGCGATCATCACCGTCAGGATGAACCTGCGCCGGGGGTATTCGAGCGCGCCCGCCGTGGCGACGAAAATCTTGAACGGCATCGGCGGCGGCAGCAGGGCCGGCACGGCGATGGCGAGGAAGCCGAAGCGCGCGTAGGCGCGCTCGACGCGGTCGATGTTGCTCTGGCTGAAACGCCGGTGCAGCACCGCCTGGCCGCCGCGCCGCATGAGCGCGTAGAGCAGGACGCAGCCGATGACGGAGCCGAGCGCGGCGAAGAGGGGGAAGTAGAAGACCGACTTCGGGTCGCTGTAGCAGCGCATCACGACGAGGTAGTCGTTGATTTCGGGGAGCGAGAGGAGGCTGGAGTCGAGCGCGCCGATTAAGACCATCGCCGGGGCGGCGACGTAGATCGGCACCCCGACGATGAAGGCTTGCAGGCGCTGCGCTACCTGGTGGAACCAGTCGAACATGGATGCCGTGACGAGTGACGGGTGACAAGTGACGGGTGACAAGTTAAGGCACAAAGCTCTTGCTCGTCACCCGTCACGGTTTACTTGTCACGGTCTTATTTGGCGGGCGCGAAGATCGACGGCGAGTCGTAGGTGACGCCGAAGGTGACGCCGGTGCGCGGGCTGAAGCTGTTGAGCCCCTTGATGCCGGCGAAGTCGAAGCGCAAGCCGGAGGCCTTGACCTGCAGGCCGAGCCGCGCCTCGGAATTGCCCTCCGTGCCGAAGGGCGCGCGCCCCGAACGCGTGTTGGCGCGACCCTGGACCTCGGCGGCGAGGTTCACCTGCCGGTTGATGCGGTAGATGCCGGCGACGCCGTAGAGCAGCACGTCGTTCTGCGTGAAGGCTTCGGTGGGCGCGGTCAGGATGCCGATGCCGAGGTTGCCGAAGAGGTTGAGCCGGTCGTCGCGGCCGAACTTCTTGCCGAAGAGGATCAGGCCGAAGGCGTTCGTCTGGTTGACGCCGATGCCGCGCGCCTCGTTCGAGTTCGGCAGATCGACGCCGAACTTGAAGCCGAGCGACGGGGCGCGCCTGGTCTCGGCGCGCAGTTTGATCTTGGTGGCGAGACGGAAGTCGCCCACGTCGTTCGTGCTGCCGCCCGCGAAGCCGCGCGGGATGGGCGGCGCGGGCGTCGCGGAGTTGACGCTCAGGAAGTTCTGGATGACGCCCTCGATCTGGAACTCGACGTTCGGCGCGAGGCCCACGTTGACGCCGACCACGCCGACGCGCGTGAGATCGCCCCGCAGGCCCGACGCCGGCAGCTTCACGTCCTGCATGAAGTCCACGCCCAACTGGAGGCGCACCGAGCCGGGCGGGATGATGTCCACGTCCTCCGTGATGAGCGGCCGCTGCTGCGCCGGGGCGGCGGCGCAGAGGCAGAGCGCGAACAGGGCCGCGAGGCAGAGGCGCGTGACGGCTTCTTGCGGGCGGAGGATCATTTGACGGATCAGGGCCGACGGTCAAGCGCGCGGCGCGGCGAAACTTCTTTCGGGTTACACTGCTTACCTTCGCACGCCGGATTGTAGTGGCGGCCCGCGCGAGCGTCAACCATTTATGAGACTTTTAACTCCGGCTGACACGAGCGCCGGTCGGCGGGGAAATTATTTTGGAAGAAACTCCCGCCCCGCGTCGTCTTAACCGTCGAAGTGGTGGAAACGCGGAGGGACGGATGGAGCAGTTCGCCGTGATGACTGAGGAGCGGGGCGGCGCGGGGCTCGTCGAGTCGTGCCAGCGGGGCGACCGCGAGGCGTTCCGGCTGCTTTTCGAGGAATATAAGGATAAGGTCTACTCCGTCGCGTTCTACTTCTTCGCGGGCGACGAGGCGGTCGCCTCCGACGTGACGCAGCAGGTCTTCCTCAAGCTCTTCACACGCATCGCCCAGTTCCGCCACCAGTCCGAGTTCTCCACCTGGCTCTACCGGCTGACGACGAACGCCTGCATCGACGAGCAGCGCCGCAGAAAAAGGTTCGAGCCCGTCGAAGACACCGCGGCGGCGGCCCTGCCGCGCGCGCGCGGCTCGGCCGAAGACAGGCTGGCGCGGCGCGAGGTGCGCGACGAGTTGCAGGGCGCGATCGCCGCGCTCAAGCCGAAACTGCGGATCGCGATCCTGCTGAAGTATTTCGAGGAGCTGTCCTACGCCGAGATCGCCGACGCGCTCGGCTGCTCGCAGGGCACGGTCGCCTCGCGCATCAACCGCGGGCACAAGGTTCTCGCGCGCAGGCTCGGACACCTGCGCGGCTCGCTATTCCGGGGGGAGTGAAGATGTTCGCACGCCACGTCGCCAAAAAACTTTCAGCCTACGCGCACGGCGAGCTCGCGGGCGCGGAGTCGGCGCGGGTCGCCACGCACCTCGCGTCGTGCGCGCGCTGCCGCGGGGAGTTCGAGGAGATCAAGCTTGGCATCCGCCTCGTCGAGAGCGTGCCCGCGCGACCCGCGCCCGCCGCGATGTGGGGCGAGATCGAAGCCGCGCTCCCCGCGCTCCCCGCGACACTGCCGGCTTCGGCCGCGTCCGCCGACTTCGAATCGACGGCCGTTCACGCGACGCCGCGACGCCGCGGCCCGCTGCGCCGGAGAGCGCGCGGGGCCTCCGACGACTTCGCTCTGACAGTTGGGCGCGCGTCGTGGCTCGCGGGCTGGCGGCGTGCGGCGGTCGCCTGCTCCCTCTTAGTCCTCTTCGCGGGCGTCTGCGGCGTCGTCTGGGTGTACCACGGCTCGACGCGGGCGACGTGGGAGGTGGCGAGTCTGGCGGGCGCGCCGCGGGTCGGGAGCGCGCGCGTCGGCAAGAGCGCGCGGCTCGGCGTCGGCGAGTGGCTGGAGACTGACGCCGACTCGCGCGCCGAGTTGAGCGTCGCCAACATCGGGCAGGTCGAGATCGATCCGGGCACGCGCCTGCGGCTCGTCTCGACGAGGTTGACGGAGCACCGCGTCGAACTGGCGCGCGGGCGGATGCACGCGCGCATCTGGGCTCCGCCGCGCCTCTTCTTCGTGGACACGCCCTCGGCGGTCGCGGCCGATCTGGGTTGCGCCTACACGCTCGAAGTCGACGACAAGGGTCGCAGTCTGTTGCAGGTCACTTCGGGCTGGGTCGCCTTCGAGACGAAGGATCGCGAGTCGATGGTTCCGGCGGGCGCGGCGTGCGTCACGCAGCCGGGGACGGGACCCGGCACGCCCTTCTTCGAAGACGCGACAGAGCCGTTCGTCGACGCCCTCGCCAGCTTCGACTTCGCGCGGGGGGGCGCGGACGCGCTCGCCTCCGTGTTAAAAGAGGCGCGCGCGCGCGACACCTTGACGCTCTGGCACCTACTCGCGCGCACGTCGGGCGCGGATCGCGTGCGCGTTTACGAGCGGCTCGCGCAGCTCGCGCCCCCGCCCGCGAACGTGACGCGCGAGGGCGCGCTCGCGCTCGACCGGCGCACCCTCGACGACTGGAAGGGCGCGCTCGAAGCGACGTGGCTCGGCGGGCGCGACACCAACATCAAGGGTACGTGGCGCAGGATGCGCGCGTGGCTTGAGCGCAACTGCCCGATACCGTAAAAATTGTGCGCGGGTTCTCGTTTCGTCGCCCGCCGGGCACAGGGGTACAGAGTGATTCGTAAAATTCTCAAGTGGATCGCCATCGCCGTCGCGCTCGTCTTCGTCGGCATCCAGTTCGTGCGCCCGCAGATGACGAACGCGGCGGTCGACGAGTCGCGCACCGTGGGCGCGCGCCTGCGCGTGACTCCGGAAGTCAACGCCATCCTCGCCCGCTCCTGCAACGACTGCCACACGCAGCAGACGCGCTTCCCCTGGTACAGCCGCGTCGCGCCCATCTCGTGGATGCTCGACGATCACATCCGCGAAGGGCGCGAGCATCTGGACTTCTCCAACTGGGCCGCCTACGACGCCGAGGAGCAAGACCTGCTCCTGCAAAACGTCTGCCGCCTCAGCAGGCGCGGCGCGATGCCCCTGCCCTCCTACCTCTACATCCACCGCGACGCCAAGCTGTCGGAGGCGGATGCGAAAACGCTCTGCGACTGGACGAACGCGGAGCGCGCCCGGCTGGAAGCTAAGTAGCAAAGATGCACGACGAAGTGCTTAACAAAACACGACTTCGCGTGTAGTGATGTAGGGGCCGGGCTCGTCCCTGCCCGCTCGGTCGCCAGCGGAAGAC
>DATLMC010000071.1:0-4340 GCA_035537435.1 Pyrinomonadaceae bacterium | reverse complement strand
GGGGGAGATGAAAAATCCCCCGTCCCCTCCGCGTCCTCCGTGGTGAAATTTTCTTTCCCCCGCTTAGCCGCCCCACGTGAGGAACATTCCGGCGGCGGCGGCGAACATGAGCGCACAGGTGAGCCAGCCGACGACGTTCGCCGTCGCCCCGTTCGTGTGTTTGCCCATCACCTTCCTGTTGTTCGCCACGAGCATCAGGACGACGAGCAGCGGCGGCGCGACGACGCCGTTGATGACCGCCGTCCAGAAGAGCGCCTTGATCGGGTTGATGCCGAGGAAGTTGATGAGTGTCCCGGCCAGAGTCGAGGCGGCGATGATGGCGTAGAACTCCCGCGCCTCGCGCGGCTTCGTGTCGAGCCCGTACTTCCAGCCGAAGGTCTCGGCGACGGCGTAGGCGCTCGACCCCGTCAGGACGGGCACGGCGAGGAAGCCCGCGCCGATGAGCCCGGCGGCGAACAGGTATTTCGCCGCCGCGCCCGCGAGCGGTTCGAGGGCTTTGGCGGCGTCGGTCGCGGACTGGATGTCGGTCTGGCCCGTGGCGTGCAGGGTCGAGGCGGCGGCGAGGATGACGAAGTAGAAGACGACGTTGCAGAAGATCATCCCGGCGAGCGTGTCCCACTTCGCCGCCCGCAGCTCCTTCCGCGTCGCGCCCTCGCGCTCTTTCAGGGTCTTGCGCCCCATGCTCACTTCCTCTTCGACCTCCTCGCTCGCCTGCCAGAAGAAGAGGTAGGGCGAGACGGTCGTGCCGAGGATGGCGACGAGCGTCGTGATGTACCTGCCGTCGGCGCGCAGGGGCGGGACGAAGGTCGCCCTGAGCACATCATTCCAGTGCGGGCGGGAGAGGGCGGCGGCGGCGATGTAGGCGAACAGCGTCAGCGTCAGCCACTTGAAGACGTTGGCGATCAGGCGGTACGAGCCCCAGACTTGCAGCGCGAGGACGGCGACCGCCGCGGGCACGACGACCGCCTTGATCGGCAGCGACGGCAGCAGCAGGTTCGTCGCCGCGCCGATGGCCCCGATGTCCGCGCCCGCGTTGATCGTGTTGGCGACGACGAGGCCCGCGACGGCGAAGTAGAGGAGCCAGCGCGGGTAGTGCCTGCGCAGCACGCCGGCCAGCCCCGTGCCGCAGACCATCCCGATCTTCGCGCAGACGAACTGCACGACGGCCATCAGCGGCAGCGTCAGGATCGCCGTCCAGAGCGTGGCGAAGCCGAGCGACGCGCCCGCGCTCGTGTACGTGCCGATCCCGGAGGGGTCGTCGTCGGACGCGCCCGTGATCAGACCCGGCCCGAGCACCTTGAGCAGCCGCCTGAGCGGGTTGCGCTCGCGCGCCGCTTCGACGGAACCCGTCCCGCCCGCCGGCTCCTTGTGCGGGATGGTGGACTCGCCCCCGCCCCGCTCGCCCGACTTCTTACCTGCCGCCATGCTTCGCCCCTCCCAAATTTTAAGAGCCCCTTTCAAACCCTCCGGGGCCGTCGAGGGTCTTTGTGGGGACAGGGCTCGTCCCTGCCCTCGTGCCGCGGTAGCTCTCGACTTGAGGCTTCGGAGCGCGGCGGGCAGGGACGAGCCCTGCCCCGAGAGGAGGGCGAGGGACGAGCCCTGCCCCTACAGTTATCGTCGGGCACTTTAAGTTGGCGGAACGCAATCTACGCTTCGAGCTTTCCGTGCGCGGTCACGCGAAAATCGTTAGTCGCGGGCAGGCGGGGACAGTATAATTGAGAAGCCTGCTGACGGAGAGGGAAAACTAAATTGATCACCACGGTCTGTCTCAACAGCTCGTCGAAGAAGTTCAACGAGCACTGCGCGGCGTCCGAGATCAGCGACCTGCGCGAGAGCGAGGACAACGTCGTCTGGGCGGACGTCTCCGATCCCAGTAGCGAGGACTTCGCCGAGCTTGCGGAGGAGTTCGGCTTCCACCCGCTCTCCATCGAGGACTGCCGCAACGAGCACCAGCGCCCGAAGGTCGAGGAGTTTCAGGGCTACTACTTCCTCGTGCTCTACGAGGCGCAGCTCGCCGGGCCGCACGACCGGCTGGAGCTGCGCGAGCTGAACATCTTCCTCGGCGCGAACTACCTCGTCACCGTCCACTCGAAGCCGATCCGCGCGGTCGAGACCGCCGGCCGACTCTGGCACGAGTGGACTGACCGCGCCGAGCACGGCGCGGGTCTGCTCGCGTACCTCCTGATCGACGCCATCGTCGACGACTACCTGCCCCTGCTCGACGTGCTGAGCGAGCGGATGGACGATCTCGAAGATCAGATCTTCGGCGAGTTCAAGCCGGAGGCGCTCGAAGAGATCTTCCGCATCAAGAAGCAGTTGCTCTACCTGCGCCGCTCGATCACGCCGCTGCGCGACGTTTTCAACACGCTCCTGCGTAGAGAGCAGCCGATCTTCGCGCGCGAGACGCACGTCTACTTCCAGGACGTGTTCGATCACCTGATCCGCGTCGCCGACACCATCGACACCCTGCGCGACATGCTCGGCTCGACGATGGACGCCTTCCTCTCAGTGCAGGGCAACCGCATGAACATGATCATGAAGCGGCTGACCTCCATCGCGACCATCCTCATGTCGGTGACGCTCGTCGCCGGGGTCTACGGCATGAACTTCGACAAGATGCCGGAGCTGCACTGGCGCTACGGCTACGTCTTCGCGCTGCTCTCGATGGTCGGCGTCGGAGGGGGGCTCTACGTCTATCTGAAGAAGGTTGACTGGCTATGAAGAATAACGGGCGACGGAAGCCGCGCCGGAGTTTCAAGCTGCACAGCCACGTCGCGCCGAGCGGCAACACCGAGGACCTGGCGGCGAAGCTCGCCCCGCTCGAAGAGCGCGAGGGCGGCGGCGCTCAGGCGGGCGCGGTTAAGAACAACGGCGGCTCGATAGTCGTCGACACGGGCGCGCTGAAGCTGCCCGAAGGGCTCGTCGCGGAGCGGGAGAAGAATAAACTCCTGCTGGGCTTCGAGCCGGTCGTCCTCTTCATCATCGTCCTGTCGCTCGCCTTCATCGCCTTCATCGCGTGGCAGATCTCACAGATGCCGACGACCGCCGACTGAGACGCGGGCGGGGCGGAGAGAGCCATCGCGCACGCGCCCCTCTAGTAAACTCGTCGGGGGCGGAAGATTTAGCCCGCGACGGCGTGCGGCGGAAATCAGCTCGCGGCGCGAGCCGTGGGAACTCCGAGGAGGTATAAGAAGAGAGCCCGCGGGTGGGGCGAAAGAGGTCGGCGCTACGACCCCCACTGCGGCGGGCCGAATTTCTTTCGCCCCTCCCGCGGGCTCTCAACTCTTTTGCCAGGTTCTAACGCCGCGCGCCGTCGCCGCCCTGGCCCTGGACGGCCACCGCCGCGAGTTGGCCGAGCGCCCTTTCGAGCCGGGCGAAGCGCGCGAGCATCGTCTCCTGGATGCGGTCGGCCTTCTCGTGCAGGTGCGAGACCTCCAGCTCAGCCTTGATGTTGACCTCGTACTCGATGTCGGCCCGCACCTTGTCCTTCTGCGCCTGCCGGTTCTGGCTGACGAGCACGAAGCAGGAGAGGAAGATCGCTTCGAGCGAGACGATCATGGTGAGCAGGCCGAAGGGGTACTCGTCGAAATGGCGGAGGCCCGGCAGCGTGTTCAGCGCGATCCAGACGGCGAACCACACGGCGTTGACGAGCAGGAAGGACATCGAGCCCGAAAACCACGCGATCCAGTCGGCGGCGCGCTGGAGCGGCGTGATCTTCTCTTCCATCTCCTCGTTGGCGTTGCGCGAGACGCGCGTCTGGAGTAGCCGGTCGGCCTTGCGCGTCATCCCGCTCAGGGCGGCGAGCATGGCGAGCGCGGCCTCCGGCTTCTTCTCGAAGAGCAGCGAGAGGTCGCCGCGGTCGAGGACGAGGAGCGAGGTGGGCGCGAGGGCGACGGCGGTCGCCGAGCGCGGCTCGTCGTCCAGGAGGGCGAGCTCGCCGAAGATGTCGCCCTCGCGCGCCGTGCTGAGGACGATCTTCTGGCCGACGATGTCCCTGACGAACAGCTCGACCTGGCCGGCGCGGACGACGTAGAGCTCGTCGCCGGGCTCGCCGACCTCGAAGAGCACGCGCCCCTCTTCGAGGCTGACGTGGTCGATGACTTCGGCGAGGGCGCGCCGGTCGTCCGGATCGAGAAACTCGAAAAAACTTATCTCGGCGAGCAGTTCCGCGTCACAGGGCATCAGGGTCTCCTGGGGGATTCGGAGCGAGTGGCGGCGGGCTTCGCGCCCGCCGCCCCGGCGACGCGGGCCGTGCGGGTGATGGCGATGCGCTTGTCGCGCTTGCCCTCGTCGGCGACCTGGACTTTGATCTGGCGGACGGTGCCGTCGCGCTTGCTGTT
>DATLMC010000070.1:0-4796 GCA_035537435.1 Pyrinomonadaceae bacterium | reverse complement strand
TCGGCCAAGTCCTGAGCCGCACGATTGATCAGCGCGGCCGTCGTGCGCGTCGGGGCCGCCGCCGGCGTTTGTTGCGAGGACGGCTGCGACGCGTTTGCTCCGGCGTCGCCCGGCGCGGTCGCGTTCGGCGCGGGCGTCGGCGCGACCGTCGCGGCGGCGTCGCCGAAGAGACCCGTCAGCGCGTCGGCGAAGGTGGTTCCGTAGGCGAGCCGATCCTGCGTCGCGAGGACGACGAGCCGCAGCTCCGGCATGGGCGATCGCACGGCTTGCAGGTAGATCGTCTGGACGTACAGGAGACCGCGCCCCAGCGGGATGATGAGGAGGTTGCCGCGCTGCACGCGCGAGCCCTCCTGATTCCAGAGCGTCAACTGCGAAGAGAGCTGCGCGTTCTGATCGATGCGCGCGTTGACCTGCAACGGCCCGTTGACGAGCTTCGACTTGGGGAACTTGTAGACGAGCAGCCGCCCGTAAGCCTCGCCGTCGCTGCGCCCCGCCATCCACCCGATCAGGTTGTCGCGCGCCGCGGGCGTGAAGGCGACGACGTTGACGAACTCCGTGGTCGAGGGCGTCTCGGCCGCGCCGTCGCCCGGCAGTTGCAGCAGCGCGTAGTAGGGCTCCAGCGGCGTCGCCTCCGCGTCGCCCTGATTCTTGTCCTTCGGCAGGGACTCGCGCGCCACGCTCCACATGTCCTCGCGCTGGAAGAAGACCTTGGCGTCGTCGGTGTGGTAGAGGCTGTAAACGTCCGCCTGCGCGCTGAGCAGCGTTTCCGGGTAGCGCACGTGCGCGCGCAGGTCTTCGGGCATCTGCGCGGCGTCGCGGAAGAGCGCGGGGAAGACGCCGCGGTAGGCGCGCAACACCGGATCATCATTGTCGAAGGCGTAGAAGGTCACCGCGCCGTCGTAGGCGTCGACCGTGGCCTTGACGCTGTTGCGGATGTAATTAACCGTGCCCCCTTCGAAGTCGTGGTGGCGGGCGAAGGGGTAGGTCTCGGTCGTCGTGTAGGCGTCGATCATCCAGTAGAGGCGGCCCTCGCGGTTGACGACGATGTAGGGGTCGGCGTCGTAGGTGAGGAAGGGGGCGAGCGTGCGCACGCGCTCGCCGATGGTGCGGCGCATCAGGACACGGCTCTCGGGCGTCACGTCGTCGGCGAAGGGCAGCCGGGAGAGATCGCCCGTCTCCCACGCGAGCAGCCAGCGGCGGAAGAAGCCGCCGACCGCGAAGCCGCCCTCGCCCTCGTAGACGGTCGAGGCGTTGGCGTCGCCCTGCGGGTAGTCGAACTCCTTCTGCCGGGTCTTGACGTAGACGGTCGTGTCGGTCTTCTCGCCGAAGTAGATCTGCGGGCGCGTCACTTTAATCTCCGGCGCGTTCGACTCCGTCGGCATGTTCGAGAGCAGGAACTCGGGGCGGCCTTCGGGCGTGAAGCCGTTGGCCGTGTTCATCGTCGCCCCGTAGCCGTGCGTGTAGATCAGCCGCTCGTTGATCCAGTTGCCGCGCGACGAAGCCGGGAGTTTCGACACGTCCAGCTCGCGCGCCGCCAGCAAGACCTGCCGCGTCTGGCCGCCTATCGTGTAGCGGTCGATGTCCACGTCGTTGAAGTCGTAGTAGGTGCGAATCTCCTGCACCTGCCGGAGCGTGTCCTGCAGCGCCCGGTAGTCCCAGAGGCGCAGGTTGTCGAGCGTCGTGCGGTTCGCTTCGAGCGCGTAGGCGTCGTTCGCGGTGTCGGCCGGGAAGTCGCGCGCCTCGACCCGTTCGAGGTTGAACGCGCGCCGCGTCGCCGCGATGTTGTGCCCGATGTAGGGGGCCTCGCGGTCGAGCTCGTTCGGCTTGACGATGAAGCTCTGCACGTAGCCGGGGACGACGACGACGGCGACGAGGTAGGCGACGATCGGCAGCGCGACGGCGGCGAGCAGCACGCGCATCCTCCGCAGCGCGAAGGCGTTGGCGATGGCGAGCGCGGCCGCGGCGAGCAGCGCGACGGCGACGAGGGTGAGACCGGGCAGCAGGTAGTGGTCTTCCGTGTAGGTGACGCCGCTGAAGATCGTGTGCTCGTCGAAGAGGTAGTCGAAGCGGGAGAGGTAGACGCGCAGGGCGAGGGCCGTCAAGAGCAGCGCGAGCGCGGTCGAGACCGCCGCGTACGCGCCCTTGCGCGCCGCCGTCGAGGGTGTCTTGACCTTCGCCGCGCCCGCCGCTTCCGTCTCCGCGCCCGTCGGGATCAGACTGAGCAGCGCGTGGGCGATGGCGCCGACCGTGACGACGAAGGCGAGCGTGAGCAGCCACGACGCGAGCATCTCGGCGACCGGCAGCGTGAACAGGTAGAAGCCGACCTGCCTGCCGAAGACCGGGTCGACCTCGCCCGTCTGCGGGCGGTTCAGCCACAGCGCGAACCTCCGCCACTCGCCGCTCATCCCCGCCCCGTAGACGAAGCCGAAGAATATGGAGACGAGCCACGCGACCGGCTTCAGGAGCCGCGCGGGCTCGACGAGGACGGGCTGGTTGTTCAGGAGGATGCGGCGCGGGGCGAGCGCCGACACGTCGAAGGCGCGCCCCAACAACCAGAACGCTCCGCGCAGGACGAGTACGGTGGCGAGCGCGAAGGCGGCGAAGAGCACGACCGCGTACTTGAGGGTCGTCCAGTAGACCGCCCCGTAGCCGAGCGAGCCGAACCACAGCGACTCGACGTAGATCGAGGAGGCGCGCGAGAGCGCGAAGAGGAGCGCGAGCAGGCCCACGACCAGCAGCCAGCGCCAGCGACGCCCGCGCCTGCGCGCGCCCGACGTGTCGATGTCGATGATCTGGCCGCCGAAGTCTCCGGGCACGACCGTCGTTCGCCGTTCACTCATGTGAACAGGATACGCCGAAGCCACTCGCAACGCGACTCGGCATCCCCCCGTTCACTCGGAGAGACGCGGGTTAAATCGCGTCTCTTACTACCGTCAGCTCGGCTGATCGATCTGTTCGGCGACGAAGCGGTAGCCGACGCCGCGGACGGTTAAGAGGTGTCTGGGGCTGGAGGGCTCGTCCTCGATGTACTTTCGGAGGCGGACGATGAAGTTGTCGATGGCGCGGGTGTCTGTGTCCTCCTGTAGCTCCCAGACCTCTTCGAGCAGCGACTTGCGCGAGACGACGCGCCCCTCGTGCTTGATCAGGTGGCGCAGCAGCTTCGCCTCCATCAGCGTCAGGCGCATGGCCTGATCGCCGGTGCGCAGCTCCAGCGCGTCGAAGTCGATCTTCTTCCCGGCGAAGACGAACAGTGCGCCCGCATCCTCGTTCGCCCGCGCCCCGTCTTTTGCGTCGGCCGGTGAAGCGGCGTCCCCCCCGTCGCCCGGTGACGCCGCGGCCGCGCCGCGGTCGAGGTGGAACCAGTCGCGGCGGCGCAGCAGGCCGTTGATGCGCGCGATCAGGATCGCCAGCTCGAACGGCTTGGCGAGGTAGTCGTCCGCGCCGGACTCGAAGCCGCGCAGCACGTCTTCGGGGCGCGCGCGGGCCGTCAGCATCAGGACGGGGACGAACTGGCCGGCCTGACGCAGCTCCGCGGCGACCGCGAAGCCATCCTTGCCCGGCAGCATCACGTCTAAGACGACGGCGTCGTAATGCTCGCGCCGCCCCAGCAGGAGCGCGAGCGCGGACTCGCCGTCGGCGACCGTTTGGACGGTGTAGCCCTCGGCTTCGAGGTTGTAGCGCAGACCGTCTGCCAGGTGTTGTTCGTCTTCGACGACCAGTACGGCGCTCATCGCTTCAGGCCCTCGGGAGTTGGATGGTGAACGTGCTGCCCTGCCCCACGCCCGCGCTCTCGGCGAAGACGCGGCCGCCGTGCCTCTCGACTATCGAGCGCACGATGAAGAGTCCGAGCCCCGTCCCCTTGAAGCGCGCCATGAAGCCGCCCGGCACGCGGTAGAAGCGCTTGAAGATGCGCTTGAGTTGCGCGCGCGGGATGCCGATGCCCCGGTCGGCGACCCTCACCGCGACGCGCGCCGTGTCGAGCGTCGCCACCTCGACGGAAATCCGCACCTCTTTGTCGGAGTACTTGACGGCGTTGTCGAGCAGGTTCGAGACGGCGGCTCTCAGCTCGTCGGGGTCGCCCGCGACGCGCGCGCCCGCCGCGTCGAGCGACTCCGTGTAGCTGAGCGCGTCCGTGCCGAGGTTGTGGCGCAGGCGGGTCAGGTCGAGGCAGTCGCGCACCAGCTCGTCGAGATCGACGGCCCTCACGTTGGCGCGGGGCTGCTTGTGCGAGGCGCGGCCGGCGTGCAAGACCTGTTCGACCGTCTGGAAGAGCCGGTCGGTGTCGGCGAGCATGATGTCGTAGAACTCCCTGCGGCGCGCCTCGTCCACGTCGCGGGTCTTCAGAGTTTCGAGGTAGAGGCGGATGGAGGTGATCGGCGTCTTCAGCTCGTGCGTGACGGCGTTGATGAAGGCGTCGTGCTGCTCGTTGCGCCTGATCTCGCGGATGAGGAAGGTCGTGTTGAGGACGAGCCCGGTGATGATCAGCGCGAAGAAGACGATCCCCAGGACGAGCAGCGCGACCTCGCGCCAGTTGAGCAGAATCCACCCGACGTTGAGCGCCAGCGCGATGACGACGAGGCAGATGCCGAGCGTCAGGAAGAAGACGACTGACTTGCGACGACCGCCGATGCGCATGCCGGCATTGTAAGCGATGCGGGGCCAACTAAAAACTGTCCGTCGTCCGTGGTCAGTCGGCAGTCGCTGATTTATTTGAACAGACGACAGACCACGGACGACGGACAGGAGTAATAGTCCTTAAATTACGCCGCGCGGCGCAGCGACTCGGTCTCGGGCTG
>DATLMC010000069.1:0-3422 GCA_035537435.1 Pyrinomonadaceae bacterium | reverse complement strand
CCGGCGTTTCTCTTTCCGGCGCGCGCCGGGACGGGCTTGACGAACCGGCGCTCCGGTTGGCAATCTTAGCGCACAGAAATTTTCTCGCGCGGGCGGGAGCCGGGGGAAGCCCTCCTTGATCCGAAGTAAGACTCCGAACGCAGACGCCGGGAGCAGCGGCCGATTCGCGCGCGCGCTCTTCGCCGCGCTCGCCGCCGCCCTCTCTCTCATCGTCTGCCCGGCGGCCTCGCGGGGCGCGCGCGCGCGCCAGCCACAAGTTAGCCAGCCGCAGATCACACAGGCGCAGGCGGATTTGTACGAGCGCTGGCGCTCGAACATCAACACGAACCAGCCGGTCGCCTTCGACGCGGGCAGCGCGTACCTCGCCAAGTACCCGGAGAACGAATACGCGGCCTACGTGCGCCGCTGGGTCGAAGCCTACACGCGCGCCTTCCGCCAGGTCGAGTTCCAGCGCTTCTTCAAGGCGCAACAGTTCGCCGAACTCTTCCGCACGGGCAAGCTCGTCCTCGCCGACGAGCCCGACAACCTCAAGACCATCGTCCACCTCGCCTACGCCGGCTACCTCGCCGAAGGCAAGGGCGACGACTCGTTCACCGCCGAGTCGCTCCTGTACGCGCGCCGCGCCGTCGCGCTCATCGACGGCGGCGCGAAGCCGGCGGACTGGCAGCCCTTCGCCGACAAGTCGGACGCGCTCGGCTACCTCCACTTCGTCATCGGGGAGCTGACTTTCAAAGACGACCCGGCCAGCTCCGCGCGCCTGCTGCGCAAGGCGCTCGGCTTCGAGACGACGCTCCGGCGCACGCCCGTCATCTACTCGCGCCTCGCGGCCTGTTACGTCGTGAGCGAGTACGATCCGCTCTCGAAGGATTACACCGCGCGCTTCGCCGGCAAAGACCCAACGGACGAGAGCCGCGCCGCGCTGGAGAAGATCAACGGCGTCGTCGACCGCGTCGTCGACTGTTACGCGCGCGCCGTCGCCTTCTCCGGCGACGACCAGAAGTACGCCGCCGCCAAGCGGCGCTGGTCTGACGAGCTGACGCGCTTCTACAAGTTCCGCCACGACGGCTCGACCGAAGGTCTCGACGCGCTCGTCGCCGCCGCCGCCTCGAAGCCGCTGCCCGAGTGAGACCGGAAGGCGAAGGGTGAGAGATTCACTTCATCTTCCGCCTCGCGCATTTAATCCCGCCTTCCGCGTTTCCGGTTTTCAATCTACAATCGCGCCGTGACTTCCGAACCAGACACGCCGCCGCTCGCGGGGCTGGAGCGAAGGCTCGGCTACGAGTTTCGTGATCGCGCGCTGCTCGAACGGGCCGTCTCGCACCGCTCGTGGGCGCACGAGCAGGTCGGGCCGGGCGAAGAGGGGCGCGCCCGCGCGCTGCACAACGAGGCGCTGGAGTTCGTCGGCGACTCGGTGCTCGGCCTCGTCGTCGCCGAGCACCTCTTCCGCGCCAACGCCGAGCTGACCGAGGGCGATCTCTCGCGCATGAAGCACCAGCTCGTCAGCACGCAGACGCTGGCGACCGCCGCGACCCGTCTCGACATCGGCGAATTCGTCCGCCTGGGGCGCGGCGAGGAGAAGACCGGCGGGCGGCTGAAGCAGGCCCTGCTCGCCGACACCTTCGAGGCGCTGCTCGCCGCCGTCTACCTCGACGGCGGCTTCGGGGCGGCGACCGACTTCGTCCTGCGCGCGCTCGCCGCCGAGCTCGGCGTCGCGACGCCGCAGTCGGCCGCCGCCGCCGACTACAAGACGATGTTGCAGGAGCGCGTGCAGGCGCTCGCGCGCGTCACGCCGACGTACGAGCTGGTGGCGACCGAGGGGCCGCCGCACGAGCGCACCTTCCGCGTCGAGGCGCGCTGGAACGAACACGCCGTCGGCGGCACGGGCTCGACCATCAAAGCCGCCGAGATGGAGGCCGCGCGCCGCGCGCTCGAACAACTGGGCGGGGAGGCGGCGGCGCGCGCTTCTGAAGCGGAGAGCGCGGCGGCTGACTGAGAGTCGGCGCGGCGCGCCGTGCGCTCCGGCAGAAACTATCGTCGTGCGCTCTGGCGGAAACTATCGCGCGCCGCCGGCCGTTCGCGAGCGCACTCGACTTGACCGTCGCGCGTCCTGTTCTCTACGATGAAATTCATGGGCAATGATTCGAGGACGACTGTGATCGAAGAGCCGCCCGCCGAGGCTGAGTCGAGGGCGGGGAAGGGTGCGCGCGCGGCGGCGGCGGGCAAGGGCGCGACCGCGGCGAAGGCCGAGGCGAAGGCGGCGCAGCCGGGGCCGCCGCGCAGCGTCTGGCGCGAGTATTTCGAGTCGCTCGTGGTGACGGCGATCATGGCGTTCTTCGGCATGACCTTCGTCGTGCAGGCGGTGAAAGTCCCGACGGGGTCGATGCAGAACACGATCACCATCGGCGATCACCTGCTCGTCAACAAGTTCATCTTCGCGCCGGGGCCGCCGCTCGCGTTCCTGCCGATGCGCGAGATCCGCCGCGGCGACATCATCGTCTTCAAGTACCCCGGCAGCTCGACGAGCTACAACCCCGACCCGTCCGATCCCACCAACCGACCCTACGCGACCAACTACGTCAAGCGCGTCATCGGGCTGCCCGGCGACCGCATCGAGTTGAAGGGCACGAAGGTCATCGTCAACGGCCAGGCGCTCGCGGAGCGCGTCGTCACGGCGGTCGTCCACGACTACGACGACCCGCGCACCCCCGACGTGATCGAGAACAACCTCCCGCTCACGCCCGAAAGCGATCCGCCCGCCGAAGGCGAAGGGGCTTACACCGTCTCCTACACGGCGCGCACGCGCCTCGCCGCACGCCAGCAGGGTTACGACTACAACTACCCCGTCTACGAGCTCTTCGGCGGGCAGCGCGTCATCACCGTCCCCGCGAACAGCTACTTCGTGATGGGCGACAACCGCGACAACAGCGCCGACAGCCGCTTCTGGGGCTTCGTCCCGCGCGACCTCGTCGTCGGGCGCGCGATGTTCGTCTACTGGTCTTACGACGAGAGCATCCCCTCTTCCGGCTTCCCCTACGTGCAGGACTTTTTCACCCACACGCGCTGGGGCCGCACGGGCACGATGATCAAGTAGTTCCGGACGGCGCGCCCGGGTCGGGCGGATCAAGGAGGGGGGTGCGAGATGTTCTCATCATGGGGCCGCGGGGGCTTGGGCTGGAAGGAGCTGGCGACGCGCGTCTGGCGCGAGGTCGGCGAGGACGACATCTTCGGCAACGCCGCGAAGCTCTCCTACTACTTCCTGCTCGCGCTCTTCCCGCTGCTGCTTTTCCTGACGACGCTGCTCGGCTACTTCGCCGACGCCGGGAGCGACCTGCGCAACGAGCTCATCCGCCTCCTCGGGACGGTCATCCCGGCGGACGCGAGCAGCCTGATCTTCGAGACCGTCAACGAGGTCGAGCAGCACG
>DATLMC010000068.1:0-27800 GCA_035537435.1 Pyrinomonadaceae bacterium | reverse complement strand
TCCTCACCTCGGACGACTACCTCGGCGGCATCCTGCCGCTCCTCGAAGAGAAGCGCGGCGTGCAGAAGAAGTTCGAGTACATCGCGGCCAAGCGCGTGATGCTGACCTATGAATTGCCTTTGAACGAGATCGTGCTCGATTTCTACGACCGTCTGAAATCCGTCTCACGCGGCTACGCGTCGCTCGACTATCATTTCGCAGACTACTGGACGAGCGATCTCGTCAAACTCGACATACTCGTCGCAGGCGAACCCGTAGACGCGCTCTCTTTGATCGTGCATCGCGCGAACTCCGAGCCGCGCGGTCGCGCGCTCGCCGAGAAGATGCGGCAGCTCATCCCGCGCCAACTTTTCGAAGTGCCGATTCAGGCCGCCATCGGCAACAAGGTGATCGCGCGCGAAACCGTCAAGGCCATCGGCAAGAACGTCATCGCCAAGTGCTACGGCGTCGACATCTCGCGCAAGCGCAAGCTCCTCGAAAAACAGAAAGAGGGCAAGAAGCGCATGAAGCGCGTCGGGCGCGTCGAAATCCCGCAGGAGGCTTTCCTCGCCGTGCTCAAGGTCAACGAGTAGAGTCGCGCCCGGGTCGCCCGATAGTTTTCATTTAAGCCTATGAACATCACCCTGACATTCCCTCCCTGGTAACCCGCCACACGCGGGGCTAGCAGAACGCGCGCGGCCGTCCTGCCGCGCAAGTACCGCTACGCCCTCGCGCGCTCCGTGATTCCTCCGCCTGAAAAGTTGACGTGCGCCTTACGAGCCTCGAACGTCACTTTTCTTGAAGCGAAGAGGAATCATCAATGTCGAAAAAAGAGTCGTCGGAGTCCGCCCCGCAATCGGGGGGCCGGGCGGGCCGCGCGCGCCGGTCGCCGCGCGCGCTCGCGTCGCTCGCGTTCACGCTTCTGGCCGTCGAGTTTCTGGACGAGCTGGTCGACGGCGCGCGGCAGGCATCCTGGGCGCTCGTGCGCTCAGACCTCGCGCTCAGTTACACGCAGATCGGGCTGCTCCTCACCGTGCCGCCACTCTTCGGCAACGCGGTAGAGCCCGCGCTCCACCTGCTCGGCGACACGCGGCGCAGGCGCGCGCTCATCCTCGGCGGCGGCGCGTGCTTCGTCCTCTCGTGCGCGCTCGTCGCGTCGAGCCGCGGGTTCTGGTCGCTGCTGCTGGCGCTGGCCGCCTTCAACCCGGCGTCGGGCGCGTTCGTCGGGCTCTCGCAGGCGTCGCTGATGGACACCGACCCGGCGCGGCGCGAGCAGAACATGGCGCGCTGGGTCTTCGCCGGATCGGTCGGCGTCCTGGCGGGCTCGATCCTGTTGGGCGCTTGCGTGGCGGCGGGCGCGGGCTGGCGCGCCTGCTTCGGAGCGATCTCCGTCGTCGCGCTCGTCGTCGTGCTCCGCGTGCGCCGACTGCCGGTCGGGACGCGTGGCGGCGAGCAAGGAACCGACGCGCGCGGCGCACAAGTCAGCGGCGGCGATGACGGGCACGACGGGCGCACGCGCGAAGGTTTCGCCGAGAGCGCGCGTGCGGCGCTCGGCGCTCTGCGGCGCGCGGAAGTCTGGCGCTGGCTCGTGCTGCTCGAAGTGGCCGACCTGATGCTCGACGGCTTCCGCGGCTACGTCGCCCTCTACTTCGTGGACGTGGTCGGCATGGGTGAGGCGAGCGTCGCGTTCGCCGTGGCCGTCTGGTCGGGCTTCGGCCTCGCGGGCGACTTCCTGCTCATCCCGCTCCTGGAGCGCGTGCGCGGCCTGAGGTATCTGCGCTGGAGCGCGCTCGTGATGCTGCTCCTGCTCCCGGCCTTCCTCGCCGCGCCGAGCGTCGCCGTCAAGCTCGCGCTCGCGGGATTGATCGGCGTGTGTAACACCGGCTGGTACTCGATCCTCAAGGCGCGGCTCTACGCCGCGCTGCCGGGTCGCAGCGGGGCGGCGCTCGCCCTCTCCAACGTGACGGGCTTCGCCGGCTCGCTCATCCCGCTCGCCCTCGGGCTCTTCGCCGAAAGGTTCGGGCTCTCCGCGGCGATGTGGCTGTTGCTCGTCAGCCCCGCGGCGCTCCTCGCCGCGCTGCCGCGTGGGACAAAGGATCGCGCCGCGTGATAGGCTTACCGTTCACACCAACGCCGGCCCCCCGCGCGCGCGACTGCCCGCGCGGAGGGAGGGGCGACGAATACAGTCATGCACGTGACGCGAGTCGAACTCGACAACATCAAAGCTTACGAGCGCGCGGAGTTCTCGTTCGAGCCGGGGACGACCGCCATCGTCGGCCCGAACGGCGCGGGCAAGACCACCATCCTCGAAGCCATCGCGTGGGCTCTCTTCGACACGCTCGACTACTCGAAGGACGACTTCCTGCGGCGCGGCGCGAAGAAGGGGTCGGTGCGCGTCACCTTCGAGGCGGCGGACGGGCGCGGCTACACGGTCTACCGCGACACGGGCACGGGCTACTACATCCACGATCCGGGCCTGGGCAAGAAGGGCAAGATCGCGGAGCAGCGCACGAACGTGCTGCCGCAGTTGCGCCTACTGCTCGGCGTCGAGCCCGGCACGGACATCCAGTCGCTCTTCCGCTCGGCCATCGGCGTCCCGCAGGGCACGCTCACCTCCGACTTCCTCAAGCCCGCGCGCCAGCGCATGGACTCCTTCAACCGCCTGCTCAAGGTCGAGGAGTACGTCGAAAGCTCGAACCGCCTGCTCAAAGTCGAGCGGCTGATCGGCGAGCGCATCAGCGAGGCCAGAGAGCGCATCGGCCGCGCCGAGGGCACCCTCGCGCGCTACGACGCGCTCGTCACCGAGCACAAGACCTATTCCGAACGCGCCGCGGAACTCACCGCCGCGCTCGCCGCCGCCGCCGCCGAGACGCAGGAACGCGCGGTCGCGGTCAAGACGTTCGACGAGGCGGAGCGCCGCGTCGCCGAGACGCGCGCGCGCTCGGAGCGGGCGCGCGTCGAGCACGACGCCGCGGAGCGCAGGGCGCGCGACCTGCGCGCGGAGTTGGGGAAGGCTGTGGCGGCGCGCGAGCGCCACCGCGCCACCGAAGCCGACTCTCGCGCGCACCTCGCGGCGCTCGGGTCGCGGCAAGGGCTCGAAGCCGAGCGGCCGGAGCGAGACCGCGCGCGCGCCGAAGCCGAGCGCGTCGAGCGCATGATCCTGTCCGCCGAGGCTGACGTGCGCCGCCTCGCGGACGCGCTCGCGTCCGCGAAGCAGGCGGGCGCGCAACTCGCCGATCTCGAACGGGGGATCGCGGCGCAGGTCTCGCTCGAACGCGAACGGGATCACGCGCGGGAGCTGCGCGCCCGCGCGACGGCCGCGCGCGATCAGCTTCGCGTGCTCGACTCCGAACTCGATCAGCTCCGCAAGCAGTACGAGCGCACGAAAGAGTCTCTGCGCCTGGCCGAGGGCGCCGGGTGGACGCCGGAGCAGGTCGAGCGCCTGCAGAGCGAGCGCACCGGGGTCGAGAACGAGCTGAGCAAGGCCGAGCGCGCGAAGGCCGAGCGCAAGCCGCTCGTCAAACAGCGCGACGAACTCGCCCGCGAGATCACCCGCCTGCGCGCGACCGTCTCCACGCACGAACGTAAACTACTCGACCTCGAACGGCGCGCGCGCGGCGCGGAAGAGCTGCCCCGACTCGAAGCGGGGGGGCGCGAGTTGTCCGAGCGGGCGGCCGGCCTGCGCGCCGAGATCGCGCGCGACGAGAAGACGCGCGAGGAGACCAGGGGCGGCGTCTGCCCCGTCCTGCGCGAGCGCTGCACGAGCTTCAGCGCGGGGCAGAGTTACGAGGACTACTTCACGGGCCTCATCGCCGCGAACCGCACGCAACTGGCGGCGGCGCAAGCCGAGGCCAGGCGCGTCGAGAAGTCCATCGCCGCGGCGCGCGAGGCGGGCGTGGCGGTCGTGCAGTTGGAGGGCGAGCGCGAGCGCGCGGCGCAGGAGCGCGCGCGGCTGGCGGAGCGCGAGCACGCCCTCGCGCAGCTCGACGGGAGGCTCGCGGCCATCCAGTTCGACGAGGGCGCGCTCGAACAGTTGCGCACGCGCCTGATGGCGCTCGACGCCGAGCTGATACCGGCGCGCGAGGCCCTGCAACGCTTCGCGCAAGTTCAACCGTTGCGCGACCAGCTCGCCGAGATCGAGTCGCGAGGGCGTCGCACGAAGGAGCAGCGCGCCGAACTCGCCGCCGCCGCGGGCGGGATCGAGAATCTGGGGAAGGAGATCGAGGAGACGGAGGCGCGCCTGCGCGAGCTGAACGACCCGCGCGGGCGCGCGTCGGCCGTGCGCGCCGAGGCCGGGCGCGCCGCGGCGCTCGAAACGCAGGTCGCCGACGCGCGGGGCGTCATGCGCGAACTCGAAGCCGAGCGCAAGACTTTCGCCGCCGGGCTCGCGCGCTTCGCCGACTTCGACGCGCGCTGGACGTCGGCCGTCGCGGAGCGCGAGCGCACCGCCGCGGCGCACCGCGAACACCTGGAGAGCGCCGCGCTCGCCGCGACGGTCGGGACGCGCGAGGGTGAGGTGGGGGCCGCGTCGAAGGAGGTGGAAGCGGGCGCGCGCGCGGCCGAGAAAGCCGAGGGGGAGCACCGTGAGGCGGTCGCCTCATACGACGCGGCGCGACACGCCGCCGAGCGCGAGGCCCTGACGCTCGCGCGCTCGCGCGCCGCGTCGCTGGCCGCGCAGTCCGAGGCGGCGGGCGAGCGCGCCGCGTCGCTCGCCGCAGAGATCGCGCGGCTCGAAGAGGTGCGCGCGCAGTGGCAGGAGGAGTTGCGCGCGCAGACGCGGTTGAAGCGGATCGACGAGGCGACTGAGTTCATGCGCGAGACGCTGAAAAAGGCGGGGCCGGAAGTGACGAAGTCTTACGTCGCGCACATCTCGGTCGAGGCGAACCAGCTCTTCCGCGAGATCACGGGCGAGGCCGGCCGGACGCTGCGCTGGACGAGCGACTACGAGATCGTCGTCGAGGAGGGCGGCCACGAACGCTCCTTCGTCAACCTGTCGGGCGGCGAACAGATGGTCGCGGCGCTCGCCGTGCGACTCGCGCTCCTGAAACAGCTCTCCGACATCCGCGTCGCCTTCTTCGACGAGCCGACGGTCAACATGGACGCCGAGCGCAGGGAAAACCTCGCGCGCCAGATCGGGCAGGTGCGCCACTTCGATCAGCTCTTCGTCATCTCGCACGACGACACCTTCGAGGAGACGGTCGATCACGTCCTCGTGCTCTCGCGCCGGGAGGAGGGCGCGGCGGCGTGAGCGCGAGCGTCAAGCAGGTCACGATCTACTGCGACGGGTCGAGCCTCGGCAACGGTCGCGGTGACCCGCGCGCCGCCGCCGCGGCGCTGCTCAACTGGCGCGATCAGTGGCGCGCCTTCGGCTGCTACCTGGGGAGCGCGACCAACCAGCAGGCGGAGATCGTCGCCGCCGCGCTCGGGCTCGAAAGTTTGCGCGAGCCGTGCCGCGTGAAAGTCCTGACCGACTCGCGCTACGTGGTCGAGACGATGGCGGGCCGCTTCCGCCGCAAGTCGAACCACGAGTGGTGGGAGAGGCTGGATCGCGCCGTCGCCGGGCACCGCATCGAGTGGCAGTGGATCAAGGGTCACGCCGGTCACGGCGCGCAGGAGGCGGTCGACAGGGCGGCGCGCACCATCGCCGCCCTGGGACGCGCCGATGAGGAAGTGCTGCGCGAGGCGGCGGAAACAGCCAACGCCGCGCAGTTGAGTTAGCATCTCTTCAGGTGCGGTTGAGTAGAGGTTGATCGTCATGCCGGGGCGGCCTTATGGCGCGTAAATTCCAAGACCTGGGGCGAATTCAGATTCGCAGGCCCTGTTCGGTCGAGTGGGACTCGATGAGCGGGGACGCTCAGGCGCGCCACTGCCGCGAGTGTGACAAGCAGGTCTATAACTTTTCCCTGCTGACGAGGGGCGAAATCGAGACGCTCATCGCGGGCGCGGAGGGACGACTCTGCGCGCGATTCTCACGTCGCGCGGACGGGAGCATCGACACGGCGGATTCGCCCGTCGGCACGTCGCGCGCACGGCGGCGAGCCCCGCTGACGGTCGGCGCGGCTTTAAGTGCCGCCCTCAGTTTGTGCGCGAACGCCCTCGCGCAGGCTCCCGCGGTGAAAGCCGCGCCCGCAACTAAGGACGCGGCTCACGCCCCACAGCGCGAGGGCGCGCGGCGGGAAAGCGCGCGGGTGGGAAAGACCGCAGCACTCCGCGGGACGATCTACGATATCGAAGGCGCGGTCGTCCCGCAGGCATCCGTCATCCTGTTGAATGAAGCGACGAATCAGGAGTCGGCGGCGACGACCGACGAGGAAGGCGTCTACCGGTTCGCAAACGTCGGGGCGGGGACGTACACTCTGACCGCCCAGTCCCCCGGCTTCGTCAGTTTCCGGAAGTCTCAGTTAGACTTGAAGGCGGGGAAAGACGTAAGGCTCGACGTGACGCTCCAGGTCGGGGTGATGGGCGAGATCGTGGTAGTGCCGAAACACGGCGCGCTCAGCCGCGTCTCGGACACACTGCTCTTCCCGTATCGCGTAGTCAGGAAAGTTTTCACGGGCAAATCCCGCTAGGCAAGCCCCCGTCAATCAATGCCCTTCGTCACGCACACCAAAGCGCGCCGCAGAGGCGTCGGCATTCTTCGTCTGCTGGCGCTCGCCGCGGCGTGCGCGCACGCCGCGGCGGCGCAGACGCGCGGGTGGGTGTGGCAGAACCCGCTGCCGCAAGGGAACGCCATCAACGCGGTGCGCTTCGCCGCGGACAAGCGGCACGGGTGGGCGGTCGGGGCCGACGGCGTGATCCTGCGCAGCGACGACGGCGGCTTCGCGTGGGAGTCGCAGACCTCGCCCGCTTCGACGACGCTCTACGGCCTCTACGTTAAAGATAAAAGGACGGCGGTCGCGGTGGGGGCGCGGGGCGTCGTCGTGACGACGGACGACGGCGGCGACCGCTGGCTGTTGCGCCAGACGAACGTCCGCGATCACCTCTCGGCGGTCGCGTTCGCGGGCGACGGGCTCAAGTACGGCTGGGCGGTCGGAACCTACGGCAGCGTCGTCGCGACCGACGACGGCGGGCGCACGTGGCGGGCGCAGGCGTCGAACGTGAGGGCGCACCTCTACGCGGTCTCGTTCGCCGACGAGCGCGTGGGCGTCGTCGTCGGGGCGCAGGGCACGATGCTCGTCACCGCGGACGGCGGCGCGACGTGGAAGGCGGGCGTGCTGCCGGACGAGTGGAAGCTGCCGCTGACGAGCGTGGCGTTCGCGGGCGAGTCGAAGCGCGCCGTCGCCGTCGGCTACGCGGGGCTCGTGCTCCGCACGGACGACGGCGGCGCGACGTGGACGCGCGTCGAAGTCTTCACCCGGCCCGATCTGCTGAGCGTCTTTTTCGCGGACGAGCGCAACGGCTGGGCGGCGGGCGCGAGCGGCGCCATCCTCTCGACCGCCGACGGCGGCGCGACGTGGCTGCCCGTCGCCGTCAAGACCGCGCCGCGCCTGAAGACCATCCAGTTCGCCGACACGCAGACGGGCTGGGCGGCGGGCGCGGACGGTCTGATCCTGCGCACCGACGACGGCGGGCTCGAATGGCGACGCCTGAGTGAGGGCGGGCGCGACGACCTCACCAATATTTTCTTCCTCGACGGTTCGCGCGGCTGGGCGGTCGGCGCGCGCGGCCGCATCCTCGCGACCGATTCGGGCGGGCGGCGCTGGACGCCGCAACTGTCGGACACGACACAGCGCCTCACGCACGTCTTCTTCGCCGACGCCAACCGCGGCTGGGCGGTCGGCGAGCAGGGCACGATCCTGCGCACCGAGAACGGCGGCGTCATCTGGTCGAAGTGCGAGACGGGTTTCACGTCGGAGCTTTCGGGCGTCAACTTCTTCGACGCCAAGCGCGGGCTCGCCGTCGGCGCGCGCGGCACCATCGCCGCGACCGAGGACGGCGGCGAGACTTGGAAGCTGCGCCCCTCCGATTCCGTCGCGTGGCTCGAAGAGGTCGCGTTCGCGGGGGAGAAGCGCGCCTTCGCCGTCGGCGCGCAGGGGACGATCTTAAAGACGGAGGACGGCGGCGAGACGTGGCACTTCGTCGAGACGAACACGAAGGAGTGGCTCTACTCGGTCGCCTTCGCGACGCCGCAGCGCGGCTTCGTCGTCGGGCAGCGGGGTCTCATCCTGCGCACCGACGACGGCGGCGCGAAGTGGAAGCAGATGGAGACGGACGTGCGGGTCAACCTCTTCGCCGTCTCGCTCGCCTCGGCGCAGGAGGCGCTCGTCGTCGGCGATCAGGGGCGCATCATCCAGACGCGCGACGGCGGCGAGACGTGGGCCGAGTTGCCGACGCCGACGAGCGTGCCGCTCTTCTCGGTCGCCTACCGCGGAGGTGCGAGCGCGTGGGTGGCGGGGCGCGGCGGCGCCATCCTGCGCCGCACCGACGCCGTCAACACGGTCTCGATCCCCCGCCCCAAACTCCCTTCCGGGATGCGCCGCGACAAGCCCAGGCTCGGCGCCGAAGGTCTGCCCACCAACAGCGACATCCAGCGCGCGCTCCCGCCGCCCGACAAGAAGAAGCCGCCGCAGGGCTAAGAGCGCCTGACGCAACCGGGCGGCGCGTGTAAAGATGTAGGGGCAGGGCTCGTCCCTGCCCGCCGGGCGATAAAATCCGCGTCGTGTTTGATGATTCAACGCGGGCAGAGGACTTGTCCCTGCCCCTACAGTTTTTCGTATGGCTCTTGCTCTCACTCGCGCTCACTCCTCGATCCCGAAATAGATCAGCACCAACTCGGCCACGCCCGTGTTCTCGATCTCGTGCGACTCGCCGGGCTCGACGGCGACGCAGACGCCCGCCGCGAGCGCGACCTCTTGAGCGCCCACGCGCATGAGCCCCGCGCCCCGTTCGACGTAGAAGACTTCGTGCATCCCCGCGTGCGCGTGGGCGGCGGCGGTCTGACCGGGCAGGAGGCGCGAGCGCGAGAAGTTGGTCAGGTGCGGCAGGTCGCCGCGTCGTAACATAACCTGCTTCGTGATCTCCGGGTTGTGCGAGACGGACTCGGCGGGCACTTCGGCGAGCGAGATTTTTTTCATCCGTTAAGTTCGTCCCTACCGCGCCCGCGCCGGCGCGGCGGCCTTATTTTCGGGATCGGAGAACGCGCGAACATCTTAGCCCCGGCGGTCGTTCGTTGGAATAAGCGCCCGGGCTCTGTCATAATTCACCGCCCCGAAAATTTTCGTCGAGAGAACGGATGAACTGTCCCGACTGCGGTCAAGAGAATCTGGAGACGGCGCGATTCTGCGTGAAGTGCGGGTTTCAGTTCCGCACGTCCCGCGGCGTGGAGACCACCTACCTCTCGACGCCCCCGACCGCCACCGACGCGCTGCGTGAGGAAGAGCGCGAGCCGGAAGGCTTGCCGCCCGCGCCGCCCGACTTCGGTCAGATTTCCACCGCGCCGACGCGCGGCGAGACCGGGCGGGTGCCCGCGCAGGCCGACACGCAGGAGTTCAAGCCGCGCGACTTCCTGCTGATGGTCGTCGACGACACGCCCGACAACCTCGTTCTCTTGAGCCTCCACTTGCAGCAGGCGGGCTTTCGCGTCATCACCGCCTCGAACGGCGAGGAGGCGCTGAAGATCGCCGAGATCAGCTCGCCCGATCTGATCCTGATAGACATCGCGATGCCCGGTCTCGACGGGCTCGGCGCGACCCGGCGGCTGCGCGAGCACCCGGTGCTGCGGCTCGTGCCCGTCGTCGCCGTCACGGCGTTCTCGACCGACGGCTTCCGACGCGCCGCCTACGACGCCGGTCTCGACGGCTACCTGACCAAGCCCGTCGACTTCGAGCGGCTGAACGAGCTCGTCCGCCGGCTCCTCCCCGTCCGGCGCACCGCGAAGGACGCGGACACGGGCGAACTCGACGAATAGCTGCGAAGCCCTGACACAGAACCTCGCACAGACGAATAGACTCTTTCGCCCGTAGGAACAACAGACGCGGCGGCGCGGAGATGGTAATCATCCTCCGCGCCGCCGCGTCTGAGAACTCCTGAGCAATACTCGGCGGCGCGCTTAAAGATGTAGGGGCAGGGCTCCTCCCTGCCCGCGTTGAATCATTAAACACGACGCGGATTGTCACCGACCGGCGGGCAGGGACGAGCCCTGCCCCTACAATTATTCCCGGTCTCGGTAGTAGTTCTTAATCTTCGCTTCGCCGGCGGTCCTGGTTCGGGTTCGAGCTCGATGTCGGGCGTGACGAAATCGACGGCGAGCAGTTCGCCGTCGAACTTCGGCTTCGGCTCGGTCGCGCGGCGGAAGGTGACGTAGACCAGATTCTCCGGGTCGCGCACCCCGCAGCCGAGCGCCGTGCCCGTCATGCCCGGCACGTAGCTCTTGAACTCGGCGCGCTGGAACGACTCGGCGCGCAGGCGGAGCACGCGGTCGCCGACCCGCACGTTCAAGACCACGACCAACCCGCCGGGGCAGTCGATGCGCGTGAGCGTGCCGCGCACCTGCTCGCCGTTCGCGCGCCGCCTGAGCAGCGGCTTCATGTTCTCGACCGCCTCGACCGCGGCCGCCGTCGCCTGCTGCGCGCCGCCCGCGCCCGCCGCCCCGCCGCCGCCGGTGGCGACGCCCTCCCTGCCGTGCCGAGCGATCCCGTCTTCGATCATCCGGACGGTCGCGAGCATCGACTGCGCCTCGCCGCGCTCGCGCGTGTCGGCGGTGGCGCTGCGCGAGACGGGTTCGAGGAGCTGCCGCGCCGCGACGTAGTCACGCTTGTGCATCTGTATCTGCGCGAGCAGGAGGGTGTAGCGGTGACGGTTGGGCGCGAGCAGCCGGGCCTGCGCGAGCAGCCGCGCCGCCTCGTCCAGCCCCTCGCCCGTGACGAGGCTGACGAAGGCGAGCTGGTAGTAGCTCTCGGCGAACGACGGGTTCAACTCGATGGCGCGGCTCAGTTCGGCGCGCATGAGCCTGGCGTCCTCCGCCGGGAACGGCGTGACGGGCCGCCCGTAGCCGGCGGTTTTGCGGAAGACGGCGTCGGCGTAGTAGTAGTGTGCGAGGTAGTTCTGCGAGTTCGCTTCGACCGCCCTTTTCATCTCCGCCTCCGCCTCCGCGAACCTGCCCTGCCGGACGCGCACCATGCCGAGCGAGGCGTGCGCCTGCGCGGAGTCGGGCGCGAGGTCGAGCGCACGCCTGAGCAGCGCGTCGGCCTCGTCGAGCCGGTTGGTGTGCAGGAGCAGATCGCCCAGGTAGCCCAGCGCCTCGCCCTCCGAGAGCGGCGCCGCCCGCATCTCGGCGTCGAAGACGAGCGGCTTCGCGAGCGAGAAGACCTGCACCTGGTAGGTGCTGTTCCTGACGTAAGTTTGCAGCTCGCGCTCCATCGTCTTGAAGTCCGTCCGGAAGGCCTGCCGGAAGCTCTCCTCGACCGACTCGCCCGCGGCGACGAGCGAGCTGAAGCGGCCGAGCTGCGCCACGCGCTGCCCCTTGTTGCCCTGCAAGAGGTAATGGACGAGAGCCCACGACTGCGCGTAGAAGACGCCGTTCTTGTCGCCCTCGTTGTAGGCGGGCGAGCCGTGCGTCACGTGCAACAGGTCGCGGAGCGGCATGAAGCGCTCGCGCAGCAGGTAGACGTGGTTGCGGACGGGGACGCCGAGCGTGACCTTCTTGTCGCCGTTCGAGATGTCGAACGTGCTGTAGTACTCGGCGAGGCCCTCGTTGAACCAGAGGGGCGGATCGCCGAGGTTGTTGTTGACGATGAAGTGGGCGCACTCGTGGAAGATCGGGGCGTAGGGGTTGTCCTCGCCGTACTTCTCGGAGGTGAGCGTGATGTAGTTCACGTCGTCGCCCGCCTGGAAGTAGCCCGCCACCCACTTCGCGGGCTTGCCGTTGTAGACGGGCTTGAAGGGCGTGTACGCCGAGTCGCTCTTGAAGACGACGACGGTGGTCGGGGCGGGCGACGCGAGGTTGGCTTGCGGGAGGAGCTGCGAGAAGACGTGGCGGAACTGTTCGAGTCGCGTCGCCACCCGCCGGATCTCCTTCTCCGTGGCGTTGCCGATGAGGAAAAAGTTTTTCGTGCGCACGCTCGTCCAGGCGTCTTTCGCGGACGCGGTCTGGGCCGGGAGCGCGAAGAGGCACGCGAGCAGGGCGGCGGCGAAGGCTAAGGGGGGGCGTTTCATTACGAACAAACTCCGTTCCGTCTGAAACCCTGTGAGTCGGCGATCAGGAATCCGACGCGGAAGAGGTGTCGAGTATAAAAACGCCGCGGGCGCGGTGTCAAAAACGTTCGTCGCGTCGGCCTGGTGAGAGATGAAGAGCCTCTAACAAGACCGGGGTAACTGTCGGGGCAGGGCTCGTCCCTGCCCGTCTTCCTCACCAGAGGCGCGAAGCTGAAAGCGGAAAGTTTTGCACCCCGCACGCAGCGTGGGCGGGGTCGAGTGGGTAAAAAAACAGCGCGGGCGCGCGAGCCCGTTTAAGAGCCCGCGCGCCCGCGCGAAGTTTTCCGGCTCGATCCGGGCGAGCGTCAGACGCGTATCGGGTGGTCTTTCGCGTAGCTGTACGCCGACCACGCCGCGAAGATGTGGACGATCCAGCCGAAGAGACCCGCCGTCCCGATCCACGAGACGCCTGTCAGCAGCAGCCACAGGATGCCCCAGAAAATTTGTCCGTTGTAGAGCTGCCCGAGGCCGGGAACCAGCAGACTCAGCACGCCAGCGATAGTAGGATTACGCATCTTCCCTTAAAGACCTCCACCAGTCCGGCTATACGCGCGCGCCGCCGCCTTTGTTCACGCTTTGTCGCCGGGGCGCACGTCCACTATTTCGGCGCGGAAGATGCGCAGCACGTCCTGCACCTGCGCGTCCTGCTCGGCCCGCTCGCGCAAGCTCTGCCGCGCCGCCTGCTCCTCGTCGCGGTCGGCGGCCTCCGCCGACTCGCGCTCGTCGCGCACGGCGATTTGGATGCCTACCTCACGCCCGGCGATCTCCGAGCAGGCCTCGCGCACGAGCCGCGCGTTCTCCGGCTTCGACAGGTTGTCGCGCATGAACTTCGCGTCCGGCGCGAACTCGACGCACAGCTCGTCGCCGCGCACCTCGACCTTTCGCGCCGCGTCGAGCGCGGTGGCGAGGAAGGGCTTGCGGCGGTCTTCGAGCGCGTTCTTGAGTCGTTCGATGAAAGACTCCGGCGCGCTCGCCTGCGCGGGCGGGGCAAGCTCGACGCGCGGCGGGGCCTGCGTCGAGACGAGGCTGAAGCCGCCCGCCTCCGGCGGCGCGCTCACGTTCTGCCGCGCGCCCTGGTTCGGCTGAACGTCAACGTCCGCCCGCGCCGAGCCGACCGTCGTCGCCAGTTGCGACTCGACCAGGCGCAACGACGGCGACGAAGAGTTAGCGGTAGATGAGACCGCCGCGGGCGCGGGCTTCTGCGCGGCCGCGGGCGACTCCCACGGCGGCGTGTCGGCGGGCGCGCCGCCGTCGCCCTTCGCCGCGGGACTCGGCGGCGCGCCCTGTCCGTGATTGCTTTCGGCGCGCGGCTTGGGGGAGCGCGATCCGGTCGGCGCGCCCGATCCGACGCCGCCGCCACCGCGCGCCGCCGTGCCGCCGCCGCCACCCGGCGGCGCGCCGCCGGTCGGCGACGGGGAGCCGGCCGCGGGCGTCCTGCCCGCCCGCAACGCCTCTTCGAGCGCGTTCAGGCGTTCGAGGATTTGACCGACGGGGGCGAGGCGGCGCATCTCGATCAGCTTGACCAGCCCGATCTCCAACTGGTAGCGCGGGTGCGCGCCCTCCCTCAGACGCTGCTCCGTCTCCGACAGGCTGTGGAAGAAGCGCACGAGGTCTGACTCGGAAAACTCCTCGGCCGCGCGCGCCAGATCGCCTCGCTCCGCCTCGGTCGCGTCCGTCAGCTCGGACGACGGGCCGGCGGCTTTCGTCACGAGCAGGTCGCGCACGTGCGCGAGCAGGTCGCGGCAGAAGTTGCGCAGGTCGTGGCCGCGCATCACGAGATCGTCGACGACGGCGAGCGCCTCCTTCGGTTCTTGCGCGGCGACGGCGCGCATCACGCGCGTCCGCAGCTCCGCGCCCGCGATGCCGAGGGCCGCCTCCACGTCGGCCGCCTTGATCGCGCCCTCGCTGAAGGAGATAACCTGGTCGAAGGCGGACTGCGCGTCGCGCATCGAGCCCTCACCCGCGCGCGCGATCTCTCTGAGGGCGGAGTCTTCGACCTTGATCTTCTCGGCGTCGGCGATGAGGCGCAGGCGCTCGGCGATCTTCTGCGTCGCGATGGTGCGGAACTCGAACTGCTGCGAGCGCGAGAGGATCGTGTCGGGGATTTTGTGCGACTCGGTCGTCGCCATGATGAAGACGACGCGCGGCGGCGGCTCCTCCAGCGTCTTCAAAAGCGCGTTGAACGCCGCGCCCGAGAGCATGTGGACTTCGTCGACGATGAAGACCTTGAACCTGTCGCGCGCCGGTCGCACCCCCACCGTGTTGATGATCGACTCGCGCACGTTGTCGACGCCCGTGTTCGACGCCGCGTCGATCTCCAAAACGTCGATCGAGCGGCCCTCCGCGATCTCGCGGCAGGAGGCGCAGACGGTCGGGTCGTCGGCGCGGCACGGCGTCGGCGTGGGGCGATCCGTCTTGTGGCAGTTGAGGGCCTTGGCGAGCAGGCGCGCGGTCGTCGTCTTCCCCACCCCGCGCGCGCCGGAAAAGATGTAGGCGTGGTGCAGGCGGTCGTGCTCGATCGCGCCGCGCAGCGTCCGCGTGATCGGCTCCTGCCCGGTCACTTCCTCGAACGCCTGCGGCCGCCACTTGCGCGCGATGACTTGGTAAGACATAGGGGAAGCAGTCAGCTATCAGCAGTCAGCCGGACACTAAAAGTCTGTCGTCGTCTTTTCCAGAAACTCGATGCGGTTGTCGAAGGGGTCGAAGAAGGAGAAACGTTTGACGCCTTCGATGTCTTTCTCGTCGCGCGTGCGGACGCCCTGCTCTTCGAGAAACTTCCTGATCTCATCGACGCGCTCGACCTCGAAGGCGGGGTGGCGTTTGGACTTCGCCGCGGCGTCCTCGACGCCGATGTGCAGTTGCACGTCGGCGATCTCGAACCAGAGGCCGCCGTTGGCGCGCAGCGGCTCCGGCTTTTCGAGTTCCTTGAGTCCGAGCAGCCCGCCGTAGAACGCGCGCGCCGCCTCTTCCGCGCCGCGCGGCACGCAGAGCTGGACGTGATCGAGTCGCTTGATGTTGATCTTCATGGCCGTTCGGGTCGGAAAAGTTTTTCCGCGCGAGTTGGTCGACGACATGAAACCGAAAGGGCGGTTGGATTGTGCTCCAACCGCCCTCGCTTCGGCAACTCGCGCGACGATCAGGGGCGTCGCCGATGAAAACTGGTCAGGCTTCGGACCGACCCGCAACACACGCTGCCTGCACTACCGTTGCTCTGTTCCCAGCCTGGCGGAGTTCGTGAGACGGGCGTTGTGCGGAGCCCGAAGCCTGATAAAACTATCAACGCCGTCGAGTCTAACACCCGCGCCCCGCGCAGTCCAAACGCGGGGGGAGTCAGGGGCAGGGGGACAGGGCTGGAGTCTAGAAGCAGCGCGCGAAGCTCAAGGCGCGAGGTGGCTGTGGCTCGCCCGCAAGGTTTTACCAACTTCCGTCCCCCAACCCCTAAATCCCATCCCGCTGCTTCAGATCGCCGTCTTGCGGTGCGCGAAGAGGCGCAGCAGCCCGTTGATGGCGAGGTGGAGCAGGACGTAGGCGATGAGCGCGACGAGGATGGGGAGCGCGAGGCGGAAGCCTTCGGCCGTCGAGGGCGTCGGCACGATCCCCTTGAACGGCGCGTAGAACGGATCGGTCACGGTGTTGATGAACTGCACGAAGCCCGCGCCCTGCCGCGCGCCGAGCAGGTTCAGGAAGAAGCGCAGCCCGAGCAGCGAGTAGATGAGGTAGAAGATGTAATCGACGACCTGCGAGACGCGCGCCAACCCGCGCGCGCGCTCCACCTCGCGCTCGGTGTCGACCACCTCGTCGACCGCCTTGGCGCGGAACTCTCCCGCGACCGCCTCCATCCTCGCGGCCTCGGGTCGCGTCGTCCGGTCGGCCCGCGCCGCGATCTCGGCGTTCACGTCCGACTCGATCTGCGACTTCACAGACTCGTGCTGCACCTCGCGGCGCATCTCGTCCGCGGCAAGTTTATCGTCCTCCATCGAGCACCTCCGTCAGGGTCTGGATTGGGAGAGCCTTGAGCAGTCAAACAGAGCCGGTTCACGGAATGATGGCGGAAGGCGGGCGGGGCCGCCGGGCGCGGGGCGGGGCGCGAACGGCGAAAGGCGGAAACGGGGCTCGCGAGCCCCGTTTCCGCCGCCGAGTTATTGCCTTGTGATCCGAGTTGTCCGAGCGGAGAGGGTGGGATTCGAACCCACGGTACGGTTCCCCGTACACAGCATTTCCAGTGCTGCCAGTTCAACCACTCCTGCACCTCTCCGAAAAAGCTGTTAGCGCTTAGCTCTTAGCGCTTAGCTTTTTGTCCGGCCAAGGGCTAACGGCTAGCGGCTAACAGCTTGAAAAGTGTGAGCCGCCAGAGCATAGCCCATGACGGCAATTCCTGTCACGCCTGTCGCGCCGAGCGGCGGCGTCTAATTTCAAATTAGACGCCGCCACTCGTCTTTACCTTCGCTCTTGCGCTCCCGTCTTAGCGCCCGGCGGGCATCGTCTTGAGCGTGGACTCGATGGCGGCCTTCAAGCCGTCGTAAGAGTGGTCGGTGACGCGCCTGCCGTTGACGAAGACGGCGGGCGTGCCGTTGACGCCCGCGCGCTCGCCGTCGAGCACGTCGCGCTGCACCTGCTCGGTCAGCTTGCCGCCGTCGAGCGCGGCGTCGAACTTCGCGCGATCGAGACCGAGCCTGGTGGCGTACTGCTTGAGCTGCTCGACGCCGAGCGCCGTCTGGTTGTTGAAGAGCAGCGCCGCGTACTCCCAGTACTTCCCTTGCGCGCGCGCCGCCTCGGCGGCCTCCGCAGCCTTGAGGGCGTGCGGGTGCTGCGAGAGCGGGAAGTCGCGCACGACGAGGCGCACGCGGTCGCCGTACTCGGCGAGCAGCCTGTCGAAGACGGGCTGCGCCGCCGCGCAGTTCGGGCACTGGAAGTCCGTGAACTCGACGAGCGTGACCTCGGCGCGGGGGCTCCCCTTCGCGGGCTGATCGTCCGTGGAGATGTTCACCACGGGCGGCTCCGGCGCGTCGAGGAAGGTCTTGACCGCCGCCGACTGGCGCAAGCGTTCGGCGTAGGCGACGAGCAGCTTCCGCCCCTCCGTCTCCTTCAGGTACTGCGTGACCTGATCCTTCACCTGCGCGAACTCGCCGTTGATCCGCTCCTTGTTCTCGTTGTAGAAGGCCAGGGCCTGCGCCTCCGTCACGGCCGGCACTTTAGAGTCGACTTCCGCGTCGAGCAGGGCGCGCGGCGTCACCTGCCGCTTCTGCGCCTCCTGGTTGAGCAGGGCGTCGTTGATCTTGAGATCGACGTCCTGCCGGCGCAGCTCGTAAGCCTGCTGCTGCACCTCGAAGACGAGCGGGCGCAGGCTGTCCTCGATGTCGCCGGAGGTGATGCGCCGCGCGCCGACCGTGGCGAAGAGGCGCGCGCGCGCGGCCGGCGTGGCGGGCGGCGTCACTTCCGAGGCGAGCACCTTCACGTCCGCGCCCGCGCGCAGGCGCTCGGAGAGCTTGCGCGCCAGCTCGCGCTGCTGCTGGTCGCGCAGGTAGCCTTTGATGTCGTCTTTGACGGCGGCGAACTCGCCCTTGATGCGCGTCTTGTTCTGATCGTAGAAGGCCTGCGCCTCGGCGTCGGTCGGCTCCTTCGTCTTGGCGACGACTTCGGTCTGGAGCACCTGCTGCGTGGTCGTGCCGAGCCGCTTCGCCTCGGCTTCGAGCAGCGCGCTGTTGATCTGGAGCTCCAGCTCGCGCGTGCGCGCGGCGATGACCTGCTGCTGAAGCTGCGCGACGCGCTGCCGGACTCCGGGGCTGAGATCGCCCTTCGTGATCCGCAGGCCGTTGACGGTCGCCACCACTTCGGGCAGCGGCGCGGCCTCGCAGCCGCAGTCGGCCGCGATCTTTTCGGGCGACACCGCCGCGGCGGCGGTCGCGGGCGTCGTCGGCGCGGGCGTCGTCCTGGGCGCGCTCGCCTGGGCGTCGACCGCGGTCTTCTGCGTCTGTTGTGAGGGAGTCGTCTGCGCGGCGGCGGGCGCGGCGAGCAGCGCCAGGGTTAAGAGTGCGTGACCGAACCTGTTCATTAAAACCTCCGAATGTAAACGTCCTTAGTAAGATTTAACCCAGTCGCCCACGGCGGCGAACTCTTTGGTTTCCGGGTTGATCGTCACCATGTACGCGCCGGCTGCGCCGACGCGGCGGTTCGGACCGAAGATGAGGCGCGGGGTGACGCCCGTGTTGAACTCGTAGAGACCTTCGAGCGACGTGACGAGCTTCTCGCGGCTCACGTCGGCCCCGGTGAGCTTCAGCCCCTCGACGAAGGTCTTGGCGGCGGCGAGCGCCGCCAGTTGCGCCGCCGAATGCTTCGACGGCAATCTGTATTTCTCAAGCAGGGCGAGGAACTCACGCTTGCCCTCCGGCGTCACGTCCGCCGGGACGGACGGGAACGCGAGGAAGATCTTCCGCTTGAAGGTGGCGGGGACGGCCCCCGGCAGGTCGCCGCCCGCGAGCACGCCGAGCGAGAAGATGGTCGGCGTCCAGCCCGTGGCGTCGGCTGACTTGATGAAGGTCGCCTCGTCCGCGCCCGATCCGAAGAAGAAGACGGCGTCCGCGCCTTCGCGCTTCAAGTCCGCGGCGAGCGCGACAGCGTCGAAGCGCGCGGGCGCGTAAGCGCGACGGCCGACCACACCCCAGCCCGCCTGCTTCGCCTGATCCTCGACCGCGGCGGCCGCCGCCTCCGTCAGCGCGCCCGGCGCGAGGACGACCGAGGCGCGCGGCTTCTTCATTCCGAGACTCTCGGACGCGAAGTTGACGAGAGAGCGCGCCTGCTCGCCGACGCCCGGCGACAGGTAGAAGACGTAACGGTTCGGCGGCGTGCCCGGCTGCGGCATGAGCGTCGATGGCCCGACGAAAGGCACCTCCTCCTCGCGCGCGAGCGCGCTCAACTCCGCGTCCGCGCCGGGGCTCAAGCCGCCCACGAAGGCGAAGACCTGGCCCCGCGCGATCGCCGCGCGCGCCCGCGCCGCCGCGTCGTTGCTTCCGGCTTCGACGACGCTCAGGTTGATCTTGCGGCTGTAGATGCCGCCCCGGCTGTTGAGGTCGTCGAAGTAAGCGGCGAGCACGTCGCGCATCGCCGCGCCCATCTCGGCGAGCGCGCCGGAGGTGGGGATGATCGTCGCGATCTCGACGCGGTCGGCGGCGACGCCGGGGTCGCGGTCGAACTCGAGGCGCTTGAGGTAGGCGACGAGGTCTGCCATGTCTTCGGGCGACATCTTGAAGCGCGGCATGGCGACGTTGAGATCGTTTCTGTCGGGGTCGACCCCGTTCGTGACGGAGAAGATGACGGAGGAATCCGTGAACGCGCCGTGCTTGCGCCCGGAAGGGTGCGTGTGGCCGTAAGGCTTCGTGAGGTTCGACCAGGTGAGGTCGCCCGCCGTCACGCCGCCCTCGGTCTTACCCTCGCCGCGCAGGCCGTGGCACCCGGCGCACGTCATCGTCGAAGCGGGCACGTCAATCTCGCCGACGACCGCCGTGATCGCGCGCCCCGCCGCGCTCTCGCCGCGCAGGTAGATGGCCCTGCCGCGCCGCTCCTGCGGCGTCAGCGGGCGCGCCGCCTCCGGCGCGGCGGCCGCAGAGACCCGCGACGGCGTGGCGGCCGCGCCCCGCGACTGCTGGCGCGCGGCGAGAGCCGCCGGGCCGCCAAAGTGCGCCGCGGCGCAGAGCGAGATGGCGAGGGCCGCGGCGAAGAGTTTGAGTTTGTAGATCACTATGACGACTCGTTGTTGACTGCGAATGATGCGTGATGACCGTAGGGGCGGGGCTCGTCCCCGCCCGTGTCTTGCGTCAGACGAAGACGGGCAGGGACGAGCCCCGCCCGTACAATTATTCCTCAGTTCTGTTTGGCGTCGGCGGTCACGGCTTTGTCATCGGCGACGCTGGTGACGACTTTGATCAAGTCCGCCGCCGGGGCGATCCCCAGGGCCTTCTTCCAGAGGCCCGTCGCCTCGTTGCCGATGATGATGCCGGTCGTGTGGTCGTTCTTCTCGTCGACGTACTGACCGAGCTTGTAGAGCGCCCAATCGACGTTCTCCTTCTTGCCCGTCACGAACGTCCAGCCCGGCTTGGCGTGAAACTTCTGCGCGTAGTCTTTGAGGCGCGCGGGCGTGTCGACCTCCGGGTCGACCGAGATCGAGACGAAGAACACGTCGCGCCCGAAGCGTTCGCCGAGCGCCGCCTGCACCTTTTCGAGGTTGCGCGTCATCGGCGGGCACACGCTCGTGCAGGTCGTGAAGAAGGCGTTGACGACGACCGTCTTGCCCTTGAGCAGATCGCTGTAGAGGCGGCGGGGCTTGCCGTCCTGATCGACGAGCTCAACGTCCGTGAAATACTTTTGCGCGGCCGGGGTCTCACCCTGCGCCGCCGCTTTCGCGTCGCCCGCCTTGTGTGCGGCGTGCGGATCGGCGGCGGGCGCGGGCCGCGCCGGGCTCGCGGGCGTCTGCGCCGAGGCGGTGGCGGCGGCGGCGGACACGAGGCAGAACGCGAGGGTGAAGAGGGTGCGCTTCATTGTTGAGCTGACTCCTTGGTCGAAGAGTTGAGTTGGCCCGCGAGGGCGTCGTTGATCATCTGGACGAGCTGGGTCGGGCGGGCCAGCCCGTAGGCGCGCTTCCACTGCCCGCGCGCGTCGTTGCCGATGAGGACGGCGGGCGAGTGGTCTTCGGGGCGGGCGGCCTGCGCGCCGAGGGCGCGCAGCAGCTCGTCCACCTGCGGCTTCCTGCCGGTCACGAACGTCCAGCCCGCGCCCGCTTTGAACTTCGCGCCCCACGCCTTGAGCCTTTCGGGCGTGTCGGTCGCCGGGTCGACCGAGACGGAGATGATCTGCACGTCGCGCCCGGCGCGCTCGCCCAGCTCCTTTTGCACGCGCGCGAAGGTCGCGCCGAGCGGCGGGCAGATGGTCGTGCAGGTCGTGAAGATGAAGTTGATGGCGACGGTGCGACCCTTGACGAGATCGGTGTAGAAGCGGAGCTTGCGCCCGTCCTGATCGAGCACCTCCACGTCCGGGATCGTCATCCGTCCCGACGCGGCGTATTCGTTCCTGCTCGCCGCCGCCTCTTTCTGAGGGGCGGGCGGCGCGGGCGGATCGCTGTGCTTGAGGCGCAAGTCCATGTGGCACTTCGGGCAGTGGCCCGGCTTCTTCGCCCTCACCTCCGGGTGCATCACGCAGGTGTAGTAGTCGCCCGCGGCCGGGGCCTTCGACCGCGCGCCGGGTTTCGCCTGCGCGAACGCGGCGGGTGCGAGGGCGACGGACGCGGCCAGCGCGAGGATGATGAGCGCGGCGCGCGCGATGTGGACTTTGCTCTGCGTCATTACGTTCAAACTCCTATCTACGCGCGCGGCGCGCGCTCTCTAAACGCAGCGCGCGCCGCGCGGCAAGACCTCGTCGCCTAGTTCTTGGCGGCGGGCGCGGCGGTCGTGGCGGTCGCCTCCGTCGCTTCCAGCATCAGGTTAGGCAGTTGTCGGAAGTCCACGCCCTGCGAGCGGCTGCCGACGGAGAAGACGTAGGTGCCCGCCTGCGGCACGTCGATCTTCAACTCGTAGACGCCCGCGCCGACCGACTGCGCGAAGGCGCGCTTCTGCCAGAGGCCGGGCGCGAGGTACATCATCACGTTCACGTCCGTCAGCCCGTCCTTCGGCTTGCCGGTCGCCGGGTCGGTCAGGCGGAAGCGGAGCTTGTTGTCGCCGCCGACGCGCAGGGGCTTGCCGCGGTCGAGGTATTCGACGCGCAGGGGGATTTCGCGCTCGTGCGCGACGGCCGGGTTGAAGGCGGCTTCGGCCGAGAAGCAGTTCGTGATGCGCGGCGCGTCGAGCAGGAAGGCCACGTCGTACGGCCCCGCCTTGGGCAGGCGCACGACCGTCTCGTAGGTTCCGGTGCGCGCCTCGCGCAAGGAGCGGTCGGCGATGAGCACGGCGCGCGGGTCTCGCTTGTAGTTCTGGAAGTTGCCCATCGGGGCGGCCATGCCCTCGGAGTAGTAGTAGATCTGCCCGTCGGCGACGTTGGCGACGAGGACGGAACCGCCTTCGGGCGAGGGCACGACCGAATCGGCGACGCTCGGGCGCGTGCGCCCCGCGTCGGGCGCGACCTGCCCGCCGGGGAAGCTGACGAGGTTGGGCGCGACGCCGACCGTGTTGAGGTTAATCATCGTCACGTCCGCCGAGCCGGACGCGCGGACGTAGGCGAACTGCTGCGTGAACGTGATCTGATCGGGATGTTTGTCAATTTGGACGGTGTGCAGGAGGCGGTTCGTCGCCGCGTCGAAGACGTAGACGGCGTTGGCCGCGGGGTTGGCGGCGAAGCCGTAGCGACCGCCCGGCGCGATGCGCACGGCGCGCACGCCGGGCTTCACGGCGACGCTCGTCAGGACTTTCGGCGCGCGCGCGTCGAAGACCGTGATCTGTCCGCCCGCCTCGTCCGTGACGTAGACCGCCTGGCTGAGCGTCGAGTAGGCGAGGGAGGCGGCGCTCGCGCCGGCCTTGAGGTCTGTGACTTTGGCGAGCTTCTGCACGTCGATGACGGAGAGCGTGCCCGCGTCGCGGTTGGTGACGAAGGCGAGCTTGTTGTCGTCGCGCAGGGCGATCTCGTGATGGCCCGCGCCGGTCTGGATGCGCGCGGCGACCTTCAGGGTCGAGGCGTCGATGACGGTCACGCCGCTCTCCGCGCCCGCGTCCGTGCCGACCCAGACGTACTTGCCGTCGGGCTGGAGGGCCACCCTCACGGGCTTCGCGCCGGTGTCGATGTTGGCGACGACCTGCCAGGTGTTCGTGTCGACGACCGCCACCTTGTTGATCGCGGGCATGGTGACGAAGAGTCGCTCCTGATCGGCCGTGATGGCCCAGTCTTCGCCGGGGCTCTTGAGGAAGACGAGCGTGATGAGCTTGCTGCCGCCGAAGCCGAGCAGCGGATCGATGACGGAGATGTTCGGCTCCTGGTTGAGCGCGAGCAGGTAGTAGGCGTTCAGGTCAACGTCGGGGCGCGCGCGCAGGGAGCCTTGCAGGAACGACTGAATCTTCTCGTGGCAGACCTTCGGGTCGGCCGCGCCCGTGCCCCCGCGCGAAATCCAGACGGAAGGCTTCGCGCCCGCGAGCGGGGTCCTGGTCGCCGTGTCGGTGATGCGGAAGCGCACGAGCGCGTCCTGCTCCTCCAACAGCGCGGGCGTCTTCTTGTCGTCCGCCGGGGCGACGGGGTTGATCGTGAACTCCACTTCGACGCCCTGCGCCGTGACCTTCTGCGGCGTGCCCGGCGCGACGGCTGCGGGCTTCGTCGCGGCGGCGGCGGGCGCGGGCTGACTCTGCGGCGAGCCGGCTTTCTCTTGAGCGTTGGCGGGCGCGAGCAGCCCGAGGGCGAGCGCGCCGCAGAGCAGCGCGGACTTGAGTAGCGTGGGGCGAATCGTTTTCATGATGGTGCTTCCTGAATGATGTCGAGCCGGGTTTTCCGGCGTGTAGCCTGCAACTGATCAGCGCGCGCGTGTCGCGCCTAGCGGGTGATGGCCTTGAGGTCGCGCATCGTGCTGCAAAAGCTGCGCACGGAGACGCTGCCGTCGTTGGCGTATTCGAGCACGGCGGCGCGCAGCAGCGGCGAGTCTTCGAAGACGAAGACGGTGCGCCCGCCCTGGCGTCTGATGTTGTCGATCTTGAAGTTGCGGCAGCGGAGGAAACTCGCCAGCGAGAGGTCGGTGGTCTCGTAATTCTGCGTCGGGGTCTGCGTCGGGGTCTGGGCGGGGCTCATCTCAAAAGTATCCTTTCGTCGGAGGAGACGGCTATCGGCGACGAGGCGCGAGGACAGAGGCACGCGGGCGCTTCAGAGGGGCGCGACGCGCGGAACTGTGGCGCGGACGTTGACGGCGCGTGTGCCCGCGCCGTCAACGCCGCGCCCGTGAGTTAAGGGGCGCGAAAAAGTGTGGGCGCTAGAAGCAGCCCGTGCCGGTGCTCTGAATCTGGAGCCGGTTGATGCAGTTGATGGCGGCGTCGGCGTCCGCGAGGAGCTGATTGCCCGTGGCGATGGTGTTGCCGTTCGCGTCGGTCGGGTTCTGGTTGATGTTCCCGGCGGCGATGAGCTGGTTGATCTTCGATTTGAAGTCGTTGAGCTTCTGGATGGCGTCGCAGAACTTGCCGCGGTCGAGGGCGAAGGAGGCGTTGTCGGCTTTGCCGACGAGACCGGTGCGATCTTTTTCGGCGTTCTTGCCGGTGATGATGACGGTCTGCGTCTCCGCCTTGAGGTTGGCGATGAGCTGCTGACACTCGGAGACGGTCTCGGCGCTCGTGACGTTGGCCGAGAGGGTGAGCGCGAGCGCGCAGACGAGCGCGGCGAAGACTGACTTGATGCGTGTGTTCATTGTGGACTCCTTCATCTTATGTTCATCTCTGGTCTGACCCGCCTTCGCCACGCTGAGTACGCGGACGACGGAGACGCGCCGTAGAAGTGCGTGTTGCACGACTATCTAAAGCAAGCACCGTGCCTCACGCGAGAGGCGCGTTTTCGTACTGAAATTCAGTAAGGAGGCACAAGTCTCTCCCGCCTGCCCGCCGTCGGATGTTTCATGCTGAAACACGCGCGCGCGCCTGTGATTCACGTCGCATCAACGCCCGCGAGTCGCGTTCGGGGATCAGTATTTCAAGCTGTTTTATTGCGATTTCAGGCGGTTTTGTTGCGATTTAAGTGCAATGGACAGGTAGCGCGCGGAGGACAGCTTTCAGGCTATTTTAGACCGGCGCGGCATCGCCCCAACATCCCCAACCCCGCCTCATAAGTCACCCCTCAGAAGCGATGATGAGGTAAAGCCATCAGCCTTCTCACGGCTTCCGCCAGCGCGTGAACGTCGTCCGGCTTACTGAGGAACAAGTCCACGCCCGCGCCCCGCGCCTCCGCGCCACAGGCGGTCGCCGAGACCATGATTACCGGCGTCGTGCGATAGCGTGGAAGGCTGCGCGCGTAGCGCGTCAGTTCCAACCCGCTCGCGCCCGGCACCTCGTTATCGAAGAGCAGCAGGTCGTACGAGAAGCCGCCGGCCAGCCGGTTGAGCGCCGAGTTGCCGTCGGCACACAGTTCAACCCGCCAGCCCTCGGCTTCGAGCAGATCGCGCACGGCTTCCGAGACTAAGCGGTTATCTTCAACTAAGAGGATCGTGAGGGGCATGGCGTGAGACCTTCCGCGCGGTGAGGGGAGCGAGGGGGCGAAGCGCCCGCGTCGTCGCCACCCACCACGACGCGAGGGCGGCGACTAGACATTCATATTTGTAGGGGCAGGGCTCGTCCCTGCCCGCGGCGTGCTGTCCGCGCTGACGCGCCCGAGCGGGCAGGGGCGAGCCCTGCCCCTACAATCATGCGGCGGATTCTGTTATCTTCTCGCCGCGCTCTTTCCAGACCCGCGACGGCAAATGCGAAGCTCGAACCTCAACTCACGCGCTGAGTGATGAGCGTCGCCGTTGAGCATGAGAGGTTCATACTCACGGCGATAGAGTTACGCAGCCGCATTCTATTGGAATCTTCCAATAGCAGCAAGCATCTCGCGCTGCCCCTGTCAGGGGGTGACTCCTAATGGCGAGGGGGGCGCGCGAGAAGCCGAAGCGTTTGGCTGAAAAGCTCCTCACGATCCGGAACACTCTAGGCTTATCCCAGAGCGGGATGCTCAAGCTTCTCGGGGCCGAGGGTAGGATGGACTACTACCGGATTTCAGAGTTTGAGTCAGGGAAGGGCGAGCCGTCGCTGCTCATTCTCCTGGGTTACGCTCAGGCCGCGGGCGTCTGCGTTGACGTGCTGATAGACGACAAGATTGACCTACCTACCGACCTGCCCGCCGAGCCCAAACATAAAGGTCACTCCTGATGGGACGTTTGCCGCGTCCCAAACCTGCCCGCCTCCCTGAGAAGCTGCTACAGATTCGCCTTGCCCTTGAACTCTCGCAGGACGGAAGGCTCCAACGCCTGGGACTTCACGAGAAACTCTCGCTGACCAGCATATCCGCTTACGAACTCGGAACAGGCGAGCCGCCTCTGCCCGTTCTGTTGGACTACGCGAGACTCGTGAACGTGTGGGTGGATGTGCTCATTGATGATGAGTTAGAGCTGCCCGCCGGGCTGCCGAGCGCGAAGAAGAGTGAGGGCGTGAGGCGCGGTCGGTAGTCCTGCCCGACAAAAGCAGTCAGCAATCTCAAGCGCCGTGTTACTCTCGGCGCCGCCATAGCGTCCGACCCGATACTTCACCGGAGGTGGGACTTGTTCAAAAGCACATCGGTTCTGGCGGGCGCGCTCGCGCTCTGTCTACTCGCGGTCGGGCAGAGCCGCGCGCAACAACACGACGCGCCCAAAGTGGAAGTGGGCGGACACTTCACGACACTCGAAGCGAGGTTCCTCGACTGCTTCAGCGGGTGCAGAGCGACGTCGGCGGGCGGCGGCGCGCGCGTCGGCTATAACGTGACGGACTACTTCGGGCTCGAAGGCGAGGTCAATTTCTTCCCGCAGCGGGTCGCCCTCGGCCGCGCGACGCAGGCACTGTTCGGCGTCAAGGCGGGCAAGCGGTGGCGGAAGTTCGGGCTGTTCGTCAAAGCGCGCCCCGGCTTCGTCAGTCTCAGCGAAGTGTCCACCCTCGTCGGCGAAACTCTGATCACCGCGTTCGACGGGCAGCAGTTCTTTCTTCCTGACTTCGCCAACAGGCGGCGGACGCTGTTCGCGGCGGACGTGGGCGGCGCGGTCGAGTTGTACCCGAGCCGCAAGCTGCTCGTGCGCGTGGACGTGGGCGACACTAGCATCCGCTATCGCGGCAAGGAGACACGCCAGCCGAGCGGCTTCAGCGCGCGCGACCTGTCGGACGGGGTCACGCATAACTTTCAACTGACGACCGGCGTCGCCTACCGTTTCCACGATCCCGCCAGCGCGGACGAAGCAAACCCGCCCGCGCCGCACGTCGGCACGCCGCGCTACGAGGCCGGCTTCCAGTACACGACGCTCGTCCTCAACCGCCCGGAGAGCATCACCAGCGGCGGTGTCATCATCTTGTTCGACATGTCGTCGGAGGTCACGCACGACGTCGGCGGTCGCTTCACCGTCAATCTCAACGAGCACGTCGCGCTCGAAGGCGCGGTGGACTTCCTGACCAAAGCCCCCTTCATCGGCGGCTCGACCTACGGCACGCACGGCGTCCAGGGGCAGTTCGGCGTCAAGGCGGGACGCCGCTTCAAGCGGGTCGGTCTCTTCGGCAAAGCCCGCCCCGGTTTCCTGCGCTTCAGCAACGTCGTGCGGCAGACGGGCACGCGGGCCGAGACACGGTTCTTCCCCGGCGAGACCGTGCTAATCGCCCTCTTCAGGCGCGGGCCGAAGACCTACTTCGAGATGGACGTGGGTGGGGTGGTCGAGTTCCATCACGGGCGGCGCATCTTCACGCGCTTCGACCTGGGCGACACCATCATCCGTTACAGCGGGCGCGTCGCGGCGACCAACAGCCTCCGCTTCTCAATCTTCCGCCCGCCGGACGAGACGAAGCACAACTTCCAGTTCAGCACCGGCGTCGGCTTCCGCTTTTAGCCGCGCGCCCGGCGGGTCGTGGGTCAGTTTGAGCCCGGGTGGGCGCGTGGGAGTCTCGCGTATCTTATCGCCAAAAAAAGGGAGCGGCGCG
>DATLMC010000067.1:0-16608 GCA_035537435.1 Pyrinomonadaceae bacterium | reverse complement strand
GTGCGCGGCCTCGCGCGCGAGTTGGTCGAAGGCGCGCGCGCGGCGGGGATGAGCGCGGAGGCGACACGCTTCTTCGAGTCGTCCGAGGAGGCCGCCGCGGCGCTCGACGAGTTTGTGCGCGCGGGCGACCTCGTGCTCGTCAAGGGCTCGCGCGGCGTGCAGACGGACAAAGTGGTGAAGCTGTTGAAGGAACGACATGAGGAGAGAGGTTAGATGTTGGATGTCGGATGTTAGTTAAAGCAGCAGAAACTAATATCCGACATCCAACTCTGACATCTGCTTTGAGAGCTGATGATCTATTACATCTTTTACGAATGGCTCTTCAAAAGTCTGGCGGCGCAGGGCTCGGAGTCGGTCTTCTTCAAGGCGCTGAACGTCTTTCAGTACGTCACGTTCCGCACGGCCTACGCGACGATCACGGCGCTCCTCATCTCGCTCGCCTTCGGCGGCCGCGTCATCCGCGCGCTCAAGGAGTGGAACATCGGCCAGCAGATCCGCGAAGAGGGGCCGCAGGCGCACATGGCGAAGCGCGGCACGCCGACGATGGGCGGCGTCCTCATCATCGCCTCCGTCCTGATCTCGACGCTGCTCTGGGCGCGGCTGACGAACCTCTACGTCTGGATCATCCTGTTCGCCACCACCGCCTTCGCCGTCATCGGCTTCATGGACGACTACGCGAAGGTCGCCAAAAAGCAGAGCCTCGGCCTGACGGGCAAGCAGAAGCTCGCCGCGCAGTTCGCCGTCGCGCTCTGCGTCTGGGCGGCGCTCTACTTCTTCGCGCGCGACACCTACTCGTGGAACCTGAGCTTGCCGTTCTTCAAGCAGACCGACATCACGCGCATCACGAACATCGGGCCGTGGCTCTACCTGCCCTTCATCATGATCGTTTTGATCGGCGCGTCGAACGCGGTGAACCTGACGGACGGTTTGGACGGCCTCGCGATCAGCATCACCTTCATCGCGATGGTCGCGCTGACCGCCTTCACCTACGTCAGCGGCGACGAGCGCTGGGCGCGGATGCTCTTCATCGAGCACCGCAAGGACGTGGGCGAACTGACCGTCTTCTGCGGCGCGATGGCGGGCGCGAGCCTGGGCTTCCTCTGGTACAACGCGCCGCCGGCGGACGTCTTTATGGGCGACGTGGGCAGCCTCGCCATCGGCGGCGCGATCGGCACGATCGGCGTCTTGACGAAGCAGGAGTTCATTCTAGTTTTGGTCGGCGGGGTGTTCGTCCTCGAAGCCTTCTCGGTGATGTTGCAGGTCGGATTCTTCAAGCTGACGAAGCGGCACACGGGCGTCGGCAAGCGGCTGTTCAAGATGACGCCGCTGCACCACCACTTCGAGATGCGCGGCTGGAAAGAGTCGAAGGTGGTTTTCCGCTTCCTGATCCTGGCGATCCTGTTCGCGCTGCTGAGCCTCTCGACGCTGAAGCTGCGCTAGGGCGGGGTCGGCGAGAAGTTTTTAAGATTGGGGATTTAAGATTTCGATTTAAGACGAGGGATGGAGCTGAGCGGCAAAAAGGTTCTGGTCGTGGGGGCGGGCTTGAGCGGCGTGGCTGCCGCGCGCTTCCTCGCCGCGCGGGGCGCGGTCGTGGCGCTGAACGACCGCAAGCCGCTCGAAGAGTGGTCTCATGAAGCGCGGTCTTTGCAGGGCGAGGGCGTCGGGCTGCTCGCGGGCGACGCGCCGATGTGGCTGCTCGATCAGATACAGCTCGTCGTCGTGAGCCCCGGCGTGCCGACGAAATCCATCCCGGTGCGCTACTGCGAGCGCGCGGGCGCGGAGGTCGTCGGCGAGGTCGAACTGGCGGCGCGTTTCCTGCGCGGCCGCCTCGTCGCCATCACGGGCACGAACGGGAAGACGACGACGACGACGCTCGTCGGGGAGCTGTTAAAGGGCGCGGGGCTCGACGCGCAGATCGGCGGCAACATCGGCACGCCTCTGACGACGCTCGTCGAGTCTTCGAGCGAAGACGGCTGGACGGTCGTCGAGGTGTCGAGCTACCAGTTGGAGACGATCCGCGACTTCCACCCGCAGGTGGCGATAGTTTTGAACCTGATGCCCGACCACATGGATCGCTACGAGACGCTGACGGACTACGCCGCGGCGAAGCACAACGTCTTCCGCAACCAGGCGGAAGGGGACATCGCGATCCTGAACGCCGACGACCAGGTGATTTCGTCGTGGGGGCCGGGCCTGCGCGCGCACGTGACGCTCTTCAGCGTCCGGCGCGAGCTGGGAGAGGGGCTGTTCCTCCGCGCCGGCCGCGAGATCGTCTCGCGCACGCGCGACGGCGAGAAGGTTTTAATGACGCGCGACGAGATACCCTTGCGGGGTCTGCACAACGTCGAGAACGTCCTCGCCGCGCTCGCCGCGGGGCTCGCGTGCGGAGCCGACCCCGCTTCGATGCGCGAGACTATCAGAAACTTCCGGCCGGTCGAGCACCGGCTGGAGTTCGTCGCCGAGGTGGGCGGCGTGAAGTTTTACAACGACTCGAAGGCGACGAACGTGGACGCGGCGGTCAAAGCCTTCGAGGCTTTCGCGGACGAGCCCGGCCGCGTCGTCCTGATCCTCGGCGGGCGCGGCAAGAACGCGCCCTACGCGCCGCTCGCCCCGCTCGTCGAGAGAAAGGCGCGCGCCCTCGTCCTCGTCGGCGAGGACGCCGACCGCATCGAGGCCGAGTTGAAAGCCGTCGCGCCCGCGCTCGCGCGCGCGACCGACATGGCCGACGCCGTGCGACGCGCGCGAGAAGCCGCCGAGCCCGGCGACGTAGTCCTGCTCGCGCCCGCGTGCGCCAGCTTCGACATGTTCAAGAGCTACGAGCACCGCGGGAGGGTGTTCAAGGAAGCGGTGAGGGGATTGCGGAATGCGGATTTCGGATTGCGGATTGAAGAGACGGAAAAGACCAACGCGCGCTGAGCAGGCGAACGCTCTCTATGTTTTCTAATCCGCCATCCGAAATCCGCGTTCCGCATTCGAGAATGAGACGACGTGGCTAAGAAATTACAAGCCGATGAGTGGTTGTTCGCGGCGACGGCGGCGCTGGCGCTGTTCGGCGTCGTGATGGTCTACAGCGCGTCCGCCGACATCTCGTTCCACCAGTTCGGGAGTCAATACTATTACGTCAAGCGTCAGGCGGTGTGGACTGTCGCGGGGCTCGCCGCGATGCTCGCCGCGTCGCAGGTGGACTATCGCGTGTTCAGCCGGCGCTTCGTCGTCATCGGGTTGCTCATCGCCACCGTCGTCATGCTCCTCGGCGTCTTCGGCTTCCCGCCGGTCAACGGCGCGCGCCGCTGGATCAGGCTGCCGGGCGGCTTCACGTTCCAGCCCTCGGAGTTCTCGAAGATCGTGCTGGCGATCTTCCTGGCGTGCCTGCTGGAGCGGCGCGCGGGCGAGGAAGGATCGTTCAAGCGGACTTTCGTGCCGTGCCTCGTGGTGACGGGCGTGCTCGCGGGGCTCGTCGCGAAGGAGCCCGATCTCGGCACGGCGATGATGCTCGGCGTCGTCTGCCTCGTGATGCTCTACACGGCGGGCGCGCGCCTAGCGCACCTGGGGATGCTCGGCGGGCTGGGCCTGGCGGGCGTCCTCTTGATGCTGCTCACGTCGCCGTGGCGCATGGGCCGCATCTCGGCCTACCTGCGACCGTGGGACGACGCGCAGGGCAAGGGCTTTCAGGTCGTGCAGTCTCTGATCGCGGTCGGGTCGGGCGGCACCGACGGCCTCGGCTTCGCCGAAGGGAGGCAGAAGATGTTCTTCCTCCCGTTCGCTTACTCGGATTACATCTTCGCGGTCGTCGGCGAAGAACTCGGCCTCGTCGGCGCGCTGACGGTGCTCGCCGTCTTCGCGCTCTTCCTCTGGCGCGGCATCCGCGCGGTCAGGCGCGCGCCTGATAGATTCGGGATGCTTTTGGGGATGGGCATCGTGACGGGCATCGTCGCGCAGGCCCTCTTTAACATGAGCGTGGTGCTCTCGCTCGTGCCGTCGAAGGGGATCCCGCTGCCGTTCATCTCCTACGGCGGCTCTTCGATGCTGTTGACGCTCGGCGCGGTCGGCGTGCTCCTGAACATCTCGCAGCAGGGCACGGAGCAGTCGGCCCTGTTGCACGAGCGCGCGTTCGCGCAGGCCGCCGAGTCGTTGCGGGCGAAGTCGGAAGTGCGCCGCCGCCCGCCCGTCGCGCAGACGTGGCGACCGGAGGGGCGTTAAAAAAGGATGCGCGTGCTCTTCGCCGCGGGCGGGACGGGCGGTCACATCTACCCGGCAATCGCGGTGGCGAACGAGGTCGTGCGGCGCGACAGAGAGTCGTCCGTCAGGTTCGTCGGCACGGCGCGCGGGCTCGAAACGAAGTTGGTGCCGCAGGCGGGGTTTGAACTTTCGCTCATTGAAAGCGCGGGGCTCATCAACATGGGTTGGGGCGCGCGACTGCGCGGACTCGCGGTGCTGCCGAAGAGTTTTTTCGACGCGCGGCGGCTCATACGAGAGTTCCGGCCGGACGCGGTGGTCGGCGCGGGCGGCTACGTCTCCGGGCCGGTCCTGATGACGGCGGCGTTGATGCGGCGGCCGACGCTCGTGATGGAGTCGAACGCCGTGCCGGGTTTTACGAACCGCAGGCTCGCGCGCTTCGTGGACGCGGCGGCGGTCTCCTTCGAGGCGTCAGTGCCTTACTTCGGCGGCAAGGCGATCGTCACCGGCAACCCCGTCCGCCGCGAGTTCTTTGACATCCCCGCGAAGCCGCGCGACCCGTTGCGCACCTCGCTCCTGCTCTTCGGCGGCTCGCAGGGCGCGCGCGCGGTGAACGAGGCGATGATAGCCGCGCTCCCGCACCTCGAAAATTATCGCGCGCGGATGCTCGTCACGCACCAGACCGGCAGGCTCGACTACGAGCGCGTGCGCGACTCTTACGCGGCGGCGGGCTGGGAGGAGAACTCGCGGGTGCGCGAGTACATCGACGACATGATGCGAGAGTTCGCCGACGCCGATCTGATCGTCTCGCGGGCGGGGGCGACGACCGCCGCCGAGCTGATGGCGGCCGGGAAGACCGCCATCATGGTGCCGCTCCCCGGTCAGATGGAGCAGCGGCGCAACGCCGAGGCGCTCCGCGACGCGGGCGCGGCGGCGATGATTCCGCAAACGGAGCTGACGGGGGAAAGACTCGCCGGAGAGATCGCGAAGTTGATCGACGACCCCGCAGAGATCACGCGCCGCGAACAGGCCGCGCGGCGACTGGCAAAACCCGACGCGGCGGCGGCCGCGGTTGACATGATCGAGAGGCTGATAGCTGTCCGTCGTCAGTAGTCCGTGGTCAGTTGCTCTCAGGCTGACACGCGGCGCGCTGAAGACCACGCACAACGACTGACTACGGACAAGGGGCAACTGACCACTGACGCTTTATGTTTCGACGCATCCAGCACGTCCACCTCGTCGGCATCGGCGGCATCGGCATGTCTGGGATAGCCGAGGTGCTGGTCAACCTGGGCTTCCGCGTGTCGGGCTCGGACATGAAGCGTTCGGGCGTGACCGACCGGCTCGTCTCGCTCGGCGTCGATTTCCGCGAGGGGCACCGCGCGGAGAACGTGGGCGACTCTCAGGTCGTCGTCCGCTCCACGGCCGTGCGCGACGACAACCCGGAGATCGTCGCGGCGCGCGAGTTGTCCGTGCCCGTCGTCCCGCGCGCCGAGATGCTCGCCGAGTTGATGCGCCTGAAGCTCTACACGGTCGCGGTCGCGGGCTCGCACGGGAAGACGACGACGACCTCGATGGTCGGGATGGTCTTAGGCAAGGGCGGGCTCGACCCGACGGTCGTCGTCGGCGGCGTGGTCGGCGCGTTCGGCTCGAACGCGCGACTCGGCAAGAGCGATCTGATGGTCGTCGAGGCTGACGAGAGCGACAGATCGTTTTTGATGCTCGCGCCGACCTTCGCGGTGGTGACCAACATCGACCGCGAGCACATGGACTACTACGCCGACATGGAGGACATGCACGACTGCTTCACGAAGTTCGTCAACAAGGTGCCGTTCTACGGCGCGGCCGTGCTGTGCCTCGACGACCCGCACGTGCAGATGGTCATCCCGCACGTCAAGCGCCGCCGCATCACCTACGGCCTGAGCGCGCAGGCCGACATCTCGGCGCACGGCATCCGCTACGCCGAGTCGTTCGGGTCGACCTTCGCGCTCTGGCGCGGCAGCGAAGTGATCGGCGACGTGACGTTGCGCGTCCCCGGCCTGCACAACATCTACAACGCGCTCGCGGCCATCGCCATCGGCTTCGAGCTGGACGTGCCGTTCGCCGAGATCGCCGCGGGCCTGAACGAGTTCACCGGCGTCAACCGCCGCTTCCAGACGAAGGGCGATGTCGGCGGCGTGCTGGTGGTCGACGACTACGCGCACCACCCGACCGAGATCCGCGCGACGCTCGCGGCGGCGAAGCTCAGCTCGGCGGGGCGGCGGATGGTCGTCCTCTTCCAGCCGCACCGCTACACGCGCACGAAGGATCAGATGGACGAGTTCGCGCGCTCCTTCAACAACGCCGACGTGCTCCTGATCTCGGACATCTACGCCGCGAGCGAAGACCCGATCCCCGGCGTCACGTCGGAGGTGCTGACGGAGGCGGTCAAGCGGTACGGGCACAAGAACGTGTTCTACGTCGGCGGGCTCGACACGGCCGTCAAGGCTCTGCTGAGCGAGGCGCGGCGCGGCGACATGGTCTTCACGCTCGGCGCGGGCAACGTCGTCTCGGCGGGCGAGCAGTTGGTCGAGCTGTTGAAGCGGAACGGCAGGCATTGATTCGTTAGGTCATTGATCCATCGGCCCATTGCCCCGGGCGCGCGAGTCACGTCGCGGAAAGATGGATCAATGATCCAACGGATCAATCGGCGGGCGCGGGCGGCGGGCGGGTGGCTTTGATGACTGAGGAGCAAAAACCTTTAGACCGCGCGACGCGCGACGCGCTGATCGAAGAGATCGCGGCGCAGCTGGGCGTGCGCGCCGAGCGCGGCCGCCGCTTCGCCGAGCTGACTTCTTTGCGCGTGGGCGGCGAGATCGACTGGGTCGTCGTGCCCGAGGCCGAGGAGCAGGCGGCCGCAGTCGCGGGCGCGCTCGAAGCGGCGAACGTGCCGTGGCGCGTGCTCGGGGCCGGCAGCAACGTGCTGGCCGACGACGAGCGACACGCTTACGTCGTCCTGACGATGCGCGAAGTCAAAGGCGGGGCGCGGTTCGACGGCGAAAGAGTTTCGGTGAGCGCGGGCTACTCTCTGCCGCGCCTGTGCGTGGACGCGGCGCGACAGGGCCTGTCGGGCATCGAGGGCTTGAACGGGATTCCGGGGACGGTCGGCGGCGCGCTGTGGATGAACGCGGGCGCGTTCGGCCACGAGATCGGGAACGTCGTCGAGACCGTCCGCGTCGCGCGCGGCGGGCGGGTGGTCGAAGTGCCGGGCTCGGAGATCAAGTGGGACTACCGGCACACCTCCTTCCGCGACGGCGAGCTGCTGCTGGGCGCGACGCTCCGCCTGACGGCTGATGAGTTGGAGAAGATCAACGCGCGGATGGAGGAGTCGAAGCGGCGGCGGATGGAGACGCAGCCGCACGGCTCGCGCAGCGCCGGCTGCTTCTTCAAGAACCCGCCGGGCAGCGGGTTGAGCACCGGCAAGATGATCGACGAGATGGGGATGAAGGGCGAGCGCAGGGGCGGCGCGCAGGTCTCGCCCGTCCACGCGAACTTCATCGTCACCGAAGGCAAGGACGCGCGCGCGTCGGACGCCCTCGCCCTCGCCGAAGAGATACGCGAGCGCATCCGGCGCGAGCGCGGCATCGAGTTGGAGTACGAGGTCGAGCTGTGGCGCGGCAGCACGCCGGACGCCGCGACGACCGACGAGGCGAGCGCGGAGGAAGCGACGAAAGAGGATTAGTGATGTTGAAAGAGCAGATCATTTCAGCGCGGGGCGGCGGCGGCGGGCGCGGCGGCGCGGGCCGCGGGGGCGGCGACGACCGCGTGCTCGTCGTCACGACCGAGGGCCGCGCCGGGAAGATCACGCAGAGACCTTCGGCGCGGCGCGACGCGGGCAAGGCGCGGGGCGCGGGCGCGTCGGCGCAGCGCGCGAAGTCGAAGCGCGGCTCGTGGCAGAGGGCTCTCGCGTGGGCTCCCGCCGTCGCTAAGGTGCTCGTCGCCGTGTGCGCGGGGCTCGTCCTCTTCAGAGGCTACCGCGCGGCGGCTTCGTCCACCTTCTTCGACGTGCGCTCGGTGGACGTGAGCGGCGTCTCGCAGGCTTCCGAGGATCAGATCAAACAGATCGTCCGGCGCGGCGCGGCGGCGGGCGTGTGGAAGGCGGACTTGGAAGCGTTGAGCGCGGAGATCGCGCACCAGCCCTGGGTGCGCACGGCGGTCGTCACGCGCGTGCTCCCCTCCGGCCTGCGCGTGCGCATCTCCGAGCGCGTGCCGCGCGTCGTGCTGCACACGGCCGCGGGTCGCTTCGTGTGGGTCGACGACGACGGCGTCGCGGTCGGCCCCCTCACGCCCGCGCAGCAGCAGCCGACGTTCTTCATGCGCGGCTTCGACGAGTCGGACACGGAGGCCGCGCACGCCGGGAATCGCGAGCGCGTGAAGACTTTCATGACGCTCGCGGGCGAGTGGGAATCCGCCGGGTTGGCCGCGCGCGTGAGCGAATTAAACCTCGATGACTTGCGCGACGTGCGCGCGCAGCTCGCGGGCGACGACTCGCAGATCGAAGTGCGCCTCGGCAAAGAGGACTGGACGAAGCGCCTGGGCCAGGCGCTCGGCAAGCTCGACGAGCAGCGGCAGACGCCGCGCGGCGCGCTCATCACCTACATCGACATGACGCAGGGCAAGCGCGCGGTCTTCGGCTTCAACCCGCACGCGCAGCCGCCCGCTGGCGGCGCGGCGATAGTTAACGCGGACGAAGCGGCGGGCGAATCGACAGTCAACGCGAGGACGGTGAAGGCGAGCATGACGGCGGACGACGTGGCGAAGACGAACGCCGCCGCGCCGCGCCGCCCGGCGGACGACGCGAAGGGCGCGGCTCGCGCCAAGACGGAGGCGCGCGCGCCGAAGTCCGGCGCGAAGAGGTCTGAGAAGGCGGAGAAATCGCGCGGCGGCGCGCAGTCAGCCGTTCAGTCGCGGACGGGCTCTGAGCGACCGCGCCGCGTGACGAAGAGCGGGTGACGGCGGGCGGGCGGAGTCGGGCGGTGTGGAAAGCACCGACCGTTTCGGAGGAGGTCGAGGCACAACAGGATGGCGAAACGCGGGACTCACACGGTGGGCTTGAGCATCGGCACGAGCCGCGTGACGTGCATCATCGGCGAGTCGGGCGACTCCGGGATGCTCGAAATCGTCGGCATCGGCGAGGCCGAGTCGCGCGGGCTCCGCAAGGGCGTCGTCGTCAACCCGGAGAACGCCGTCGAGGCGATCCGCCACGCCGTCGAGTCGGCGGAGCGCATGAGCGGGCTCGAAGCGGGCGAGGTCACGATCAACCTCGCCGGCTCGCACATCATGGGCTTCAACGGCCAGGCGATCGTCGCCGTCTCCGGCCGCGACCGCGAGATCAGTTCCGACGACGTGCGCCGCGCCATCGACTCGGCCTGCGCCATCCAACTCCCGGCGGGGCGCGAGATCGTGGACAGGCTGCCGCAGGAGTTCATCGTCGACGATCAGGACGGCATCAACGACCCCGTCGGCATGATCGGCGCCAGACTGGCGGTCAAAGTCCACATCGTGACGAGCCCGGTGACGGCGCGGCAGAACGCGATCAACGCGGTGAACCGCGCCGGCCTCGTCGTCTCCGACATGGTGCTCGATCAGCTCGCCTCCGCCGAGGCGTCTCTGACCGACGAGGACAAGGAGTTCGGCTCGGCGGTCGTGGACATCGGCGCGGAGACGACGGGGCTCGTCATCTACCAGCGCGGCGCGGTGCAGCACACGGCGGTCTTCGCGCTCGGCGGCTCGCACTTCACGAACGACATCGCGTTCGGGCTGCGCACGCCGATCCCCGAAGCCGAAAAGATCAAGCGCACGGTCGGCTACGCTTCGAGCGCGGGCCTCGGCGAGATGGAGCGCGGCGAACTGGTCGAAGTCCCTTCGGTGGGGGGGCGCGCGCCGCGGCAGCTCTCGCGCCAAATCCTGTGCGACATCCTTCAGCCGCGCGCCGAGGAAGTCTTGATGCACGTCGCCGACGAGATACGCGAGTCGGGTTGGGAGCGGCAACTCTCTTCCGGCGTGATCGTGACGGGCGGCGGAGCGCTCTTGGGCGGGATGGTCGAAGTCGCGGAACAAGTTTTCGACGCGCCCGTGCGCGTCGGCTACCCCGAAAGGGATCGCTTCGGCGGGCTCGTTGAGGACGTGCAGTCGCCGGCGTGGACTGCCGCGGCCGGGCTCTCGCTCGTCGCGCAGCGCGCGCAAGTCTCGGAAGCGCGCGCGGCGGCGGGCAAGCGCGGCGCGACGGGCGGATTGGGAGCGTTCGTCACGAAATTTCGTGATCGTTTCAGTGGTATTTTCTGAGAAGATGTTGTATGCTGCCGCGCCAGCCGGCACAAGATGTTGTCCGCAATATATTGGTGTCACCGGCGCGCGTAGCCCAAAATAACCGCGAATGCGCTTTCCACAAGCGGCGGGCGTAAACAGAAATGAAAGGACTTAGGAGAACATGACACCGGAAAGCCGTGAGCCGGGCAGCAAGCTCAACTTCTACATCGACGACGAGCCGCCGATGACGGGAGCGCGCATCAAAGTGATCGGGGTGGGCGGCGGCGGGGGCAACGCCGTCAACCGCATGATCGAAGCCGGCATCGAGGGCATCGACTTCCTCGTCGCGAACACCGACCTGCAAGCCTTGAAGCGCTCGCGCGCGCCGATCAAGATTCAACTCGGCGGCAAGTTGACGAAGGGCCTGGGCGCGGGCGCGAACCCCGAAGTCGGTCGCAACGCCGCGCTCGAAGACACCGAGAAGATCATCGAGGCCCTGGAAGGCGCGGACATGGTCTTCGTCACGACGGGCTTGGGCGGCGGCACCGGCACGGGCGCGGCCCCCATCATCGCCTCGCTCGCCACGGAGCTGAACGCGCTGACGGTCGCTGTCGTCACCAAGCCCTTCCACTTCGAGGGCAAGCGCCGGATGGAGCAGTCGGAGCAGGGCTTGCGCGAGCTGCGGGAGTGCGTCGACACGGTCATCACGATCCCGAACGAGCGCCTGCTCGGCACGGTCGACCGCACGGTCTCTCTGCAAGACTCCTTCAAGCTCGCCGACGACGTGCTCCGCCAGGCGGTGCAGGGCATCAGCGATCTGATCACCGTGCCGGGCCTCATCAACCTCGACTTCGCCGACGTGAAGTCGATCATGCAGGGGATGGGGATGGCTCTGATGGGCGCGGGGCGCGCGAGCGGAGAGGATCGGGCGCTGAAGGCGACGCAGCAGGCGATCTCCTCGCCGCTTTTGGAAGAGGCGACCATCGAGGGCGCGAAGGGCGTGCTCATCAACATCACGGGCGGCCCCGATCTCACGCTCTACGAGGTGAACGAGGCGTCTTCGATCATCCGCGAGGCGGCGGACGTGAACGCCAACATCATCTTCGGCGCGGTCATTGACGAGTCGATGCGCGACGAGATGAAGATCACGGTCATCGCCACGGGCTTCGACAAGGAGGTCTCCGACACCGGCGTCATCACCAACTCCGCCGCCCACCCGAACAACGCGCCCCGCTACATGGGGCGTGAAGAGCTGCCGTCGCGCGGCGGCGCGCAGGGGCGTTCCGACGACCTGGACGTGCCCGCGTTCATCCGCAAGAAGGCGGACTGAGGAGCGGGTCGGGGGTCGGGAAGTACGAAGGGTGAGGCGGCGTGTGTCGCCTCACCCTTTCTCTTCTCGCCCTTCCTCATTCAGGACGGCGCGAATTACTGTTCACCATTCGTCCGTCGCTCCGCCGTTTTGTCGCGCGCGCGCCGCCGTCCGCCTTGCCAAACGCGGATCGCTCGTGTAGCATTGCGCCAATTCCTGACAGGATTGTAATTCAACAACGGAACGACCGTTCCCGTCTTTCGACACCGTCGCCTGCGTCAAAGGCAGGCCGCCATTACCAGCGCGCCCCCGTGTTCGACACGCCCGTTGTGAGCATCCCGCGTTGAATCGTCGCCCGCGTGCGCGGCTTCCGTTGTGAGACAAGTTGGAGGTAGGTGAAAGGTGAACCGCAAGCTAATCAGAACCACACTGGCGGACGTGAGAAACCGCGAAGCCACGACGCCGACCGGCGACAGAGACTCCGACGCGCCGCGCGAGCGCGAGCGTGAACGCGACCGCGAGGGCTCAAGCCCCCGCAGCGTCGGGGGCGGCTACGCCCCGCGCCCCGGCGGCTCGTCGCACTCCAGACCCGCGCCTTCCAGAGACGGAATGATGTCGTCCTCGGCGGGCGCACTCCAGAGCGGGCGCAAGCGCGTCCCGCCCGCGGAGACGAACGCCGAAATCTTCTACTACAAAAAACAGATGGACTCTCACACGCAGATGGTCATCGTGCTGATGGACGGCGAGGAGATCGAGGGCACCATCGAGTGGTACGACCGCGCCGCGCTCAAGGTGAACCGCCGCGGGGCTCCCAACATCCTCCTGCTCAAGCACAACATCAAGTACATGTTCAAGGCCGAGGATCGCGACGGCGGCGGCGAGTCCGGCGGCAAGGGCTGACCCGCCCAGACTTCGGCCCCGGCGGGCGCTTCGGCGGGCGGACACCCGTCGCAGCGCCCGCCGGAGCGCGCCTCACGATGAGCGAGACCGGGCACAACGCAGGCCGAGACCCAGGGCGCGCGCCGCGCGCCGCAGTGAAGCCTCGCATCGGCGTCACGATGGGGGACCCGGCGGGGATCGGTCCCGAAGTCGTCTTGAAGGCGGTCGCCGAGGAGAGCGTGCGCGGAGCCTGCACCCCCGTCATCGTCGGCGACGCGCAACTGCTCGCGCACACCGCGCGCAAGCTCGACCTCCGGTGCGGCTACGAGATCGTCCGGCGCGGCGAGAGCCTGCCCGAAGATTTGGACGAGCCCGTCATCTTCCACCTCGACAACATCCACGATCCAGTCGAGCCGGGCGTCGAGTCGGGCGCGGCCGGGCGCGCGGCGGGCGAGTACATCGAGGCGGCGGTCGAGCTCTGCGCTGCGGGGCAGGTGGACGCCATCTCGACCGCGCCGATCAACAAGAAGGCGCTCTTCCTCGGCGGATACTCCTTCCCCGGTCACACGGAATTTCTCGCGCACCTGACGGGCTCGGCGGAAGTCGCGATGGCGTTCGTCGCGGCGAACCTGCGCATCGTGCTCATCTCGACGCACGTGCCGTTAGCCGAGGCGATCCGCCTCGTGCGCCGCGAGCGGATCGAGCGCGTGGTGAGGCTCGCGGACAGGGAGCTGCGGCGCTGGGGCATCAGCGAGCCGCGCATCGCGGTCGCGGCCCTCAACCCGCACGGCGCGGAGGGGGGGCTCTTCGGAGTGGAGGAGGCGGCCGAGATCGCGCCGGCGGTCGAGGCGTGCCGCGAGCGCGACCGCGTGGACGTACGCGGGCCGTTCTCGGCCGACACGGTCTTCCTGCGCGCCTCGCGCGGCGAGTTCGACGCGGTCGTCTCGTGCTACCACGATCAGGCGATGATCCCCGTCAAGTGCCTGTCGTTCGGCGAGGCGGTCAACGTCACGCTCGGCTTGCCTTTCATCCGCACCTCGGTCGATCATGGGACGGCGTTCGACATCGCCGGGCGCGGCGTCGCCGAGCATTCGAGCATGGTCGCCGCCATCGCGCTCGCCTCCGAACTCGTGCGCACGGACGACGCGGGGCGGGCCGTGGAAGCCTAAAAGAAAGGATGAAGGATGAGGCATGAGGGATGAATGAACGAACGAGGGTGAATGCTGTTCTTACTTCATCCCTCACCCCTGCAACCTCACCACATTAACTAACTATCGTGCCTGACAAGAGCGGTCAAAAAACGAGCCGGGTTCTCGTCGCCGACGACGACCCGGCGATCCTGCGTCTGGTGACGACGCTCGTCGAGAAGGAAGGCTACGCGGTCGTGACGGCGCGCGACGGGCGCGAGGCGGTCAAGCTGATGAAGGCCGACGCGGACTTCGCCGCCGCCATCTTCGACGTGGTGATGCCGCACATCGAGGGGCCAGAACTCGTCCGCTACATGCGCTCGGAGAAGCGGCTGATGAAAATCCCCGTCATCATGATGACCGCCGAGCAGAACCCGAAGCTCACCTCCGACAGCTTCGCCGCGGGCGCGGTCGTCTTCCTCCCCAAGCCCTTCACCTCCTCGCAGCTCCAGGTCATGCTCCGCATGATCGTCAGCCAGTCCAAGCAGAAGGACTGACCGTCCGCCGCGGCCAGCCGGCGCGCGAAAAACTTCCGACGCGGCATGGACAGACCCCGAACCAGATCGACCAACACGCGCGCGACGGCCCTGGCCCTCGCCTGCCTGCTCTGCCTCGCGCCCCCGGCGGCGCGCGTCAGCGCCGCGAAGGGCGCGCTGAAGAAGTCCGACGCGCAGAAGCTGATCGCCGCGCTGTCACTGCTCGAACTCAGCAAGGGCGCGGTCACGGTCGAAGAGATCGCGTCCGACGCCTCGTCAGCGACCGTCAAGGCCGCCGTGCGGATGGGCTTTCGCTACGAGCGCGACGCGAAGGGGGTGTGGCGCGTCGCGGAGGCGCGCGTCGGCGAGCGGCAGTGGGAGGAGTTCGATCTGCTCGCGCGCGCCGCCGGGGCCGACGCGGTCGAGCGCGCGCGCGACGCGCTCGACTCGGTCGCCGCCGAACTCGAAGAGCTGAGTCTGGCGAAGCAGAAGCGCGACGCCGAGGAGAAGAAGAGAAGGGACGCGACCGGCGCGGACAGTGGCGCTGCCGGGAAGGGCGGCAAGGATAAAAAGAGTTCGGGCGCGGCGGCGAAAAAAGGATCGGGCGAGGAGGCGCTCGTGCGCGGCGCGTTGCGCGTGAAGAGCCCGGCGACGGCGCTCTCGGCGATGGGCAAGTCGGCTGTGATCGAGGCCGAGGTCGAGGGCGTGTTCGAGTTCGTTAGCGAGGGCGGCTCCTGGAAAGTCGCCGCCGTCCGCTTAGGCGACGCGCGGCTCGCGGACTTCGACCAAGCGGTGCGCGCGCTCGACGCGGAGAAGGGGGTGCGCGCGCGCGCCGACCTCGAAGCCTTAGCCTCCGCGCTCGAAGCCTTCAGGCGCGAGCGGGGCTTCTACGTCGTCTCCGACTCCGGCGTCGTCCTCGTCGATCAACTCAACCCGCGCTACACGGATCGCTTCATCCGCCTCGACCCGTGGCACAGGCCCTACGAGTACGAAGGCGCGCCGAACAATTTTACGCTGCGCTCCGTCGGGCCGGACGGCAAACCGCGCACGGCCGACGACATCGAGCGGCGCGGCGGGCGCTGACCGGCTAGAGCTTGCCCCGCACCCGATCCGCCACCTCGCGCGCTCCGTCCTTGAGCTGAATGATCGCCGGCGGCGGGCGTCTGGGGGCGGGAGGCACGGGGACGCTGCCGATCATGACGGCCCTCTTGTTCGGATCGACCCGCCCCTCGGTCAGCACCTTCGCCGTCCGCGGCATGAAGACGAAGTAGTCGATGTAAGGGATCGTCAACTCGCCCCAGACGTTCTTCATCTGCATCTTGACTTGAAGCCACAACACGTAAGCGCCCGTCTCCAGCTTCGCACGATCCTCGGCCGCCTTCCGTGTCATCTTGCCGCCTTTGACGACCTCCAACACGCGGCGCTGTTTTAACCGCTCCATGCAAATCGCCACCGCCTCGTCGTCGTAGTTGGAGCTGAAACGGTCTGCGTCGATGGCAATCTCGGCGGCGACTATGACGGAAGAGATCGGGGCGGCAGGCTTGGCGGCTCGCGCGTCGGTCGCGGGCGCGGCGGGGACGGGCGGCGCGGAAGGGGGCGCGCCCCTGTTCGGGCGGCGGCCCGACTGCCCCAGGGCGGCATGAGAGAGGCAGATGGTCGCCGCGACGTACAGGATCAAAAGACGGGTATCACCCTTTCCCGAAAATGACGGAAACAAACTTTCGTCTCTCACATGCCACCTCCCCCGCGGCGCGGTAAGCCACTGGCCTTACTCTTACCCGACACCCGTTACCCGTATCTCACGCTCGGCCCCGACGCCTGCGCCCGTTAGAGACGCAACCGGCCGCCGCCTGTAAATCCGACCGTTTCGCCTTATAATGCGGCGGGGCGGGTGAGAATGCCAGTCCTCCCCATGCCGCGGTGGCGAGGCGGAATCGGCTTCGTCAACTTAGACGCTTGCGGCCGCCGCGCTGTCGGGCGAGCACGGGGTTGCGCCCGCGTCGACCGCGTGCGTTATAGTATGCGCCTCCGCGCCGTCGCGCGCGGGCGAACGCTTCCTCGCCGTTGATATACTCAGGGCAAACTCAGCCTGACGCGTGCGCTAGTCCGCCGAGTCGCACGCCCCTTACACGCTCTCGCCACTGAATGAGAAGGAGGAAGACGAACATGTTAAGGAGCCAAGCATCTTCGGGCGCGCCTTTCGCCACCGGAAGTGATGTTAAAGCGCGCGTGCGGCGCGGGCGCGCGTTGCGCGCAGCCGTGGCCGCCGCCGCGCTCGCCGCCGCGTTTGTCG
>DATLMC010000066.1:0-19472 GCA_035537435.1 Pyrinomonadaceae bacterium | reverse complement strand
AGTTCATGAACTTCGCGCCCGCCCCCTCTATTCTCGACGCGCGTCGCCCGGCGGCTAGCGACTCTGCTTCTTCCTGATGAGGTTGATAGTCCCGCGGCAGCCGGGCGCGCCGCAGCGGCAGCCCTTCGTGTCGGGGTGATAGGATTCGACGTAGTCGAGCGTCAACTCCTCGCCCGGCTCGATGTCGCGCAGCGCGAAGAAGATGACGTGCCCGTGGATGATGCGGACGAACGTGTTCGGCCGGCACGAGTGGTTGACGAACTGCGAGCCGTTGCCGCCGCGGCTGGCGTCGATGCCCCAGTAAGAGTCGACGGCGCAGATGTGCAGCCGCCGCTTGCCGCGCATCCTGCGCGCCGCCTCGACGCGGGAGACGCGCTCGCCCACGAGCTCGACGATCTTCCGCCCCTTCGCGAAGCGCTGCGTCGCGAAGCACCCGCGCCCGTCGATCTTCGACTCGCCGACCCGTATCCCCGGCGCGGTCTCAACACTTTTCATCAACGACCCTCCGCTCGCCCCCGGCCTTTTGACTGACCCCCGCGCGCGACGCTCACTCGAACTGCCTCCGAAATTCCGCGAACTCGCGCTTCAACTCTTCCAACTCTCCACGCAGCGCGCCCACCTCTTCCTCTAACCTGCTGACGCGCTCGTCGCCCGCCCTCGCGCCGCGCGCGGCGGTCGCCGGCTCGTGCGACTTCCCCGCCTCGACCTCGTCGAGCTTCAACTCGCCCGCGAGCAGGTGCGCGTAGCGCGCCTCCTTCTGCCCCGCGCCGCGCGGCAGGCGCGCGACGAGCGGCGGCGTGCGCCGCATCAGGTCTTCGAGCGTCGCCTCGACGAACTGCACGCCGGAGAACGGGTAGAGCCGCTCGGTGCGCCCGCGCAGCTCGCCCGGCGTCTGCGCCCCGCGCAGCATCAGCACGCACACCACCGCCAGCTCGGCCTTCGTGAGCGTGATCGCCTCCTCCAGCACCTGCCTGTACTTCGGCACGCGCCCGTCCGCGGTGCGCACCTCGCGCACGAGATTCTTCTCGCGCAAGGTGTCAATCGCGCGCACGACCGTCTGCTCGTCGTACGAGACGACGGGGTCGCGGTTGGAGATCTGGTTGCAGGCGTTCACCAGCGCGTTCAGCGTCAGCGGGTAATACTCCGGCGTCGTCACCTGCTTCTCGACGAGCGCGCCGACGACGCGCACCTCCTCCGCGCTCAATACCGTGCCTTCGTCGAATGTTGTCATCGCACCCGTAGCTTACAACGCCGCCCGCGTCTTCAGCCACACGGGCGGCGCGGCTGTGAGGCGCGAGGGCGCGGGTGTTAAAATAACTGACGATGAATCAGCCGGTGCACCTGACGGGTCTGACGGAGGACGAGCTGCGCGAGTTCGTGCGCGGCTTGGGAGAGCCCGACTACCGCGCGCGCCAGCTCTTTTCGGCGCTGCACCGCCGCCGCCTGCGCTCGTTCGACGAGATGACCGATCTGCCGAAAGAGTTTCGCGCGGCGCTCTCACAGAGCGCGACCGCTTCGACCCTGTCGGTCGAGTCGCGCTACGTCTCGGAGGACGGCACGCGCCGATACCTCCTGAAGACGCACGACGGCCTGCCCGTCGAGACCGTCTTCATCCCCGAAGAGCGGCGCGACACTATCTGCTTTTCGTCGCAGTCGGGCTGCCCCCTCCAGTGCAGTTTCTGCCTGACGGCGAAGCTGGGGCTGCTGCGCACGCTCACCGCCGGGGAGATCGTCGAGCAGATCGTCGTCGCGCTGAACGACGCGTACGGCGTGGGCGAGCGCACGCCGCGCGGCACGAACCTCGTCGCGATGGGCGCGGGCGAGCCGTTCCTCGCCTTCGACTCGCTGATGAAGGCGCTCGGCGTCATGCGGGCGGCGGAGGGCCTGCACATCGTCCCGAACCGCGTGACGGTCTCGACCGCCGGGGTCGTGCCGAAGATACGCGAGCTGGCGGCCCTGCCAGACCGGCCGCACCTCGCCATCTCTCTCGCCGCGCCGACCGACGAGCTGCGCGACGAGTTGATGCCGATCAATAAGCGCTGGAACCTCGAACAGCTCCTCGCCGCGTGCAAGGAGTTCGAGAAGTCTTTGAAGCCCGGCGAGCGGTTCACCTTCGAGTACGTGATGCTCGACGGCGTCAACGACGCGGACGAACAGGCGCGCCAGCTCGCGAACCTCTTGAACCGGCACCAGCTCCGCACGAAGGTCAACCTGATCCCGCACAACGCCGCCGAGGGCCTGCCTTACCGACCGTCGCCGCCGGGGCGCGTCGAGCGCTTCAAGTCGATCCTCGAAGCGAAGGGCGTCCAGGCGTACGTCCGCCGCCCGCGCGGGCGCGACATCTACGCCGCCTGCGGCCAGCTCGCCGCGCGCAGATCAGCGAACAACCTCGCGCCCGCGCTCGTGCATCAACTAACACGGTAGCCCTACGCCCGAAGAGAATACTAACGTTCGGAAATCTTGAAAATTATGATGTCTCGAAAAAATATCTTCCGCCGCGCCATCTCCCTCTCGCTCCCCGCCGCGCTGCTCGTCTGCGCCGCCGCCTCGACGGCGCGCGCGCAGGTCGACGTGGGGATTAACGGCTTCTACTCCGCGAACCGCGCGCAGCAGGGCCGCGCCGTGCAGGCCGTCGTCGTGCTCGACGTGCCGGCCGGCTACCACGTCAACGCCAACAAGACCGGCAACAAGTTCTCGATCCCGACGACCGTTAAGATCGAAGCCCCGGAGGGGGTGCGCGTGAGCGCCGTCAGTTACCCGCGCGGGGCGGTGCGCACGCTCAAGTTCTCGAAAGACCCGCTCGCGCTCTACGAGGGGCGCGCCCTCCTGCGCTTCACCGCGACCTTCCCCGCCGCCTTCAAGGCGGGCGAGACGGAGCTGCGCGCACGCGTGCGCTACCAGGCTTGCAACGACGAGGTCTGCTACCCGCCCGTCACGCGCGAGATCACGATGCCCATCGCCGTCGTCGCGCCGACCGAGCAGGTCAAGGCGATCAACAGGCAGTTCTTCGGCGGCGCGCGCAAGTAGCGGGGCGTTCCGGCCGAACTCACCACAGAGGACACTGATGAAACGGATGAAGCGACTGCTCGTCGTCGCCGTCGTGTGCGCGGCGTCGGTCTGTCACGCCGCGGCGCAGAAGAAGACGGCCGCGACGCCCCCAGAGAAGGCCGCGCTGGAATTCGTCGCCGCGATGCTCTACGACCGCGAGCCGGCGAGGGCTCTCGGCTTCTTCGACCGGGGCGCCGAACGCAAGGGCGCGGGGCGCGGCTCGGCCGTCGCGGACGCCCGCCGCGAACTCCCCGAACTCTCGAAGCAGGGCTTCGCCGTGAGCGAGATCGTCTTCTTCCGCCGGGGCGACATCGACGGCCTGCGCGCGAGGTTCGCGCACGAGAACTACTCCGGGTTCAACTGGGATCGCGTCGCGGCCCGGATCGACGACGGCATGGGCTGCCTCCTCGTCGGCAAGGGGCCGCGGGAAGACGTACTCATCGCGTTCGTCTTCCGTGAAGTGGGCGGGCGGCAGAAGATCGTCTACCAGGAAGATAACTGAGTCGCGCGCCGCGGCCGCCGCCGCGGACTCGCGCTAGCGGCGGCCGACGACGGAGAGCAGCCGGCCCGTCCGACCGTGAACCTTTTTCTCGCGGCGGTAGGAGAAGAAGAGGTCCGTGCGGCACATCGTGCAGAGCGGCGCGGCGTGGACGCGCCCGGCGGCGACGCCGGCGTCGATCAACTGCCGCCGGTTCGCCTCGTGCAGATCGACGAGCGCGCGCCCCTCGCGCGTCGGCGTGAACAGCTCCCCGGCGTGTGCCGGGAACCGCTCGTTGAAAATCCCGACGACCTCCGCGCCGACCTCGTAGCAGCAGCGAAGCGCGGCGGGGCCTATCGCGGCGATCACGTCCGCGGCGCGTGTGCCGTACTCCTCTTGCATCCTACGAAGCGCGAGCGAGACGATTGAGGAGGACGTGCCGCGCCAGCCCGCGTGGACGGCGGCGCACGCCCCCGTCCGCGCGTCGCCGAGGAGGACGGGGACGCAGTCGGCGGTCTTCACGCCGACGAGGACGCGCGCGAGATCGGTCGCCAGCGCGTCGCAGCGTTCCTCCTCGCCCGCGCCCCGCTGCTCAGGCGCGGCGCGCACGACGCGCAGGCTCGTGCCGTGAACCTGCCAGCAGGCGGCGAGCGTCCAGTCGCCCTCGAAGAGCGCGAGGAAGCGCCGCCGGTTTTCGTAGATGTTCTCCGCCGCGTCCTCGTCGAAGCCCGCGAGGTTGAGATCGTTCGAGGGGAAGGGGCTCACGCCGCCCGCGCGCGTCGAGAAGGCGTTGGCGAAGCCCGCCCGGTCGAGCGCGCGCGAAGAGAGGGCACGGGCGCCGCCGCGTTCCAGCCAGCGGAAGCCAGCCGCGTCGAGCGCGGCGTCGGAAGAATCTGTGATCGTCTCGGTCGGCATAGACATGATCGAAGTCGGGCGCGTGCGCGACGTGCTGGCGCGCACGCCGCGCTTCGCCGCGCGCGTCTTCACCGCGCGCGAGCGCAGGTACTGCGACGGGCGCGGCGCGGCCGTCGCCGCGCAACATTATGCCGCGCGCTTCGCCGCGAAAGAAGCCGCGATGAAGGCCCTCGGCACGGGCTGGAGCGGCGGGCTCTCCTGGCAGGACGTCGAGATCGTGCGCGACGACGCGGGGGCGCCGACGATCCACTTCCACGGTCGCGCGCTCGAACTCTTCCTCGCCTCAGGCGCGACGCGCGCGCACGTCTCGCTCTCGCACACCTCCGAGCACGCCGTCGCCCACGTCCTCCTCGAACGCCGCGGCGAACCCTCCTGAAGGTTTTTCAACCGGAAGATTCTTTAGAGCCTCTAACAATACCGGAGTGACTGTAGGGGCGGGGCTCGTCCCTGCCCGCCGGTCGCTAACAACCTGCGTCGTGTTTAATGATGCAACGCGGGCAGGGACGAGCCCCGCCCCTACATCATCACACGCGCCGTAGAGTTTTGTCAGACCCTCTTAATCTCAAAGGCTGTTTAAGGAGTCCGCGTAAATGGTTCGGCGTGCCCTTGCTCCGGAGGAGCAGGATGTTTATAGCCCGCGGCCAACTCATCGATAGGAAAGCTGCGGAGGAGCGGCACGTGGCATGTCGCCCCCGGCGGGGCTTGCGGAGGAAAGGCGGGCGGCTGGCTCTATAGACATCCCGTCCCTACGGGACTTCCCGAACGGCTTCTAAGAAGATTTCCGACGCCACCATCAACGCCTGCGCTCCTGATCGCGCGCGAGCTGGAGATCGTTCGTGAGCACCGCGCGACCGGCGCGGCTAACCTCAGTCATGGTCTTCGACGCGGGGCGTGGGGTGAGCCGGAGTCCGGCGGCGGTCGTCTCGTCGCCGCGCGCGGAAGCCTCTTGCGGCGCGGACGGCCCGCGCGTCGCGCTTGAGTCGCGCGCGGCCGGAGCGTGCGGCGCGGCGGCGTCCGTGTCGGCGGCGGCGAGCGCGCCCGCGACGGCGTCGAAGCCGCCGTGCGCGGCGCACTCTGCGCGGGGCGCGAGCGCGGGGGTGAGGGCGACCAGTTCGCGCGCGGGGCAGGACTCGGAGGCGAGCATCCCCGTGTCGGGATCGATCTCGGCGCTCGTCACCCCGTCGGGCACGACGAACGAGGCGGCGCCGAGTTCGGGCCGCAGATCGAGCGCGCCGCGCATGAACTCAGACCACGCGGGCAGGGCCGAGTCCGCGCCTGTTACGTCGAGCGGCGTGTTGTCGTCGAAGCCGACCCAGACGACGCAGACGAGGTTCGGCGTGTAGCCGGCGAACCAGCCGTCGCGCGAGGTGCCGGTCTTGCCCGCCGCGGCGGAGATTTTTTGTAGCCCGCGCGCCGCGCGCGCCGTGCCGTGATCGAGCACCGCCGAGAGCATGTCGGTGACGATGTAGGCGGTCGAGGGCCGGACGACCCGCGCGCCCGCGGGCGGGAGTTCGTCGACCAGCGCAGTCCCCCTCGAATCCGACGCGCGCGCGACGACGCGCGGGGCGACGCGCGCGCCGTTGTTCGCGAAGGCCGTGTAGGCGGCGGCGATCTCTAGAGGCGTCGCCTCGGTCGTCCCCAGCGCGAGCGAGGGGTAGGCGGCGGGGCGCGGCAGCCCGAAACTCTCCGCCAGGCGCGCGACGCGGTCGAGCCCCGTGCGCATGGCGAGATCGACCGTCACGACGTTCAGGGATTTGACGAGCGCGGTGCGCATCGTCACGTCCCGCATCGAGAACGCGCCACCGTAGTTGGCGGGTCGGTAGGCGGGCGCGTGCGGGTCGAACTTGAAGTCGCGCGGCGCGTCGGCGAACATCGCCGCCGGGGACGCGCCGCCCTCGACCGCCGCCGCGTAGACGATGGGCTTGAAGACCGAGCCGGGCTGTCGCCGCGCGTCGGTGGCGCGGTTGAGCTGCGACTCGCCGTAGTCGCGCCCGCCGACCATCGCGACGACGCGCCCGTCGCGCGGATCGATGGCGACGAGCGCGGCTTGCGGCTTCGCGCACCCGGCGACGCCCGCGCGCGCGGCGCAACGCCCGCGCGCGCCCTTCGCGAACCTCTCGTCGAGCCGCGCGAGCTGTTTCTCGACCGCACTCTCGGCGAGACGCTGCAAGTCCGCGTCGAGCGTCGTGTAGACGCGCAGGCTGCGCTCGTCCGCGTCGGCGCGCTCGTCGAGTCGCGCCTCGACGGCGCGGTTGACGTAGTCGACGAAGTAAGGCGCGCTCGCGCCCTCCGCGTGCGAAGCGGGCGCGACCACGACCGGCTCCTCGGAGGCGCGCGCGGCCTCCTCGCGCGTGAGCGAGCCGTCGCGCAGCATCGCGGCGAGAACCGCGTTGCGGCGCGCGCGCGAGGCGTCGGGGTGGCGGTCGGGCGCGTAGCGGGCGGGGCTCTGGATCATGCCGGCGATGGTCGCCGCTTCGGCCGGCGAGAGTTCTCTCAGGTCTTTGCCGAAGTAGGCGCGCGCCGCCTGACGCACGCCGCGGACTGACGAAGCGCCGCGCCGCCCCAGGTAAATCTCGTTGCAGTAGAGGGCGAAGATATCCGGCTTCGAGAGTCGGCGTTCGAGCGCGAAGGCCAGGAGGGCCTCCCTGAACTTGCGCGAGAGCGTGCGCTCCGGCGTGAGGTAAGTATTTTTGACGAGCTGCTGCGTGATGGTCGAGCCGCCCTGCCGTTCGGGCGCGCCCGCCTCAGCGCCGAGGCCCGCCCAGCTCGCGGCGGCGCGCAGCACGCCGACGGGGTCGAGACCGTGGTGCGAGAAGAAGCGCCGATCCTCAATCGCCGTGATGGCCCCCACGAGCGCGGGCGGGATGTCGGCGAAGGCGAGCGTCGAGTTGCGCGCCGTCTTCATCGCGGCGTCCGGGGTGAGCAGTTCGGGCTCAAGGGTGAAGGATTCGAGCGCGACCTCGTCGCCCGTGATCTCCGCGATGGCATCTTTCGCGTCGAAGCGGACGCGCACGACCCCCGGCGTGAAGCCGAGCGCGTCGGCGCTCCTGTCGGTGCGCGCCGAACCGGGGCGAATCTCGACGCCTTCGTCTCCCGCGACGAAGCCGCCGCTCCAGACGCCGCTCGCGCCGGATTCGACGTACCCCCCGCGGCGCAGCGACTCGACCAGACGTTCGCGCGAAAGCCTCTGCCCGACACGCAAGACGCGCGGCGCGGCGTAGACCCCGGCGCGGCTCGTGAGGTATCCGGCGGCGAGGCGTTCGTCGACGGCGAGCGCGGCGGCGTTGTAGTTGTAAACGACTGACGAGGCGAGCGCGGCGCAGGCGGCGAGGGCGGCGACGAGCGCGATCCTGTGTGCGCGCGAGCGGAAGAGCGGGGCGATGAGAAAGGAGCGGCGGCGCGGCGCGGGCAGCCGCGCCCTGCCCCCCGCGTTTGCGGCGCGCGCCGAATGCCCTTTGAACTGCTTAACCCTCGTCATCGTGTAAAAATCCGCCGCCGCTTCCCCGCGCGCGCACGCGTGGGCCTGGCGCGGTCGCGTCCGGCGCAGGGGCGAGGCGCGGGCGTGACGAACGCGCGGGTCGCGGCGCGCGCCGCGAATATTTTCGGTATCGTGCGCTGTGAGGAAACGACTAATCGGCGGCGGATTCTTTTCCGCGCGCTCGGAAGATTACTGCGTGCCCGCGGTCGGGCTCGCCGTCTGCCCCTGCGCGTCGCCCGCGGGCGAGCCGGGGTCGGCCCACATGGAGAGCGCCGCCACCGAGACGGCGAAGGTGACGGTGAGCAAAATGATCGCGAACAGTTGCGCGAGGCTGCTGGTGATTTCTCTCATGTCCGCTTAACCCCTTGTCGAGAGCTTCCTGCGGGGGCGTAGGGCAACGACCGTGCCAGCGTCCCGGCGGCGCGGCGCGTGCGCGCGCGATGTGGGGCGTCGACGGGAGTTAAAGGCGGGCGCGGGTATTAATGCACGGCGCGGCGGGGCGGCGGCTTGCGGCTGTGAGCGCCGTCGCGTCGCGAGCGCGAACAGTCGCCGCGGGGTCGGTCGTTTCAAAACCGTCCGGCGGCGGCCTCGTGCAGACGGCGTGTGTTTGTCTCGTGGGGGGTTGGTGAGACTTTCACCGCCGCAGGCGCGGGGGTCGCAGCGGCGGCGCAGAGAAAACGTATTCTTCGCCGCGTTAACTGCGCGACCCCCGCGCCTGCCGCGGTGAATCTTCGGTGAGTCTTTCTTACGGTCGTCTTCAGGAGAGGGCCGGGCGGGCGGCGAGCAGTTCTTCGATTCGCGGGAGCGCCTCGCGCGCCGCCTCCTCGCCCGCGCGGATCAGCTCGGCGGCCCTCCCCATCTCGTCCCAGCGGATGTGTCCGACCTTCGGGCGGATGGCGACATCGGCCGCGCGCGTCTCGTGCGCGCTCACCGTGCGCTGCACGACCATCATCGACTGGAAGAGCACGCCCAGGGCCGTGCGCGGCGGCCCCAGGAATGTCGCGCCCTCGTAGTTCACGTCCACGGCGATGACGATGTCGGGCTTGAGCGAGCGCGCGGCGGCGACCGGGACGAGCGCGACGAGCGCGCCGTCGACGAGCCGCCGCCCGTCTCCGTCCGCCACGGGCAGATACCAGCCGGGCACGGCGCAGCTCGCGCGGATGGCGAAGGCGAGATCGCCCTCGCCTTTGAGTACGACCGCCTTGCCGCTGTGCAGGTCGGTCGCGACCGCCGCGAAGGGGATCGGCAAGTCCTCGAAGCGCGTGACGGGGAACAGCGCGCGGACGTACTCCTCCATGCGCGCGTTCGTCTGCACGCCGAGGGGCGAGACCGTGACCCGCCCGAAGTCGCGCCAGCGCATACGGAGTGCGAAGCGCTCAAGATCGGCGACCGGCACGCCCGCCGCGAACGCCCCGCCGACGAGCGCCCCGGCGGACGTGCCCGCGACGCAGGCGACCTCGACGCCGTGCTCAAGCAGCACCTTCAGCACGCCGACGTGCGCCGCGCCCCGCGCCGCGCCGCCCGACAGCGCGAGCCCGACGCGCGGCCTCCCATCCCGTGAGCTTTCGCGTGGCATACGATAAGAAGGTCAAAGGTCAGAGATCAGAGGCCGGTGGAAGGGTTATCCTTAACTTTACCTCTGATCTCTGACCTCTTCAAACTGGATTTAAAATGACGATCTCGGCGCGGGCGCGTGCGTCTTCGAGGAAGGCGTCGGTGTCCGACTCGACTTTCGCCTCGCGCAGGGTCTCTTCGATCTGCGGCGTCGCCTGTTCGAGCGTCGGCACGATGACGCCGGGGCGCTGGCGGCGGAAGCGCGGGACGTAGGTGTCGCGGTAGTAGTCGCCGATCTCTTTCGCGGAGACGACGACGAAGGAGCGGAAGCGGAAGTCGAGGTACTTCTCGATCTCCAGGCGCTGGCTGACGATCTCGCGCAGCATCTCCGCGGTCAGGCCGACGCGGGCGATCCGCGCGTAGAAGGCGGCTTGCGTGGGGAAGCGTTTGACGAGGGCGGTCAGAGCGTCCTGCACCTCCTTGTCGCTCGGCGCGACGGTCGGCAGCCGCCCGGACTCCTCGGAGATGAGCCGCTGGTCGATGAGGCGGTCGCGCGCTTCCTGCAAGTCCTGCGAGCGCGGGCTCTCAAGCGACGTCTCCGGCTGGAGCGCCAACTGCCAGAGCAGATCCGTGTAGGTGATGAGATCGCGCCCGTTGATCGTCGCCACCATCTTGTCGACGACCTCCTGCGCGGGCGCCGTGCCCGCGACGGCGCAGAAGTAGACCGGCAGCAGGCACAAGACGGCGACGAGCCGCGCCGCCGCGCGATGGCCCGCCCTGCTCCTTCGTCCTCGTTCGCTCCTCATCAGTCTTTTCATCCCGCGCCGGTCTCCTGTTTCTCGTCCCTGATCCCGATCTCGCCTCGCCCTCCCCCGCTTCATCCTTCCGCCTTCCTCCCTCATCCTTACCTTAGAACGTCTGCCCGAAGCGGAAGTGGAGTCGCCCGCGGCGCAGGCGGTGAATGGCGGGCGGGCCGGCGGCCTGCGGTATCTCGAACTCCGGCGGGTTGAGCAGGTAGCCGTAGTCGATGGCGAGCGGGCCGAGCGGCGTCTTGACGCGGAAACCCAGGCCCACGGTGTGCGACCAGGTGACGCGCAAGTTCCTCTCGTTGATGTCGGTCGAAGTGCTCCGGTCGTTGCGCCCGAAGATGTCGCCGACGCGGCGGAAGACGTTGCCGCCGTCGTAGAACGGCACGACCTGGAAGTTCGTCTTCAGCGGGATGCGCGCCTCGGCGTTGACGACGGCGAGGGCGTTGCCGCCCACCGGCACGTCGAAGGGGTTGAGGCTGACGGGCTCGCCCTTCTGGTTGCGGAAGACCGCGCCGGGGCAGTTGTTGATGCCGGTGACGGTGAGCGTGCCCGGGCAGACGGCGAGGCGCGGGCCGGCCTCCTCGAAGCCGAAGCCGCGCAGGGTGGACGAGCCGCCGGAGAAGAAGCGCTCGCTGATCGGGAGCGTGCGATCCACGTCCGAGATGCCGGGGACGCCGTCGCGGTCGCGCGCGTGGAAGAGGTTCGCCGCGCCGAGCGTCGCGTTGACGCCGAAGATGGTCTGCCTGACCGCGCCGCCGAAGTTGCCGAGGAGGCCGCGCGGGCGGTCGAGCTGCGCGGCGCGCGAGAGCGGAGCCCCGCCCAGACGCCAGTAGCGCCGGTAGGTTGTCAGCAGCTTCGAGAAAGAGAGGTTGCCGCCGAGCTGTCTGAGCGCGACCGCGAAGTCGGCGGTGAAGAACTCGCCGCGCGTCGGGTCGAACTGGCTGTCGCGCGTGTCGCGCGTCAGGGTCGCGCCGAAGCGCGAGAGGCGCACGGCGCGGTCGGGCTGGAGGATGGGCGCGAGCAGCAGGCTCTCGATGTTGAAGAGGCGCACGTCCTCGTAGTTGTAGCGGACGAAGAGCACCGTGCGCGACGCCTCCTGGATGACGCGCTGCGACTCGATGTTGAAGCTGAAGCGGTTGATCGCGGGCTCGCCCGTGCGCTCGCACTCGGTCTCGGGGAGCGTGCAGCCGACGGGGATCGGACGCCCTTCGGGGTCGAGCCGCTGGACGATGCCGAAGGTTCCGCGGTCGAGCGTCGAGCGGAAGAAGCGCGTCACGCTCTTGTCCGTCTGGTACTGCGCCGAGACGGCGAGCGGCGAGAACTTCGTCTGCCCGTACTGGCGGAAGCGCGGGTCGAAGAACTCCAGGCGGAACAACTGGTGCAGGCTGCTGCCGCGCGCGCGGAGCGCCCCCTGCCGCAGCGTCCCGCCCAAGTTGTTGTGGTAGAGCTCGAAGAGGCCGAGCGGCCCGCCGTCGGTCGAGTAGCCGCCGCCGTAGTCCATGCGGCGCGGCGGCAGCTCTTCGAGGTCGATCACGACGTCGTGCTTACTGAAGCCGGAGGCGGTCTCGCCGTGCGGCTCGGAGCGGACGATGACCTGGCGGAAGGCGTTCGTGTTGTAGAGCACGCGCTCGCTCTCCCGCAGCTCGTCGAGGCGCAGCTCCTTGCCGGGCTTGAGCGGGATGGCTTCGAGGATCGCCTCGCGCTGCGTGCGCACGTTGCCGTTGATGATGATCTGATCGACGAAGACCTTGCCGCCCTCCTTCACGTCGTAGACGACCCGCACCTGATCGTCGCCGTTCTTCGCGGGCAGCTCGACGACGCTCGCGTTCACCTCCGAGTCCACGTAGCCGTTGCGCGCGTAGAGGTCGCGGATGCGCCCGGCGTCGGCGCGGGCGAGCGAGCGGGCGTAGGGCGCGCCCACGACGATGCAGGGATCGCCGCGCAGTTTGGCGGCGTCGCACGGCTCGTCGAGAAGTTTCTTCGCCTCGTAGATCTGGTTGCCGCGCACCTCGACGCCCGCGACGCGCGTCAAAGGCCCCTCGGTGACGGCGAAGGTGATGACGAGGTCTTCGCTGTTGAGCGCGACGCCCTGCCGCACCTCGACGACCGCCTTGCGGTAGCCCAGCTCGCGCATGCGCCCCCGGATCGTGTCGGCGTCGCGCGCCAGGGCCTCCTCGCTCGTGAAGCCGTGGCCGAAGCCGAGGAACGGGATGAACTCCAGGACGTTCTTCGTCTGCGACTTCAGATCGTCGGCCACGTCCTCGACCGCCAGCTCCCTGGTGCCCTCGATGCGGATGTCGGTCAGGCGGAAGCGGCGGCCGCGGCTGACCTCGTAGGTGATGTTGACGGTGTGCCCGCTCAGCGCCTGCGCGTTCAGGTTCTGGCAGATCGCGTCGACGCCCTCGTCCTCCTCCTCGAACTGCACCTCCTCGACGCTCGACGAGGGCGCGGGGGAGTCGACCGTGCAGACGGCCCTCACGCGCGCGAAGAAGTTGCCGCCCTCCTGCAACCGCACGCGCAGGCGGCGGCGGCCCTCTTCGATGGCCGACTGGTCGATGGTGCCCTCGCGGCGGACGGGCAGCAGCTCGCGCAGCGTCTTGTCCTTCATCGCGTAGCCGCGCACGTCGACCTTGACCTTCGGGCCGACGCCGCCCGTCAAGGCGACGGAGACCCGGTTGCGCTGCGAGTCGAGCTGCGCGCGGTCGTCGAGCTGGGGGGCGAGGAAGCCCGCGTCGATGATCGCCTGGCGGACGCGCGCCACGTCGTCGGCGAGCGCCGCGCGCGAGAAGGGCGCGCCCGCCTGGAGTTTCAGGAGCGGGCGCACCGCCGCCGGGTCGAAGCCCTTCACGTCGATGTTGAACGCCTCGACCGCCGCCTGCTCGCCCGCGTTGACCGCGAAGGTGACGACCGCGCCCGTCCCCGTCGGATCGATTTCGGAGCGCGGCGTCACGTCGGCGCGGTAGAAGCCGCGGTCGCGCAGGTAAGCCTGGATCAGATCGGCGTTGTTCTTCAAGACCTGATCGGAGACGCGCGCGCCGGTCTCCAGCAGGTTCAGACGCCCGCGTATGTCGTCGGCGGCGACGCCCGACTCCGGCGGCGCGTTCAGCTCGATCCGGACGCTCGTGACGCGCACCTGTGGGCGCACGATGAAGCGCAGGGCGACGCCCGCCGCGCCCGCCTCCGCGGCCTCGACGCGCGCGTTCGCCACCCTGCCCTTGCCCGCGTCGAAGAGCTTCAAGAGCGACTCGCGCACGCGCGCCGCCGCGAACGGCGTGTTCGGCGTGACGGTCAGCGCCGCGCGCAGCTCGGCCTCCGCCCTCCCGTCGCGCGGCGCGCCCTCGAAGACCACCTCGACGGAGACGATGTTGCGCCCCTCGTAGCGGCTCAGGTCGGGCAGCCCCGAAGCGCGCGCCCTCGCGCCGCACGCGGCGGCGAAGGCGAAAGCGAGGATGAGTCGGCGAAGAATCACTCTGTCCGTTGCCCGTTGTCCGTGGTCAGTCGTTAACTCCGTCCTCTGTCGTCAGTCCGTGAACCCGTGCGACGGACAACTGACCACGGACCACGGACTGTTTTTAAAAACGCTTCCTGAAGCGAATCTCGAAACTGAAATTGTCGCGCTGCGAGCGCAGGGTGTTGACGGGACCCTGCTGGTACTGCGCGACGAACGAGATGCGATCCGAGACGCGGTATTCGAGCGCGAGCACCTGGTTCTGATCCGTCGTCACGTTGGTCGAGTAGGTCACGCTCAGGTTGCGGTTGATCTGGCGGCCGACGGTGAGCCGCGCGGTCGGGCTCGCGCCGCCGCGGCCGGCGATCAGCGGATCGAGCTCGAAGCGGTTCAAGCCGAACAGCTTGTCGGTCGCGCGCTGCACGGGCGCGTTAATGAGGGTCTCCGTGAGCAGGCTCGCCGCCGTGCCGACGCCGGTCTGCGAGAGCACCGACTGGCTCTCGTCGCCCGTCGAGAGGTTGCCCGTCGTGATGAGCGCGATCACGTCGGCCTGCGGCAGGCCGGGCTCGGAGCGGACGTTCGCCGTCAACTGGGAGAGGGGGCCGGTCAACTGCACGATGGTGCGGTAGCCCTTGATCTCGGACTCCGCCTGCACGTTCAAGACGGGATCGATCTCCTGGCTCGGCGGCAGGTCGATGATGGCGCGCGTCAGCTCGTAGCGCTGGTTGCGTATGAAGTTGATCGTGCCGCGCGTGACGGTGATGCGGCCCGAAATGATCGGCTCCTCGATCCGCCCGCGCAGTTGCAGGGAGACGGAGCCGACGGCGTCCGCCAGGTTGTTGCGCACGACGAGGGCGTCGCGCCCCTCGACCCGGAGGTCGACCCGCACGTTCGAGCCCAGGGCGCCGCCCGGCGCGCCGACCCCTTCGGTGATCGTCGCCGCGCGGCGGCGGTCGATGAAGTCCGTCAGCTCGATGGGCTCGGTGTATTCGGCGCGGCGCAGGTTCACCGTGCCCCCGATGACGGTGAGCCCGCCGAGCGAGCCCTGCACGACGAGGTCGGCGTCGGCGGTCGAGCGGAAGTCGCGCGGGAACGGCACGGTGATCTGCTCGCCCGCGACGCTCAGGCGGAACTGCGTCGGGCGGTAGCCGGCGAGCAGCGCGCCGCCGGAGACGCGCACGCGCCCGCCGCCGAGCGTGCCCGTCAGGTTCTGCACCTCGGCGCGGTCGGCGGTGAAGCGGATCGCGCCGTTGACGTTCTGCACGGTCAGGCGCTCGTCCTCGACGAGCGTCGAGACGGTCGCGTCCGCGACGGTCGCCGTGCCGGTCACGCGCGGGGCCTCGAACGAGCCGGTCACGCGCGCTTCGAGCCGCGCGACGCCCGCGAAGAAGTTGTTGCGCGAGACGCCGTTCAAGACCCTCAGGTTGAGGTCGCCGTCGACGGAAAAGTTCTGCCGCCCGCCCGCGCCGAGCGCGGCGGTGCCGCCGAAGACGAGGTTCGTGTTCGGGCCTGTGAAGCGCGTCCGGTCGAACGTCAATTCGTTCGGCGTGAACTTGACGACGAGCGGGTCTTCGGCGACGAGCAGCACGTCTTCGACCTGGATGGTGAACTGGTTGAAGGTCGCCTTCCCTGCGAGCGCGCTGAAGTCGAAGTTACCCTCGTCGTCTAAGAGCGGCCCCGCCGCTTCGAGGGTGCCGTTGGCGCGACCCGAAAGCTTCACGCCCGCGCCGGGCAGGAGCGTCGCGAAGAGCTGCGTCAGGTCGGCGCCCGCGAGCGTCGTCCTGATCGTCGTCGTCATCCTCTCGTCCGCGAGGTTCACGTCAGCCGCGATGACCTGCGGCTGGCCGAGGATGCCGGTCGTCAGTTGCAGCTTGACGTGATCGTTCTCGGTGCGCCCGGTGAGCGCGAGCGTGCCCGCGCTCTGCCCGTTGATCGTCACGTCGCGCCCCGCGCCGTCGAGCGTCACGCTGTAGGTGCGCGGCTTGCCCGCGACCCCGGAGCCCTGCGCCGTGAAGTCGAAAGAGCCGCCGACGTTTCTGAGCGCCGCCACGCCGAAGAGCGACTGCACCACGTCGAGGCGCACGCCCGCGCCCTTCACGTTGAACTCGAAGCCCTTGTCTTCGGTGTTGTACTTACCCGTGCCCGTGACGCGCCCCGAACGGAAACGCGCGTCGAGCGTGTCGACGGTGACGTTCGATCCGGCGAAGGTCGCCTTCGCCACGATCTCCTCGAAAGGCTCGCCCCTGATCTGTCCGGGGCCGGCTCTCAGGTCTGCGCTCCCCGACATCGCGCCGGGCAGCCCGTCGATCTTGACGCGGCCCGATGTGGGGCCGACCGCGGCCAGTTCCGCGCCCGCCGCGCCCTGCGCGCCGCCGAGGCTGGGAAGCGGCAGCGCCGCGATGATGCCGCCGATGTCGAAGCGGTCGAGCGTGGCTTCGAGCGAGACGTTATCCTTCCCGGAGCGCGGGATGTTCGCGGTGAATTGCGCCGCGCCGCCGCCGCGCGCCGCGAGCCGCCCTTCGGTGACGCGCGTCGCCGCGGCGTCCGACTCAAGCGTCGCCGCGAGCGAGCCGAGGTCGCGGCCGTTGACGAGGAGTGAAGAGAGGGAGGCGCGGCCGTTGACGACGGGGTCGGTCAGAGCGCCGCCGAGCGTGCCGTTAAATTCGAGGCGGCCGGCCAAGTCGACGCCGTAGTCGTGCAGCGCGTTTTCGAGTTTCGGAGAGAGGTTCGACGCGACGACGACGCGCTGAAGCTCCGCCGCGTCTTCGGAGACGAGGTTGACTTGCAGGTTCGAGTTGCCTTCGAGCGAGAACTGACCCTTCGCGTCGAGTCGGCTCGCACCCGCTTGCAGGCTCGCGCGCTCCACGGTGAAGAGCCCGGCGTTGGCGCGCAAGCCGATGTCGCCGGTGACGGGCGTGCGGCCGCTCACGTCGTCGCCGGTCTCGCCCGCGAGCCGCGCGTCGAGCGTCCCGGTGGCGCGGGCGAACTCGGCGCCGGGGAAGGTCAGGTTCGCGGAGCCGGTCGCCGCGCCCGTGACGGGCACGGCGCGGCCCGTCAGGACGGCGACGAGCGCGCCCACGTCGAGCCCCTCGAAGGTCGCGTCGACGCGCGACGCGCCGCGCGCCATGTTGATGACGGCGCTGCCCCGCGCGCGCCCCTTGAAGGCGTCGGCGGTGAAGTTGTTGAGCTGTATCTCGCTGTTCGTGGCGACGACGGCCGCGCGCGCCGCGCCGAGCGGCACGTCGCCGAGGACGCCGCCGCCCAGGCTCAGATCGGCGCTCGCGCGGTAGCGGCCCGAAGGCTCGACGACGAAGACCGGGCGCGCGAGTCGGACGTTATCCGCGCGCCCCTCGGTGTAGCCCCGCCCGACCTTGCCCTTGAAGGCGACCGTGCCCGCGTTGATGTCTGCGGTCGTGCCTTCCACGCGCCCACTCTCGTAGATCGAGAGGCGCACGCCCGCGATGTTGACCGCGCCGACCCTCGCGCCCGCGATCTCGCCGCCCGCGACGCGCACGTCGTTCGTCTCGACCTTCGTCACGCCCCCGCGCGCCGACGCCGTCACGTTCGACGCCGAGACGCCGTTCAACTTCGTGTCCTTCGACGTGATCGCGCCGGTCTGGACGCGCGCGGCCGAGGCGTCGAAGTTTCCGGCGTCCTTCATCTTCAGGCGCAAGCCCGAAGCCTGCGCGCCGCTCAACCGCGCGCCCGCCGCCCGCACGTCCGCCGCGCTCGCGCTCTTCGCGCCCGCGTCGAGCAGGCCGTCGCGGTACTCGGCGACGGCGTCCGCCAGAATCAGGTTCGCGATTGACGACTCGCCGCTGCGCGCCGCGGCCGCGCGCAGGTCGCCCAGGAACTTGAAGTCCGTGCCGGAGCCCATCACGCCGCCGCGCACCTGCATGAGGTTCAGTTGGAAGTCGCCCGCCGTCAGCAGCTCGGCGACGGCTTGGCCCTGCGCGTTGTAACTCTCCGTGCCCTCGCCCGACGCTTTGGCGTTGACGTTCAGATTCTTCAGCCTGATGTTTCCGGCGGCGAGCGCGTCCGACGCGACCTGACCGTCGATCTGATACTTGTCGCCCTCGCCCGTGACCTTGCCCTCGAAGCGGCCCGCGCCGCGCAGCGCCGTGCCCGTCAAAAAGGTGTTCGAGACCTGCGTGAGATCGACGGTCGAGGTGATCTGCATCTCGTAGCGAAGGTTGCGCCAGTCGGGCAGCGCGCCGACGAGGTGCGCCTCGGCGACGGGCGAGCGCAACGTCAAGTCCTGAATCTCGGCGCGCGTCTGATCCACGCGCGCCTTGAGATCGACGGAGATGTTGTCGAGCGCGGGCCTGCCGTCGTAGGTGAGCGTCGAGTTGTCGAGCGCGACCTCGACGCGGTTCATGCGGCTCGCGGCGGGCGCGTTCAAGTCGTCGGGCTGAATCAGCGCGCGGAGGTTGCGCGCCTCGCCCGACAGCTCGTGCCGCGCGTCGCCGTAGTGGACGACGCCGTTTTTGATGGCGATGCGGGCGGTCGCGTAGGAGAAGACGATGCGCTGGTTCTCGCGCGGCGGCGGCAGGTGGAGGTTGGCGAAGTTGGAGCGCCCCTCGTCGTCGAACTTGACCCACAGCTCCGGCGCGTCGAGTTCGAGCGATTCGAGGTTAACGTCGCGGCGCAGGCGGAGCGCGTACATGTCTTCGACGCGCACGGTGGCGAAGATGCGCTCGACGTGGCCGAGCTTCTCGCCCGTCCGCGCGTCGTAGAGGTCGACGCCGGTCAGCTCCGCCGTGCGCGGCCCCAGGCGGGCGCGGAAGCCGCGGATTTCGGCGCGGACGCCGTACTCGGCGAGTGTGGTTTTGATCTGGCGCTCGATGAGGTTGTCGAGCTGCCCCGTGCGGTAGAGCAGGAAGGCGACGACGACGAGCAGGACGACCGCCGCGGCGATGGCGACGGCGGCGAGCCCGGCGTTGCGGCGCGTGACGTAGCGACGGCGCCAGCCGCGGCGCGGCGCGGGCTCAGGCGCGGGAGAGCCGGCAGACTCTTCGCGCGCCGCCCCGCCCTCTCCCGCCCCCGTGGATGTTCCTCCGGGACGCCCCTCTTGATCGTCGACAGGCATAAACCTTCTGACCTAAGCGCGGACTTCTTTGTCGTTCGAAAACCCGAATGCTCCAGGAGAGAAAGAGACTAACGATGAATGATGAACGCCGGGCGGCGAACGTTGGTCTGTAAATACAAACTCCGGGACGAACTTCGGGCGGCCCCGCGTTCACCGTTCACCGCCGCGCGTCCGACGTTTCCTTCGCCGGGGAGCCGAGCGGCACGTTGCCGACCACCTCCAGCCCGAAGCCTTCGAGCGCGGCGACGCGCGGCGGGTGGTTCGAAAGAAGCAGGATGCGGCGCAAGCCGAGGTCGTGGAGGATCTGCGCGCCGACGCCGTAGTCGCGGTTCGCGCCGTAGCCGGTCTGCGCGCTCGCCTCCTGGAAGTCGATCCCGCGCTCCTGCATCACCGCGTAGGTCTTGAGCTGGTGCATCAGGTCGAGCCCGTGCTCGCGCTGCTTCAGGTAGAGGACGACGCCGCGCCCGTCCGCCGCGATCTTCTCCAGGGCGGTGTGGAGCTGGAACCCCGAATCGTCGAGGAGCGAGCCGAACACGTCGCCCGTCACGCTCTCGGTGTGGACGCGCACCAGCACCGGCTCGTCGGTCGCCACGTCGCCCATCGCCATCGCGAGGTGCACCTCGCCGTTGACGACGTTCTCGTAGGCGACGGCG